>CAMCUM010000039.1 GCA_945878975.1 Legionella genomosp. 1
TCTCTCCTTTAATTGCTTCTAAAGCAATTTTAGCCTTCTCTGCAGGAGTGTATTTTTTGCGCTGTTCGCTCATCTCGCCTCCAATGGTTCTGACGAGAATTATATCTTAACTTTTTAAAATTTTGGTCCGAATTTTTTGACCCACTTCTAAATACATCACAAGAACACAGGAGCATTTCTTCTACTCTAGATTGTAGGCTGCTTAAGCAACCGGCTAGCGGGGGCCAGCAATATGAAATTTCTTGATTAAAAAAATCAAAATACAGTTTACGTTGACGATATTTCAAAGAAGCTAAAAATCTAATTTCTTGACCACTAAAATTCAATTGTCGCGAGAATATTTTTGTTAAGATAGTCAGGTCTGGATTTGAATTCCACTTTTGTACATTTAACTTTTTTTGCGCATTTTGAGACAAAACCTTACCCGTAGATGACATAAGGTAAAAATCCTTTGTTGTGCTAACCGGGTCGTTTTCTTCCATCATTTTTTCCATCGCTTTTAAAGCATCTTGCTGATCCATCAAAACCACTTTAAATTTTTCTTTTTCATAAATAATGAGATATTGATATGCCGTTTTTAATATTCCTTTTGGTCGCTCTCCCGCAGAACTCATACGAAAATAATTGGTTGACCCATAAAAGGACTCCAAAAGTGGTGAGAACTTATCATGAAAACTTTTTGTAGCCGAAGACGAAATATCTATTCCAAAGCTATGATAATTGCCGGATGGTAAAGCTATTGCAGGCTTATATGGTATATAGGGTAATGCACTAATGGTTGCTTTTTCTCGTTCACTTTCCTGCGCTTGCTCAGTATCCTGTTCAGAGATCAATTCAATACTTCCAACTTCATATTCAACTTCCGCAAGTTCATGGTCAAGCTCTGCTGACTCAACTTCAACTTCACACTCTTCTGCGGAGCCCATTTTAATATTAATTGGTAATTTATTAAAATCTAGCAAAGCATCGAATTCCTCGATTATGACCTCAGCATCAATCACTTCTGATAATATTCTGTTCTCCAAGACAAGCGCCAACTTTCTAAGAAAGCCATCTTTAATCTGTTGCACTGCATCGTGAATAGCGACTATTCCTCTACTTTGATAAAGTGATTCAAATGGATTTTGGAATGAATTTTCAACAAAAAAACTCTGCATAGCTTGAAAAACATCAATGCACGCATCAATATCATTGGCGCTGTCATCAAAGTATTGCCAAAATTGTTTTTCTAAAAGATTTTGTAATAGCAATCTAAGATTGAAAAACAAATCTTGACCACGTTGCGCACCTTGATTTTTACTAACCATACTAAGAATAGATGACAACGTGATACTTCCTTCATGCTGAAAATATGAGACATCTTTTTCTTGAATTAAAAAACTGACTTTTTGTCCTCTTTGTAATCCGCGCATTCGACCAACTCCTTGGAGAAACAGATCTCTTTGCGTTTCACTGCCGACTGAGACTAAGGCATTTGCTGTCATGGGCATTGGGGTGTCTGCTCCAACCGTTGCACTTTGGCGCATAAAAATATAAACATTATCGACAGGAACGGTGCAGTGGTCTCGCAATACCGGCGGCCCAATGAACTCACCATTTTGGGGACGCATAAATACCATATTTTCGCCATTTTCATCATAATAGCTCAATGCATCTACGGAGGGACTTTTAAAATCGATCGTATTTTCAAATACAATCCGAGCTATTTCTATTTCAGATCTCAAATCCCTAAATATATTATCAACATCAATAATGACACGAATTTCATGATGTCCGGAGACGACACTTTTTAAAAGTCTATCCGCTTTTTGTTCTTTTAAAATATAAATAGCATCTTGGGAGTTTTCCCAAAGAGATAAAATAGAACCAATAGGTGTATCTAGTTGCTCTATCGTTCGAAGTTTTGGTGATAGCGTGTCTGTATTGATCGTTCCAGAAGCCCCATAGGTAACATCCAGTGCTTCGACAAGATTGTGTGCTGTACTACTCACTTTTTGTGTGTGTAAAGTGATTTTTGGTAAAATATAACCAGTAATAAAAGCCAACTTTAATTTTAAATTTGCCGAATTATTTATCTCTTTTTGAAGTCTGATAAGATCCTCTTCGCGACAGTTGTTAATAGATGCCGGCCAATCGGACAATGATTTTGTGATTTTTAAATAACACTGATAATCATTGTCTGAGCTTTTGAAATCTTGTTTATTCTCAGCTTGCTCCATTTTAAATTTAATTCTTGCTACAAACTGGCTGATATCGTTGAATGAGAAAGGCGTTTTTAAATTTGCTTGGATAGTAAAATCAAGCAAATCATCAATTGTTGAAAATTGAGATGATAACTTTGGAATCCCTCTTTCAAATGGATAGGCAAATCTATTGCCTGTCTTTTCAGGGGAAAGTCCATAACGACCGTTACATTGACGTATCAGAGTACGAGGTAGGTAAATATTCAGCTGGTTTCGAAAAATAGCATATATATTTTTTTTTGACTCCGGAATGCGTTCCAAATATTGAACAATTTGTGAATCAAACTCCCCCATGAAATGCTTCAGTAGTAATTGTGAAAACTTTTCCGTTGGCTCAGGTATCACCTGATGTCTTATAAGATGATCAAGTAAGCGCCGTGCCACTATTTCTTTGATTTCTTGATTGTATTTTTCCTCAGAAAGTGGTGGCTGTTCACACTCAGTCATCTCTGGTAGAAAATCAAATGGAACCCCAAGGTTGAGAATTGTTTCATACAATAATTCCAATGCATGACAATAATTGATAGGAATTTTTTTTGGCGCGCCAATAGCGTAGTCAAAATAAAGGCGGATATCAAAACATTCACGAGATTCATCAAAGAAATTTGATAGCTGATGCTTAGCTTTGTATCTTAAAGAACGTAACTCTTTAATTAATTGTTTGTTTTCGAAAGAATTTTCTAGGGTCAAGCATTCTTTAAGTTTTAAGTTGACTAAACTATGTAACGAGTTTACTGTGGTTAATACGCACATCCCTTTAGCTGCAGCCTGTTCTAAACTACGATTAAGATTTTTCAAATAAAGTAAGTTATTACCTTTTTCTCTAGTAAATTGAAAAGCAAATACGGATTGATTAAAGGCTCCTCCTAGTATTCTTTTTAAATAAGTGACCTGTTGTTGATATAAAGACGCTGGAACAGTCATCATGGATATCCCTGGCACTTCCTCAATCTTACGTTTTTTGCCTGTCAGATAAAGCCATAATGGGATTAAGGCCTTGGATTTTCCAAATCCTGTTCTGGCTTCAAAAATAATATTTTGAGAATCATCGCCACTTGTGAGTGCATTTAAAGCACTAATTTGATCTTCTTTGAGACATATATTAGCGAAGACTTCGAATACAAGAAGGTGTGGCGCTTTATGTGCTATATACTTACGAGTCGCTTGGAGTGTTTGTATCGCTTTAGTTTTAGCAACTGCATAATCAATAGAGCCTATTCCCAAATTTTTTTTAATATGATTAACTGTTTTAAAGTCATCCAATAGACGTTCACACTTTTGTATATTAAGTTTATTAAGTAAATATTTCCCAATTGAGCTCTTTATTAACATAAGTTGCTCAGTCGACAAATCAGGGTTGGCACTATAAAAAGGAATGTCATCCTCTCGTCCAAAATGAACCAATGCTTCTTCAACTGTCAATGACCGATACAATTCTCCGTGCATTTCTAATACTCGTTCTATGGAGTATGTTTGCAATAACGATAAAATTTGCTGTTCTAATTCTTCTAGCACCAACATGTCATCGTTTACTTCATCGTTTAACATTTCTATAATAAATTCAACTTGATCATCAAATATATTGATTTTTTCCTGATCAATTGTTAATCGAGAAATATCATGAGTTGATAATAGTAGTTGGATTGCAATGATTTGTTTTTCTATTTCAGCTATTACCAGCGTCACACCATCGAGTAATCGCTCAAATTCACGAGAACTTGCAGAATCTTCGGTTTGCTGGGATTGCAACAGGTAAAAAGCCTCTATTTCTTTAAGTTGAATCAACCGATTAGACAATACTTCAAGATCACGTTGACTAGGCGCACACAAATATATCATGTTTGCCTTTACTAATTTATCTAAAAGCTTATCTGGTATTTCATCAAATTCAGGCCTAATAGTCACCCTTTCATCCGCACTAATTGCTTCAAGACTGATACCTGAAGAACAAGCGGCAAGCACTCTTTTATTCTCAATACAAGAATCAAAAGAAGATAGCTCTTGCACTGAATCCCTGCTTTCAACGAGTTTGGTAAGTATCATGCCTAGTTTTGAGGTGGTTACCATAGCTTCATTTCGTTGTGATGCGGACAACTCTAAAAAAAGAGTTTGACAAGTCGGGAATGCGCTAGGAGCGGACAAAACTGCCAGCAATAAAGCCCGAACACATTGAACCCGATCGTCACTATCATATTGACAAGCTTTTAATAATTCCTTAATTTCTTCTATTTTTTCTTCTGATTTTCCTTCTTGCAAAATACTGTAATAAAATAAAACGTTTTTTACAAATGCGATACCAGGTCGCATTGTAAAAACAATAGGAGTCGGATTTTGCAATGCAGCTGTGATCTTGTTTTGCATGGGCAAATCAAGCCAATCCCAATTAGCTGATAATGAAACCATTGGGATTTCTGGCATAAATTCGGTTTTTTTTAATTCAAAACCATCTGGAAATTTAAAAGAGTGTTCCGTAAGGAACTGCATGCGATTTCTTAATATAAAATACTCTTCCTGTAAAAAAGGCATTTCAACTAATGCATCATAAAGTAATCTTTCATGTTCAAGGTCTAGTCTTTGTAATCCTTGAATACTATTAAGTTGATTCAGATAATTAAAATAGTCCCTTACTAAAGACCGCATTTGATTTTTATCCATTTTTTTTGTCGAACTAGATAACATGCTTGCTTTTAATTGAAGACGTAATGCTGATGCTGGTGGCTGAAGATTCAACTTATCTATTTCATCTGTATTTGGAATCTCAAAATATTGCATGAGTTTTATTATGACTTCATCCCATTCACCTGGATGCTGTAATAGCTTTTTCATAACCCGGAAACCAAAGACGTAATCTTGCTTTTCAATTGCTAAATGAATTAAATAGATAAGAGATATGGCGTCATCTGGTAAAATAATCATGCCATTAACATCAATGTCATACGTGAACAAGCGTTCCACTGTATCACTGTGTGCTTTTTTTTCTACTTGCCTAGAGACCTTTATTTTATCAGACGCATAACGTCTGGATGGACAAATGATTTTTTGACTACCTTCATCATTGGTTAGAACGACATAATGAGAAAATGGCTCAAAAGACACGTTTTTTTGATGTTCATCAAGGTAGTATCCAAAATGTTTAGAACTATTCCATACGACACGACCATTTGGTCTAAGTTCTTGACTAAATTTCATTTTAAATTCTTTTAGTTCAATTAATAAAAGTTCTTTTGAAGCGCTGTTTTTCCAAGCAAGAACTTTTTTTGGAGAGGTTATTTTATAAATGTGGGTGAGCACTGGGTTATGATAATTTTTGAATAATATTAATCCATTCAATGTTGGATGACATATCTTATCCAGAGCAACAAAGCTCAAGGTCTCATCCGTTTTCCTACTCACAATGCGCGCTTTTTTTTCTCCACCCACTTTAAACCAACATACAGAATCCAACATAAAATATCCTCCTTTATTTGAGCAAGGATGTTCTTTGTTGGTTCCATCTTGTTTGAACGGCGTTTCATTCTCAAATGAATACCAAGCAGATTGTCCAACCTCTTCGATAAAAGAACGAAAAATACGAATTGAATTTATTGATGGCGTATAAATTCGATATCTTATCCCTTTCTCATCGAGAAATTCATAATATCCTGGAGACATCTCTTGCACAGGATAGTTGATTTTGAATAATGCTCTATACGTATCATGTGCAACGATCCAATCAGGAAGCAAATTGCTTATAGTCTTTGCACGTTCTTCTGTAGCGACTAAATGAGGTAAGTTTTTAAGTAAAAATGCTCCATATGCTATGTCTTCTTGAAGTTGAAAATTATCTATCGCGGCAGTATCGAATTGTGACGCCGTTAACTTGGCTCTGATAGAATAAAATTTATGAATGATTGGTATCATGTTTGAAAAATTTGCAAAATAAGGGACTATTGAAAGTAAACAATTATTAAAAGATGACTGACTAACAGTTGGTATTTTTTGCAGGTTGAATAGGGAGCTTACGCTATCGAGCTCACGTTCAAAAGCCTCTATCAAATCATTTGTTATCTGTGCAGATCCTTGATATTGGAGGCAATAAGAAATCGAGATTGCGCTCACACGAAGCAGAAAAAAATAAATTGTCCATGAACGCATGTTACGAGCTTGTATCAGTGATACATTTAAAAAAGCAAAGAAATTATCTATCTCTCTACTGCAAGGTGAGTGCTCTAGCGCTGAGATAAGTGGTGATTTTAGCGTAGCATCCTCGATTTTAAATAAAAGAGCCATAAAAATAGATTGGAAAAATGGATGATCAAGATGAGACATGTTTTCACTGAAGTAGTGCTCTATTTGGGCAAGAGGAAAAGAGCACCTTGTGCGTGCCGCTAAAAGATCTTGAATGTCTAGAGGACTAAGAGAAACACCACTGATGACTTCAGCTTCCTGAAATAATGCCAAATCATTATGACTGTTAAAAGAATGTCCTTTTTTAAAATGCTTTTTATCGAGCAAATCAACTGCGAAATTTTCTGCATCATCGGTAAAAGCCTTAAAAGAGTCGGCAAACACCCCTTGATTATAGCTGGATACGTTTTGCTGATACATGGCATACACTTCAGACCTAAAATAAAACGAATCACTTGAGGCGCAACCACTAAAATTTAATTTTAGGTGCGAATACTTATGACGACTTTCACCTCTAAAATCTAAAGCCAGATTTAAAAGAAAAAAACTTTGTCTCATAGCCAGATATTCTGGAGTAATTTGATCGCTATGTGCCTTGAATGAGTATGCCTCACTTATGCCCCACAATTCATTAAAGTCCAAATTAGGTGAACGTCCTTTCCACGCCATATGTTTTTTGCTTATACTATGTAGGTAATGAAGCTCCGGATGATTTAATGCCTCCCTTAACGTATCAACTTTTATTTCTGAATACCGAACACCGTGGTTTTCATCTCGAGGATTCATTTCCTTACATGGCGTGGTATGAAGTCTTTTATTGATACTCTTAAAAACATAATTTATGGCATCTAGGTACCCGTCTAGATCGGTTGGTGAAAATGGGCAAAATAATGCCGGCAAACGATTATCCATTAAATTTTTTAATCCGTTTGCATAATGCTCACAAAGGTCAAATGGAAGACTCCTTTGAGCTAGCCGGTAAGTAATTCCAAAAACCTTTCCCCATACGCAAGCCTGTTGGGGAGTCATAATATATTTCTGATCGGCGGTTTGAGTTGCTTCAAATAAAATCTGTTGCATCTCACAAATATTTTTTAATAGGTTAACGGGACGTTGAATAGAAGTCCAAACTCGGTCGTCTGATGGATTTGGTAAATACCTTAGAGAATATAGAGCAATGTTTGCAGCTGTTATAAGAGAATTTTGACTTTTTGCAGTTAACATTTGGTTCGTTTGTTCAGAAATAAATGTTTCAACGTCAATAAAGATAGCTATTGAAGATGTTGCTTGTTTAACGCCTGTTCTTGATCTAGAGATTTCGGGCATTAGAGCAATATGGGGTAGTTGCAGTGCGTAAGATTCTATTTCCCTAACCCTAATATTAAGAGTTGATGTTTGTCGTTTTAGTTTGCTGATTCTATATTTTTCTATGCGATGAATCTTTTGTTTAACAGCTTTAGAAAAATGATTCACCTCTATAATGTCTTCTTCTGATAAGATACCTTCTTTATGAATTTTGAGTGCTCTCCTAGATAGTTTAGGTAATATCAATAATATTTGATGAGCATTTTCCTCTGTAATGCCATCTTGCTCTATAAAATTTTTCAATGAATTCATCGTAATATAAAATTTTGCAAGCTTTCCACTTTGATTACCTAGAAGATGTGTAATTTCGTCAATCAAAGGTTTTACAATACATGTAGGGCCTCTTTGAGCAATCTTCGGTGTTGGTTTTTTTGAATACTCAAGACCACCGGGCCATGAGGGAAGAAATACGTTGTAAAAATCGTCCTTACTGAACATCGTAGGCCTAATCGTATCGTCTGCCATGTAGCTTTTTTTATCTTTAGGTCGTGCCGCAAGTTTTAATTGCAGGTAATTTTTAAAGAAAGGACTGTTTTTTAGCTGATATAGTGGAATGCCTACAAGTTTAATTTCAGGATCATAAGCAATCTGTGCTCCTTTAATAAACGACTCGTGATACTGGAGGCCTTCGCCTCTATTTTTGATATGGCCTTTTACCATTAAAATACCATGATCATTTAAATAAGGTGTTAATTCTAAAGATATATTATGACCCGCTGGATGACCATTCCATCCTGAACTGATATAAAGCGTTTCCATATGCTCTAAACGCGCAATCAAATTTTGCTTAAAAATATGCGTGTACTGTGTGAAATCATCTACTGTGGCGCTTTCGTCTAAAATAGCATTTGTTTGAAGCTCAATGTTATAGGCACATTGAAACTTATTCAAAAGTTGTTCAATTTTATCCTGATCTTCTTCTGGGAGTCTTTCTTTAATTGCATTTAGTGAATAAATTATCAATGCCAAGGCATTTTCTGAGGTGGCTGATAGATCGGATACATCCAGATTTAAAAAATCGCTATTTAGAAGAACACAAGCCAAATTTGCGCCCTTAGGTGTAGAAAAATCCACCCTAGATGGGGCACTATGAAGTACAGCATCAAGATGAATGCTACATTCTTCTTGATAAGCGGGAAAAATAGGAGCGTCGTGATAATGACTAAACTGTATCCCTCGGTCAAGTCCTGGGACGTAGGAATCTGAATAATCAACATGCCGGTCTATCGGGAATGTAATGGCTCCTGTTGTATTTGCTTGAGTTACCGGAGCTTTCCGCTTTTCTTTATAAAAAATTGCATTCCACCAGCTTTTAATCTTTAATAATATATATGAAAAAAAATTTACAACTCTATTAAATAAATTAGAGCAAAAGGCGATAAATATATTTGGTGATGTTTGAGTCTCTGTCTTTTTTTTAATTTTAGAAGAAGAAAGAAAGAACACGCCCTTGAACCTGCACTGAACAATGGTATGATAATTATAACATAAATGGATAAAAAATAAACATCAAGAAATTGATTTGATCACTAAAAATCGAATTAACTTCTCACCCGACCGTCCCGTGAAAAATTTGATGGTCTAGGATTTGTTGACAATAGATGTCTCAGCGCAAAAACAAGCTAATTTGCGATAAATTAGCTCTATTTTGACTGCTGCCACCCAATATCAACCCTAGGGAATTAGCAACAGAAATGATATCTTTGCATTTTTTATCCTTGAAAAATCAAGAGGATGATACAACAATGCCGCTCAATTTAGTGCCATGGAATAAAAGATCATCTACTGCGAAATATTGCAATCAAATCATCGATGGTTTTTTCTAACGGTATTTGGGCTTTGAATTGCGTGGATTGGTATAATTTACTCAAATCAGGTCGGCGTTGTTTGATTTCAAAATAATTTTCTCCATAAACTTTCTGAAAAGGAAGATGCACCAATTCAGAATGACTCTGTGCACGTTCTTTCACCAGATTAGCCAGGTCATTAATGCATAATTCATGTGCATTTCCCACATTGAAAACATCCCCCTGTCCAGGCGCTTTCTCTGCTAATTTGTTAATGGCCACTATCACGTCTCGTACATCACAAAAAGAACGTGTTTGAGTCCCATCTCCATAAATAGTAATGGGTTGATTAGTACAAGCTTGTTCGACAAAGCGCGGCACAACCATACCATACCGTCCTGTTTGCCGTGCACCTATCGTATTGAAAAAACGCAACAAAATCACGGGAATATGAAATTTTTGAGCATACGCTACACCATACGCTTCATCTGCCATTTTACTGATGGCATAACCAGCGGGTTGATGATGCGCAGGTCCTATGCCCAAATAATCGTCCTCATTTAATAAATCCTTTTCTCGGTATCCATACACCGATGAGGAAGAAGCAATGATGACTTGCGCGCTTGATTTGTTCTGCGCGATGGTTTTTAAAAGGATTGCGCAGCCTCCAATATTGGTTTCTAATACTTGCAGCGGATCCTCAAGTACTTTGCGCACACCAATGATGGCGGCCAAATGATAAATACGATGTGCCCAGCCTGTGATCTTGTTGATATTTGGCCAGTTTAAAATATCGGCTTCTTCAAACTCAAAATTGGGGTTATTTTGAAATCCAGCAACATTTTTTAATGAGCCAGTACTTAAATTATCCATCACATAAACAGTATCCCCTTTTGCTAGGTGATACTCTGCTAAATTTGAGCCAATAAAACCACAACCACCTGTGATAAGAATATTCAAAGTCACGCTCCCTTTTGTATATACCTTTCACGGATAAGTTTTAAGTTTTTATGCTGTCGCCTAAAACACCTAAAACTCATACGTAACAGGTATAGCCGATTAAATTTTATTTGGCTTATTCCGCAGACAAATAAAGCGCAGGAGGCCTGAGGCCGATGAGCCATTGTCGGAAGAATAAGCCAAATAAAATTTAATCGGCTATATATCAATCAATGTACTCAACGGTACAGGTTTTCCAATGCCATATCCTTGTGCATAATCCACACCCAGCTCAGAAATAACCTTTAAAATATCTTGATTTTCAACATATTCCGCCACAGTTTTTATTCCCAAACTATGTGCCATATCGTTAATCGTCTTCACGATTGTCTTATCGACAGCTTGATCCGCGATATGTTTCACAAAGCTCCCATCTATTTTGATGATATCCACAAAAAAATTCTTAATATAATTAAAGGAGCTTAACCCAACCCCAAAATCATCCAATGCAACAGCACATCCCATTTCTTGTAGTTGGTGCACCGTCTCAATTGTTCGGCTAATATGCTCCATCGCAGCCGTTTCGGTTATTTCAAAACAAATTCGTTTCGGTGATAACGCTGATTTTTGTATGGTTGAGATCAGAAAAGGCAAAAAAGCGGCATCATTTAAGGAGTTGGCTGAAAGATTAATAGAAAATTTAGTATCCTCTAATGCCGATAATTTTTTATCATAATGCAGAAGTATCTCGGTAATGACCCAACGATCAATCTGAATCATTAAATTATAGCGCTCGGCCACAACAACAAAAAGACCAGCGCTCACAATCGTATCGTTGTCACTCAGTAAACGAATCAATACTTCAAAATACTTAGTAGCAGGTGTCTCTGAGTTGATTGAGGAAATTTTTTGTACATATAAGACAATTTTATTTTTATCCATCGCTTCTTGAATCGTACTGACTAATGCAATTTCTTGACTATACGCTAAAGTTTTCTCATGTCCGTCCTCAAAAACAGATAGTTGATTCCGACCATCTGTTTTTGCTCTATAACATGCAATATCTGCATCACGTAGCAACTGACCAGCCGCACGTGTGGGATCACTCATTATGACCATGCCAATACTCATACCTATGCGATAAAGTTTGCCTTCCCAACGAAAGCGCATGGCGTTCACCAATTCAATCAGTTCCTGACAAATGCCCCTTCCCGTGATGATAGAGCTATTCAACAATATAACGCCAAACTCATCCCCGCCCAACCGCGCCAATACATCCGTTTTACGCAAGCGATGTTGGAGGACCAGAGCCACTTCTTGTAACATCGCATCCCCTGCCATATGGCCAACAGAATCATTAACAATTTTGAAAAAATCTAAATCTAAGTAACATAAAATATGTTGGGGACCATTCGGGTTTAAATTCTGCGCTGATTGACTCAGGATATGCTCAAAAGCCCTCCTGTTTAAAAGCCCTGTCAATGCATCATGCGTCGTATTGTAATAAAGCTCATCCTGTAAAGTCTTTGACTGAGTGATATTTTTAAAAACCACTTCTGCACCCACAAATTGCTTATTTTTATCGTGCAACTGCGTGATAGCATATTGGATATCAGACTTTGTTTTATCTTTGCCCATAAAAAAACCATACTGTAAATCTCGCGAAACATTTTTAGCGCTTAAAGCCTGCATGATTGGGTTCGCTAACGGCTTGTTATGCTCATCTACCAGGGTAAAAACTGTCTCAATGGATAGCTTTCTGCCAGGATTAAATAACAGCCCAGTTATTTTCTCGGCCTCCGGGTTCATATAAGTAATAAACCCATGCTGATCTGTCGCAATCACGGGGTCCATGATAGAGCTCAGTAAAATTCTAAGATGCTCCTTTTCACTGTATAAATCCTCGCTTAAAGACAAATTCGCCAACTGAGTTTTTTTCAAAATGCCTATAAAGACTGCTAACAAAAACGGTAACAGAAAGGTAATGGTAGTTGCGCCATACACAACCAAGAGCGGTTCCAATACAGGTTGTATCAATGGCAGAAAGATCTTGGCATTGTATAAAGTAAAAATGAAACATACTTGCATACTATTCATAAGGATAGAAAAAAGTACTGGAAGAAACATTGCACCTACTAACAAAGGGATCACAATAACAATAAACGCGTAAGGAAACACCAAAAGTACCCACCAGGTAAAAAGGAGCATTGTCGAAACACAGAGCACAAACGTCATAATCTGTTTCCATACGATGCCCACCCACAATTTTCGGATAAGACAAAGCAAGACTGGCAGAAAAATAATCATGCAAATGCCATCGCCTACAAACCAATGGATCCAAAAGTCTATTGAGATAGGATGAGAAGCAAAAAAGAAGGTACCCAATGTTGCACTCAAGGCTGGGGCCAACACGACTATCGTAAGATTTAAAATAATCGCCGCTTTGATTTTATGATCAAAAGCTGTGACAATCTGGGCATACTTCAGTATGCCAGTAATCAATATGATTTCGAGTAAATGAATGATTGCGAAGTGGTGCTGCTTAATAAATCAAACCCACAAAGGGCATGGGCGAGATAATGAGCACTAACAATGCCTAAAACAGGGATAGACCAAGATGGTAGGGGATGGCGCACCAATAACGCAACGCCTATGATATTGGCAATCCAAAGTTTGGTAATAACAGAAGGAAACCCGGATAAATAAAGCCCCAAACACGCTGTTATCAGAAAGAGTGTCGACCACAACAGGGTATCTATCAAGATATGCTTATATTGACTATCCATATCCTCTCGAGTATTCATACTCAGCAATGGTTTTTAAACAATACCACTCTTATGAGAGAACAAGAAACATTATTTTATACACCCTATATTTCAAAGTCATGATGCGTTTTCTTCATCGCCGTAATAATTCACGCCTATTTTAACTCGTTCTCGGTCGTTGGATTTTCGCCATGCGTTGGTGTCGCGCAGTGAATAAACACATCCGCAGTATTCTTGTTTGTAAAAATTTTCACGTTTTGCGATCTCATACATCCGTGCTGCGCCACCTTGTTTGCGCCAATTATAAGTCCAATAAACCATGTTGGGATACCGTGCTGCAGCTCGTTGGCCAGAACCATTGATTTGGTCCATGTCTTTCCAACGCGATATCCCCAAGGAACTGCAAATCACAGAAAACCCATGTTCAGAGGCATACAATGCGGTACGTTCAAAACGCATATCAAAACACGCGGTGCAACGCTTCCCTCGTTCTGGTTCGTATTCCAAACCCTTGACCCTGGTAAACCAATTGTCTTTGTCATAATCCACATCGATAAACGGAATCCCATGTTTGATAGCAAAATCGATGTTTTCTTGTTTACGGATCTCATACTCTTGAATAGGATGAATATTGGGATTATAGAAAAAAATAGAAAAATCAATATCGGAAGCCAACAAAGCTTCCATCACTTCTCCTGAGCAGGGCGCACAGCAAGAATGTAAAAGTAATTTTTCTGCTGCATTGGGTAGGGATAATTTTTCACGCATCTTTTTCTCGGATAAAATGTTTTCGATAATAAGCCAATTCTGAGATAGAGTCTTTAATGTCTTCTAATGCCAGATGTTTCGATTGTTTTTCAATACCCGACATCATACTAGGATTCCAGCGCAGAGCCAATTCTTTCAAAGTACTCACATCCACTTGGCGATAATGGAAAAAAGCAGCCAAATTCGGCATGTATTCACAAAGAAAACGCCTATCTAGACAGATACTATTCCCACACATAGGTGACTTACCCTTGTCAGTCCACTGCTGCAAAAATGTAATAGTTTGTCGTTCTGCTTCTTGCTCATCTATGTGGCTTGCTTTCACGCGTTCGACCAAACCAGATTGATGATGTTGACGTGTATTCCACGCATCCATTCCAGCTAAACATGTGTCAGACTGATGAATGGCCAGAACAGGGCCTTCTGCTAAAATCACCAAATGACTATCTGTCACCACGGTGGCTAATTCGATGATTCGCTCTTTTTTGGGATCAAGCCCGGACATTTCCAGATCAATCCAAATTAAATTATGATTTGATTTCATTCAATGTTCTTCACTTAGAATTCCTAAATTGATCGACACAAGCGACTCGAGCCGCGTGCAAAGCATCTTTGATGGCAGAGCCAGTATACCCTTGTGCGATACAAGTTTGTGCCGTGATTTTCCTACATTCCGCCAATAGTACACGCCAATCATGCGCTTGTCGATAAGCTGGCGCCGTTAGACCAGATGGGGTGCCCCTACCCTGCGAATCCGCTTCACAAACTATGAGTATCTTCTCAAACAACATATCGTCTTGAAAAGCTTGCGTGTGCGTAAAAACGTCCACAATCTCTAAAGCTGACAAATGAGATACGCGATGAATCGCCAAATGCCATTGCGCAGACACCGATGCTAATTTTTGATAGCGATTGGGAACAGATAAGCGTCGACATAATTGCGTGATCACTGGCACACCCAAACTATCATGATTACTTTGCTTAGGCCATATCTCCATAGGCGTACATGCTTTACCCAAATCATGCACAAACGCTGCAAAACGCACCATCGGATCATCCGACAAGCTAGCGGCTACGTCTAAGGCCATTAAACTGTGAATCCCGGTATCTATCTCTGAATGATATACCCGCGGGTTTGGCACACCAAATAATCGATCTACTTCAGGTAAGATCACTCGCAAAGCCCCACAACTCCTTAATGTCGTCACAAATGCTGTAGGATTACTTTCCTGCAAACTTTGCTGCCATTCCTGCCAAACACGCTCTGGGACCAAATTTTCCAGCTCTCCGTTTCTGACCATTTGCTGCATCAAAACACGTGTCTCAGGTGCTAATTCAAATCCCAACGGTTGTAGTCTTGCCATAAACCGTGCAACACGCAACACTCTTACTGGATCTTCGACAAAGGCCGCTGAAACATGGCGTAATATTTTACGTTGTATGTCTTGTTGACCATGATAAGGATCAATGAGACAACCTTCTCCATCCATCGCCATCGCATTGATAGTCAAATCTCGTCTGGCCAAATCTTCTTCTAAGGTTACATTGGGATTCGCGTCGCAGGTAAAACCATAATATCCCTTGCCTAATTTTTTTTCTGTGCGTGCCAAAGCATATTCTTCTTGAGTTTCAGGATGTAAGAAAACCGGAAACCCGCGTCCCACTTGACGGTACCCCAAACTAAGCAACTTATTTGAATCAGCCCCAACCACAACCCAATCGCGTTCTTTGATAGACAAACCAAGTAATTGATCACGAACAGCACCACCAACAAGATACACTTTCATGTTATCCTCATATTATTCATCATTTGCTATGCCTCATTATGCGTAAAAAACGTTTCCATAAACAGTCATCTACTCATCCGAAAAACTTGCGTCACCAGCTCGATGACAAAACCTTACAAGAAGGCTTGGTTATCACGCGCCATACGCGCTATGCCCACGTTGAGGACAGCCAGGGCCAAGCCATCCGTTGTGCCATTCGACCCCACATTGAGACCCTGGTGGCCGGCGACCATGTCGCTTGGCAAGAGGAAGGCCTTGGGCAAGGTGTGATCCTGAATGTACTACCTCGTCAAACTGTATTGGGTAGACCAGACGCCCATGGCAAACTGAAACCCATCGCTGCTAACATTACTCAAATGATGATCGTCATTGCACCCTCACCACCCGTATCCTGGCTGCTTCTAGATAGCTATCTGATCATGGCTGAAACATTACAATTACAACCCTATATCATTTTGAACAAATCTGATTTGGATGCAGCAAGTATACAACAATACTTGCTACAACATTATGAGCCACTAGGCTACCCCATCCTATTTACTAGCGTTACATCACAAGATTTGACTGCATTGCAAAAAACGCTTCGCCAACAAACTTCTGTATTTGTCGGTCAATCCGGTGTCGGAAAATCATCCTTGATCATGAATATTCTGCCACAAGAAGCTGCGCGCATAAAAACCGGCCCCGTATCTCAGCAAAGCCAATTGGGTTGTCATACGACCAGTAATTCATATTTGTATCATATTCCAAGTGGCGGCGACCTCATCGATTCTCCTGGCGTGCGTGAATTTGCTTTATGGACCATGCCACAATCTACTGTTGCTGCAGGGTTTCGGGAATTTAGACCCTATATTTCGCAATGCAAATTTCGCAATTGCACGCATCAAAATACGCCACATTGTGCCATTATGCAGGCAGTAAAATCCCAACAAATTTCACTGAAACGCTATGAGAATTATGTTAAAATAATTTCTAGTATAGAATAGGAGCTTTTTTTGTCTAAATATTTTTCATTCTCCAATATGACAGCAGGGTTTGTTGCTGTACTAGTAGGGTTCACAAGTTCTGGGGTGATTGTCTTTCAAGCTGCGACCAACGCAGGCGCTAATCCGGCTGAAATCAGCTCTTGGATCTTTGCTTTAGGATTAAGTATTGCCTTAACATCAATTGGGTTCTCATTATACTATCGCATGCCAATTTTAACGGGTTGGTCGACACCGGGGGCCGCCTTGCTTGCTACCAGCTTATCGGGTATTTCAATGCCGGAAGCCATCGGTGCTTTTATTTTTGCCGCTGCTCTGACCATAATATCTGGCATAACTGGTATTTTTCAAAAGGTCATGGAGCACATTCCACGTGCTTTAACGTCTGCTATGCTCGCCGGCATTTTATTAAATTTCGGAATCAATGTGTTTACTGCCATGCAGCACCAAGCTCCCATGGTAGGGACCATGTTGCTCACTTATTTGCTTGGCAAACGCTTCTTTCCTCGCTATGTCATCATACTCGTGCTCATGATGGGTGTTGCCATGGCAAGTGCTCAGGGCTTATTCCGGATTGACCAATTCCATATTGCTTTTTCCACCCCTATTTTTCAAATGCCTATTTTCTCTTTGCCCGCATTGATGAGCATCGGCATTCCATTATTTGTTGTGACCATGACATCGCAAAATATTCCTGGCATCGCGGTATTAAACAATTCTGGATACAAACCCTCTATATCACCGATCATCGGCTTAACCGGCTTGGCAAATCTGATTTTTGCGCCTTTTGGTTGCTATTCCATCAGTTTGGCCGCTATTACCGCCGCGATTTGTACAGGGAAAGAAGCGGATCAAAATCCTATGCAACGCTTTAAAGCAACGATCTTTGCAGGGATCTGCTGGACCATCATCGCAACATTTGGCGCAACGGTTGTTGCCATATTTTTTGCTTTTCCCAACGAATTAATTTTATCAATAGCCGGTTTGGCGCTATTCAGTACCATCGGATCTAGTATTAACGTGGCTTTGGGCACAGAACAGCATCGTGAAGCAGCTATTATCACCATTCTCGTATCTGCTTCAGGTTTATCATTATTTGGAATCGGCGCTGCCTTCTGGGGACTCATTGCAGGCATTTTTTCTAGTGTTTTACTCAATTGGAACAAAGAGGAACCGATCGAGGAAGTGACGCGAACTGCGTAACATAGACGATAGCGCATTCCCAGCTTCCATTATAAGCCAGTAAGCCGAAATGGACTATTCGTTCCGGATGAATCTTCTTCAAAGGTCGTGTCTTCTGATAAAGAATGCGTTGACGTGCTCGCAGCTCGAGAACCGCTCTTTTCATTCTGCTTAGCACACAATGTCATAAAATTCTTAAATTCAGAGCCACTATCTAGCGAAGACGCCACAGAACCTTCTGATGACGTCAGCCCCGAACAACTACTTATATCACTCAAGTCTTCCTGGGTCCTAGCTTCAATTCCCTGCAAAACCCTCGCGTAATTATCCCACCTGCTTTGCGAACTGAAAAAACCCAATTGTCTAACACGACTGCGATATCGCACATTGTCGGTGACCTTCAACATATCAGATATTTCTGCCGTCAAATGCGGCGGTGCAATATATGAACGCTTCATTCTCAAAGTAAGTTGTCTCACTTCTTCGGGTGAATGGTGAGTCTCATAGATGTGTTGAGAATCACGACGAGCACTATTCAAATAATCACGCCGACAAAAACCACGATCTTTAATATGCTCAAACTCAACCGCGTGACAAAATTCAACTTCTGGCAAATGATCAAGAAACAAAGTTGAAAACCATTTACTAGCTATTGACATACAATCAGGGAATCCATTTGCCCAGATTTCTCCGAAATTACGGACCGAATCAGAGAATCGCATACTAGAATTCATAAGATTCTCATACACAGTAGGATTGTTCTGCTTTAACAGATTAGTATATTCTCTAAATTTATCATATGCTGCATAAGCAGAAAAATATTTGGATAGAGTAAGATTAGGCCGTGCATGTCCACTACCAATAGCCCTATGCATAATAAACATGAGCCGCTGAGTATCATGACCTCCTACAAAAGTCTGCCGGTCGGCTATATCGCGCAGAGAAATCTCGCTCATATGAACCACACCGAGTTGCCAAGAATCCTTAATTTGATATTTAACAGACATCTGGTCCAGACCTAGCTCATATTCGACTACCCTTTCCGCTAATTTCTCCGCTTTACCTTTCTCTGAGATTCCCCTTTTCAAGATATAGCCGTCGCCGTCTTGCGCAGCCTCGTGATGCAAGCTGTCATTTATCAAATCCTTTAATGCAACTAAAGTAACCTCATCCAATAGATAGTTTGTAAACGTTGGCATGCGTGGGTATTCACGAAATTTAGAGGAAGAATACGATTGAATACATTCATACGTTCTTAAAGAAAAAGGAACAGACTTTCCACTATTCACATCATAGAAGCACCCGTTATTCAGTCGGTAATTTGCTTCAGCATTATCAAGAGATGCTAAATAAGTTCGATCATGTTCAGGACGCGCATAATGAGACAAGGGTCGAGATGACAAAAGCTGACCTGTCACGGCATCTACTCCACTCTCTAACTCCTGCATCAACATTTGAAACCAATCTTCTACTCCATACCGCTGAGACAAACCCCAGCCTTGCAATATTTGTGCAACTCTAATAAATACAGCATTGGCACCTCTTCGATGGTACACATATTCAAAAGATCCGATCAAAGGCCCAGTCCTACAAATATCAACAAACGTTTCTTGCTGATTATGCTCTTCTCTTGATCCAAAAATATCATATACTTCTTGAAACCAGTTGTGATGCCCCCCCACTGTACCGTCACGTAATCCGTCACATAAATCACGAATGCGCAATAAATCAGAACGTTCAAACTCTGCTCCAAAGTCCAATAGTTTCTCTAATTCATTAGCCAATTTCACTTCAGTATAGTAAGGACCTATTTGTTGTATCCGATACATGACGTCAACCACCGGATGCTCAATCACCATGGCTGGATTTTGCATTGTTACCCAAAAAGCTAATTTCTCCATTAACGGCAAAACGGCTTTCAGTTCATCTTTCGCTTGCGCAAGACTTAGAAGTACCTCACCCAAATAAGTTGGATCTTCGCCTGAAACAGGGGTTTCTATACATTGTCCATAAAAACCATTGACTTCCTCTACCCTTAAGATACTGAGATCCTTTTTATAAAACCTCTTTAATAGAGATTGCGTTTCTCCATTTTGTATAGCGCTTTCTAACTCAGAATAATAACTTGAAATAATTTCAAATAATGGATACATCAAATCATCCACTTTGTATTGTGCAATCTTAGAACCCCATGTTGCGATAAATTTTTGACGAAAGTCCTCCCAAGAATTTGGCTGATCACGTTTTATCTGCTTCCCTCTTCTAGTTACTTTGAGCTTGGCATAAATTTGTTCCATTTCATGAGGTGAAAGAGGATATTTTTCAGCGCTAATGTCATAAGACGCAAACAGAGAAGTTTTATCTGCTGCAAGTCTTACGATCCTATCCAGAAAAACCAAACGTTTAAAATCATCATCATAAAAAAGCGCTCCGAATGATCCAGAACTATTCTGAAACCATTGGAGATCATCATCGTAAATTTCAACATCTGGAAAAATGATGTCCGTTACACGCTTATGAGAAACGATTCCCAATTCTTTTGCTAATTTAAACCAATGATAATTAACATGAGAATTATCTTTTGACCAATTTCGTTTTGACTGACCAATACGGGTCCAATCATATTCGCTGCATTGTAAAGCATACAATCTATGTTTAAAAAGACTTAACCACTTGGCAATATCATAGTCATATAAGTCTTCAAGCAAATTTTTTTCCAAAAAATCGATATCAGCATTGCTTCTATTGTGAGAAGCAAAAAGGCCATTATAAAATTCTTGAATCAAACTTTTAGACAACACCGTCATTAGATCTCATTTTAAGTAGTAGAACAATCCAAATTTTATTGATTAAAGTCAAAATGGTATCATTCAAAAATGTAACCCAGATATTTAGATTACAACCGACTTATTCTACATCAAGACAGTGTTTCTTGGGAGTATTTTCTTGCACGAAGTGAAAATATATTTGCCTCAGAGTACCTACAATAAACTAGGCACTGGATTTCTGTACTTAATAAAAACCCGTTTGTTTTTGAGTAATATTCTACATCCGGGTTTCACTGCGTTTCACCGGCCTACAGTCGACCCAACCACAAAAATATTAAAAAAAAACCCTAATCAAACTAGACTGTATACAGCGCTAGCTTCATTAGGGTTATGAACATCTACTACAAATAAAGTCCTGGCAATGACCTACTTTCACATGAGGAAACCTCACACTATCATCGGCGCTCAATTGTTTCACTTCTGAGT
>CAMCUM010000040.1 GCA_945878975.1 Legionella genomosp. 1
CGACAGTGGAAATTAAATTTAATTGAGACCCTAAACCCAGATTGGCGTGATCTATATGAAGATATTTGTCGTTGATTTAGATCGTCTGGATGCCGCGGACAAGCCGCGGCACGTAGGCGTCGGGGATGAATTGTAAACACGCCCTAATAGAGCTGCAGAATCCTGTTACTACCGACTCTTCTGTTGAACCAACAACAAATGGGGTTTCAAGACCCCCTGTGTAATGAATAACATCTTTTACTAGTAAAAGATGTGCAGGTTTTATTCGTGAAGCACACATATCAACTATCACGGAGCATTGTTAGTGTTGACAGAAAAAATATTGCATACAACGTATATTGATACGGTCTTAGGGCCGATGCTGGCTGTTGCAAATGAACAGGCCTTGTATCTCCTAGAGTTTATGACGCGACGCGGTTTGGCACGTGAACTGAGCCGTTTGCGTCAGCACGGATTCATCATGGCACCCGGTAACCCTTCGCCATTGAAATCTATCGCAGCGGAACTGCAAGCGTACTTTGCCGGAACCTTGACACAATTTCAGACCCCTTATTGCCTATTCGGCAGTCCTTTTCAAAAAACAGTATGGGAAATGTTAGCGCGGATCCCATATGGTGCAACCAAAAGCTATGCAGAACAAGCCGCTTCTATGGGCAAACCCACGGCCTACCGTGCGGTAGCAAACGCCAATGGGGCCAATCAACTTGCTATCATTATCCCTTGTCATCGCATTATCGCAAGCGATGGCACTTTAGGCGGTTATGGAGGAGGGCTGTCTGTTAAGCAGTGGCTGTTGACCCATGAACAGAGCCTCCTCAATTTACACTGAGTTTTTAAAAAAGACAATGGGACTTATTGACAATTCCTCGACTTTAGCTATTTTATCTCAAAGACCGTTCGCCCTGAGGAGCCAGCATAGCTGGCGTCTCGAAGGGTAAGTTGGATTTATCAAAGTCCGCAACCCGGCCAAACTTTGATAAATAACGAACGACCGCGCATGTCTTTTGATCACACATAACTCATTTTTACATGATGAACCGCTTGAGCCAATCCTTGATCTTGTTTAACAAAGAGACCTAATCCACCGATAACGCCAGCGATACTTACCGCTCCTAAAGCAGTAGACAGGGTTGCTGCTGATCCTGCACTAAGTGTTGGTATCATATTTGTTAATGTGGTGACTCCTAATGTGTGTATGCCAGAAAAGCTGCCAACAACGGCTAATAAACTGCTTCCCCCGGAAGAAATGCATGCAAGAATACCCGTGATGATTAAAAGCAGGAGCGCAAATCCTATTAAAAAATGCCCGAGTTTTTGCAAGCCATGTCCTTTGAGCTCACCTGCTACGGCATGGAGTGCGGCCATATTTAAAGTATGCTCGGCGCTGTCATAATGGATGTCTACCTGACTATGCCGATAAAATGGGGTGCAGTGCATGGTGGCCCCGTTATGTTGTACAAACTTTAGACCTACGACTACTCTGGAGCATACGGTTGTCAATTTATAGAGTAACTCAGTTTTTGGAACATTTTGTAAGCTTTGTCCATCAAGGTCTAGAGCGTACTGTTTATCTAGTTCTGTTAATATTTTACGTGCTTCAAAATATGCCGTTCTGAGTGTTTGGTTTGGGTTGTGGTTTATTTGTGATTCAATCTCAGTCAATGTATTTTTTAACAAATCACGTTGAGTAAGATAATCATCCTGTGCTTGATTTAGAGGGGAGATGTTTGCCGTGATGATAGATTTATTTATTTGGTCTCTGGTTAAAAATTTATACATATTTTGGATAGAGAAAAACGAAAACAAGGTCATTAATGATAAATATTCATCGGCAGTTGAATGAAATAATGTATGATTTCTTCCGCATTGACCTGGCGTTCCCTCTTTGTCTAACAAAGCAATCCAATCATGATCTCCTGCATTAACCATGAAGGTATTGTGACCAGAGTCTTGTAAACGGTTCGTAAGCACATACGCATCTTGCCCTTGCGTATTCACTAATTCTATCTGTTTATTTTGGCTGACTCTATCCTGTATTGTTGCAAAATGACCAGGGAAAAGACAGCAATGTATCGTAATCTTAGGTCCCTTGTAGTTGCTCAGCCCATCAATCCATCCTTCTAAGATGTTTTCCTTTATTTTGCTTTTATACGATTCATCTTGTGGTAAGAACACCCCCATACCAAAAGGAATTAAAACAATATGGGTTGTTTTTGTTTCTTCTGCAGCGCGTAATATCATACTCATGATATGTGTCGAGTAATAGGCAACGTCTTCATAACTGCCTGCAACATCACCGGAATACCCACGATATTCAAATCCTGCGACACTTAAAATATTTGTGGTTTTTATTTCGTTAGGAGCAAGACGCTCAAAAACACTCTCATCTCTCGCATCTGGGTACTTGTAATCAAACACCCTGGGTGCAGAGCAATAATGAGCTGTACCAGAAAAAGCAAATAACATAGAGGTTGAGAGCCATGCTTGATACTCTTTTTGAGATCCCCATCCCAGTTCTCTCCATTTACTGATGTCTAAAAGAGCGGGGTACATTGAGGCACGAATACAACTCCCAACCGTGTGTGATTTATCGTGTTTCATGGTTGGAAATACAATTGGGTGCTTGCTTTGTTGAATTTGGAATAATTGATCCAAGAATTTGTTTGGCAAACTTGAAAATATTTTGACAGACTGAATGAGTTCTTCAGCACGATCGCGCTTCGATGACAATGAATCAGCCATTTGGTGCGCAGGTAGATCTTTGCCTGTCAATTCAGACGAGAAACGTTTTTTGTCAAGAGATAGATATTTTCTGTTTTGCAGCCTTTTTTCGCTATTTAAACTCCATAAAACTGGCATATTAATTCCTATCCTCAAAGTCATTTATCCGAGGTTGTGGATAAGTTTTGTTTGTTAAACGATCAAAACGTGCTTGTACCCTTTACAAGTCGTGTTGGAATTGCTTTCTGTTGCTATAAAAATGTCATTTTTGTGAAATGACTCTTTATTATACAAAAAAATATTAATAAGTGCAACGATTTTTTTCACTATACGAGTGGGGATGTCTCAATGTCATGCTCGATCTTTATCGGAGCAATAAGTTTTTGCATGGTTCAAGATCAATGGTTCCCGCAAATAAATTTTGGGAGCGGGACGTAGGGCCTATAAAGATAAAATCAACCATTTAAATGGAGTAGCCGTTCAATAGACCCTAGGTACATTGACATTTACCCCATTTTCTATTAGGTTCTCAGGTCATCACATATTTGCTAAAGGCTTGATTGTGCAAGACTATAAACAAACACTTCATCTTCCTGTAACTGATTTTCCTATGCGAGGCAATTTAGCGGCCAATGAGCCTGCGCGTTTGCAGCAATGGAAGTTAGATAAACTATATGAACAAATGTTGGCAAGCAAATCGCCTGATAAAATGTTTATTTTGCATGATGGGCCGCCATACGCCAATGGTAATATTCATTTGGGGCATGCGTTAAATAAGGTGATCAAAGATATTATTGTCAAATCTAAAACCTTGTCTGGTTTCCATTCCCCGTATATTCCTGGGTGGGATTGTCATGGCTTGCCAATTGAGTTAAAAGTAGAAAAAAAATTGGGACGAGTAGGGGATAAAGCGAATCCTTATTCTTTTCAACAGGCTTGTCGAACCTATGCAACAGAACAAGTGGCTTTGCAAAAAGCGGATTTTCAACGTTTGGGGATTATGGGCGATTGGGACAAACCTTATCTCACGATGGACTATGCAATTGAATCCGAAAATGTGCGTATTCTGGCGCAACTATTGGAGAAGGGGTACTTGGTTCGCAACAACAAACCTGTGAATTGGTGTACCAGCTGTGGATCTTCTTTGGCAGAGGCGGAAGTTGAATATGACAATATCACGTCTACTTCGGTTTATGTGAAATTTGCGGTCGCAAATCCTGAATCAATCTATAAAAAGCTGCATTTGCCTCAATCGAGCGGTCCTTTGTCTATTTTAATCTGGACCACCACTATTTGGACCTTACCTGCCAATAAAGCAGTTGCGGTGCATCCGGATATTGAATATGCCGTGGTGGAATACGGTCCCAATGCAGAAAAACTCATCGTAGCAAGCTCATTGCTGGCGGAGCTCATGCAGAAAAAAAATATCACTCAGTATCAAGTATTGGGAATATGCAAAGGGGTGACGCTGGAGCTTGAGTTGGTGAAGCATCCTTTTTATGACGTGGAAGTCCCTATTATTTTAGGGGAGCATGTGACAGAGGAGTCTGGTACAGGGGCGGTGCATACGGCGCCGGCACATGGGCAGGACGATTATATTGTTGGTCAAGCTTATCAACTCGAAATCACCAGCTTGTTGTCCTCTGATTGCAAATTCATCCCTGGTACGCAATACGTGGAAAATCAAACCATCACCGAAGCCAACCAAACCTTGCTGGATGTTATGGTCGCGCAAGATACCTTATTTTTGCGTGAAGAATATGGTCACAGTTATCCGCATTGTTGGCGCCATAAAACCCCCATCATTTTTAAAGCAACGCCACAATGGTTTGTTGATTTGAGTCGGCATGATTTGCGGGCTGGATTGATAGAACAAATTGCGCAAGTGCAGTGGGCGCCAAATCATGGGGGTAATTTATTAAAATTAATGGTAGAAAAACGTCCTGATTGGTGTATATCAAGACAAAGAACCTGGGGAACCCCCATGTGTCTCTTTATCCACAAACATACCCAAACTTTGCATCCCAATATGGTGGCTATTATGCAAAAGGTGGCGGACGAAATCAGCAAATCTGGGATTGAAGTCTGGTGGTCGCTCGATCCCAAGACTTTACTTGGGGAGGATGCCGATGACTATGAAAAAGTATTGGATGTGTTGGACGTGTGGTTTGATGCTGGCTGTACCAGCTTATCTGTGGTGAAAAAACGCACTGAATTTCATGGACAACGTTCTGATTTGTATATGGAAGGGGTGGATCAGTATCGCGGCTGGTTGATGTCATCTCTGGTATTGGCCACAGCCATTACCGAAAAAGCGCCGTACAAACAAGTGTTAACGCATGGTTTTACCGTAGATAGTACAGGTCGGAAGATGTCAAAATCGATGGGTAATGGCATTGAGCCCAATGATATCATCAAAGAATACGGTGCCGATATTCTCCGTTTATGGGTGGCTTCGACGGAATACACTAAAGAAATGACCTTATCGAAGCAAATCTTGCAATCTACTTCCGATATGTATCGCCGGATCCGTAATACGGGGCGTTATCTCCTGGCGAGTTTACATGATTTTGATCCGGAAACAGACAGGGTCGCACCTTCTGAGATGTTAGCTTTGGATAGATGGGCTGTTGATGCGGCTTATCAAATGCAACAAAAAATCTTAGAAGATTATGAAGGGTACCAATTCCATAAAATTTTAAAAAACATCATGCATTTTTGCTCGATTCAAATGGGCGCTTTTTATTTTGAAATCATCAAAGATCGCCAATATACCTTGGCGGCTGATGCGCGCGCGCGCCGTAGTAGTCAAACGGCGATTTATCATCTATTGCAAGCGTTTGTACGCTGGATAGCGCCGATTCTATCTTTTACAGCAGATGAAATTTGGGGTTACATGCCGGGTCAGCAAGGGGATTATGTATTCTTGGATACCTGGTATCCGCATTTATTTCCTATGGATGCCGATACCAACCTAGATGCGGATTTTTGGCAATATATGTTGCAAATGCGTAATGATGTGAACAAAGCCATTGAAAACGGGCGTAATCAAAAATTATTTGCTCAGTCTTTGGAAGTGGAAGTCGAGCTATATGTCAAACCAGAGGCATTGGCTTATATTGAGCGTTTGCACGATGAATTGCGCTTTGTTTTTCTTTCGTCAAAAGTGCATGTGATTCAAATAGATACTTGGCCAACAGAGGCCTTGTGTAGTGAAACGGGACAGTATGCTGTGGTCGTGAAAAAGACATCTTCTCAAAAATGCACACGATGTTGGCATCATGTTCCCGATGTAGGGATAGACCCTGCTCATCCCGAGATTTGCGGACGCTGTGTTGAGAATTTACATGGGGACGGTGAAACGCGATTGTATGTATAGTTATGTTATCCATTTTATAGCAAATATGAACAAAGCACTTCGCTTCAGCAACTCCTCATCCGCCCTTCGGGCACCTTCTCCCTATGTCTAGGGAGAAGGGAAATCGGAAACTGTTCTTTGAAATTGTAGCGAAGGATATCCTGGAATTGGTAATGTGCCAAATCATGAAGATCCTTCGCTAAGCTCAGGATGACACCTGGAAAACAGTAATACTACTTAGATCTGCATCATGCCATGCTGCCACAAAATGCTCGGTAGTGTGGAAATGATAGATAATTTAGGTTCACTAAATAAATTTAATGATCATGGTGTTTATTTGTTGATCGAACCATGGTTTCTTGTTAAGCTATTGCTCCTTTTTTGCAAACAACAGAAGACAAGAAACCATCATCATGCCCATTAATAAGCCCAAGATTACACCGGGGCAGGGATTGCTACTACTCATAGAGTATTATCAGGAAGATTTACATAAACTTAATCAATTAAAAAAACGGTACCTCAGTGGAACCAAAGATCGCAATCGCTTCATAGCGTATTATCAGAAAGTTTCACATAAACTTAATCAATTAAAAAAACTGTACCTCAGTGGTGCCAAAGATGGTGATCGCTGCATTGCGCTTTGTGATGCATTGCTGGATGAACCCTTGTTAGAAAATTATGACTTGGTCATCGATGAACAAAGTATTGATACAGATCCTAGCCGGCGTTATTTTGAAACGCATTTGGCCTATCAAACACTGAAGTATCAACTTTCTAGCGTTGATATCAATGATATTCATAAACTTTGTATGTCTATCATCGCGCTGGTAGATCCACAAAAAGTGCCGTATGAAGAATTAATTACGATTAAACAGGTGTATGCAGGCGAACTCACTCGCCCATCTTTTAAGAAAAGAGAAAACTATCAATATAGTTTTTACATAAAAAGATTGAAAGAAGGGACTGTTTTTTCTGCGTTTTCTGCGCAGGAACGTGAAAAAATAAAATGGGTGGAAAGATTGGTGTATATGGGGCTAGTTAATGGATGGCAATTTACTGATCTGCCATTAGATATCTATTACACAGCACGATTTGGCAATAAAGAAAGAGGCAGAGTTCACCGTGTTGACGAGCAGCGAACGACGCGTAATCAGAATTTTGGGTTATTAAAAGGGTATATGCCTTTGTCCACAGATGATATTGCCTTCTCTGATACCGCGTTTTCACATATGAAGTCTGCAGACTATTCCACCTTTGATCCAGACTCTGAAGTGGTGCAAGCCTGTTTTCAACAATTGGTTCATCCTTTTTCAAATTCTATTTCTGGTTGCTTTTTGATGCAATTAAGAGTTCTTGCTCGATTACATAATGATGAATCAAGTATTTTTACAGAAAATATAGAGGCATTTTCTCAACTGCTGCGTTTAACGATTTCTAGCTCTCTGTACTATAGCGGTGGACATTCTTTGCATGAATATGCAGCTGTGCTGGCGTTACCCGAAGTACACGATTTTTTCAAATATATGCCAAAGTTTTCTGAGTTGGATCTAGAGTATATCTTTTATCACGATAACGAAGCGGCTTTTGACGAAGCGTTACAAGCCACATTGCAATATAATGCGCGGCTTATTCAGAAAAGTGTTCTGCATCGAGAGTTGTGTACTAGCAGGGCTGTTTTGTTTGGAAATTCAAAATCTCCGACGGGGGTGGCTGATCTTGATTTGCAACCTTCTCAAAGTTACCTAAAATTCTCATAAGAATGGTAGCTCGCAAGCAGTGCAACGCTGCTTGTGGGCTATTACGAGGGCGTTACTTTTTCTCAGCATAATGCTACATTACGTCGTTCTTAATACAGAGTACAAAGATGCATGCAAAAATAGAACGTTACTTTCTAGGAATCGTTGTAATCGCTGTCATCTCGGGTTTGTTACGCCCAGACTTGTTCGTGGCGTGGAAACCCTTTATTTCTGTAGGACTGGGCTTGGTGATGTTTGGGATTGGTATGACCATCCCGACGCGCTATTTGACCCAGACGCTTTTGAAGCCCAAGCGCATATTGGGCTTGGTGATACTGCGTTATGCTCTGATGCCAGCTGCTGCGCTGCTTATTTCTAAGATATGTCATCTGACAACTTTTGAAACCATGGGTTTATTGGTCTTAGGTGCGGCTCCGGGCGGCATATCTGCCAATGTGATGGCTTATTTGGCGGGTGCCAATACGGCTTTGACTGTGTTATTAACGCTGGGATCAACCTTATTGGCGCCGTTTGTCATGCCTATGTTGATTTATTTATTATTACATCAACACATTACGATCGATGTTTGGTCCATGGTGCTGCATATTGGCAGCATTATTTTGCTCCCCATATTGGCAGGTTTCCTATGTAATCGTTACCAAACGCCGGTCATGGTTAAAATAAAGCAATGGACGCCTTCGCTGTCCATCTTATTGGTTGCGATGTTGATTGCTTGTGTGAGTGCCGTCAATCAAAAAGCGTTGCTAAATTTTCCAATGATGGCGCTGTTAGCCGTGCTGATGTTGAATTTGGTGGGATATTTGATGGGGGCGTTGATTGCATATGGTATGGGATGGAAAACAGATAGCATTTGGGCCACTGTTTTTGATTATGGCATGTTTGACGGTGCGGTAGCGATGGTGGTGTGTACGGTTTTTATCGGCCCAGAGGCGGCTATCCCCGCTGTCTTATTGGGTGTGTTGCAAAATATCACGGCGCCTCTGCTGATTTATGGTTTGCAGTCAAAGAGGCTAGGACTGAGCCATTAAGGAAACATATGTACACTGGGATCACTTGTGGTTTGTATGAGGTTGTTCAGGTTGAAAAAAAACCTGGATTGGTGACGTATACGGTGCGTTTTAATGCCGACTTGGTTGCTAATTTAAAAATTGGGGCAAGTGTTGCTATCGACGGAGTCTGCCAAACAGTGGTCTCTATTATTGATGAGGATGTGTGTTTTAATGCTATTCAGGAGACGCTAGATAGAACCACCATAGGTGATCTCTATCCTGGCGCTAAAGTGAGTGTAGAACGCAGCTTGTGTTATGGCGATGAGGTAGGCGGGCATAACGTTGCAGGCCATGTCATCGGCATTGGGACTGTCATTGAGGTGAAGCCCACAGACAACAACCTTTGTTTGATCATTCAATGTTCCAAAGAATGGATGAAATATATTTTGACCAAAGGATTTATAGCAGTAGATGGCTCAAGTCTCACGGTAGGGCAGGTCGACCCAGCAGCAGCGACCTTTGCTTTGCATCTCATACCGGAAACACTTAGGCTCACAAATTTTGGCAATAAAAAAGTCGGTGATCGCGTGAATATCGAATTAGATCACAGTACTCAAACGATTGTTACTGCGGTGGAGCGGGTTTTATCTGAAATGAAGGGATGGTAGCCTGGATCGCACCGATTTCCCGGATTTCGCTGCGCTGCATCCAGGCTACAACGTTACTAAAATACTGAAAACTCATTCGTGACAAGTATATCGTCTAATATTAATTCATTTAGCTTTTTTGCAACAGGACCAGGTTTGCCATGACCGATGTTGTGATCCTCAAACTTCACGACAGGTAGTACGTTTAAACTGGTGCCCGTTATCATCACTTCGCGTGCTGATTGCAAATCTTCTATCGACATGGTTCGCACCTGCGTGGCAATACCATTTTTCTCTGCCAGCTCGCAAACGCGCATCATGGTGGTTCCTTTCAAAATGCAATCTAAGGGAGGATGCACCACCATGCCACTCTGATCGACTATCATAATATTTTCTGTAGCACTTTCAGTAAGATGACCTTCTGTATCAGTAGCGATAACGAAGTCTAGGCCACGATCGACTGCTTCTTTTTTCATTAAAACATTGGGTAGATAGTTACAGGATTTTATTTGGGCCATCCAAGATACTTTGTTAGGAATACGACTTTTGCCAATCACAACGCCGTTTGTATATTTTTCCAATGCAGGCGCTTTTAGTTTGGAAACCACTATATAAAGTTGCGATGCTACTGAATCATAGGGGTTTACGGAAAAATCCCCGGGGCCGCGTGACAGGAAAATGCGAATGACGGCTTCATTTTGGTTTGCCGCACGCAGCGTGTCTAGAACGATTGTTTTCAGCTCTGCAAGATCAACAGAAGATTTTAGTCCTATTTTTTCAGCAGAAATGAAAAGCCTTTGCAAATGCTCATCGAACAAATAGACGGATCGTCCTACGGCTTTCATTGCCTCAAAAACTCCGTCCCCACGGTGTACCAAATGGTCGTCCATTGGCAAAAGCATCATGTGTGGATTTTTTATAATCCCACCAAACCATGAAGAATAAAAAGCATAATATTCAGTAAAAAAAGGATTTTTTTGTCCCATTAATGTTTCAAAAACTTGTTTGTCATTGATCACGTGAGTCGTCATATTATTCCTTATGAATTGGGCGCATACATAGCAACATACCTACCATCAGCAGGCACAACGCTGAGTATATTTTAAACAGCAGCCATGGGGTGATGGAGAATAAACCAAGTAGTAAAACAGAAATTGCGATAGTACTCAGGTTAATGAAATTCATAATCGCGGAACCGTTGGCTTTATTAGAGATTTCACTCATGGCATACCCTGATGCATTGGTGAGTAAAAAGCAGAGGCCAAAATAAATAATGATGACTGGAATAAACAGAGAGAGCATCCCGGAGCAATGGAGCATGCTGGTCGCAAACATGAGCGCAACACCCAGGATGGCGATGCTAATTCCAGCTCGGATAAGTGTTAAGGTCGGATAGTGAAGGGTGAGCTTTGCATTGACTAATGATCCTAATATGAGCCCAATAGACGGTAAGAGATAAGCTGAACCATATTCAACACTACTCATGTGATAAAGCGTGATGGCAATAAAAGGTCCTAACGCCGCAAAAATGTAGATGAAACAGCCTGAAAGGCCCATTAATAAACCGCCGAGCACTAATGTGCGGTTTTTAAATTGATGGCTGTAGCTAGTCAACAAACGTGTGATTTTAAGGGCTTCGTGATCTTTTGTGGCCAGTGTTTCAGGTAAGCGAGTAGCTAAAATCAAAAGAATTACCCCGTATAGCGCGCCGGCATAAAAGCAACTGGTCCAACCAAAATAACTGTTTAACAATCCCCCGCAAGTCACACTGAGACCGGGGGTGATCGCGAAGGCTAAAATGAGGTAAGCGATTTTTTGGTTGGCAATTTTGGGTTCATGACATTCATTGACCAGTGTAAAGCACATCATGATGCCAACACCAGAGCCTAATGCGCAAAACAGTCGTGCGGCGACCAACAAGGGATACACATGAATAAATCCCGCGAACACACATAATAAGCTACTGATAATTTGTAGACCAATTCCGATATATAAAGTGGGTTTTCTACCCAGTCGATTTGACATAGGTCCATAGAAAAGTTGTCCCAAAGCATAACCAACTAAAAACCAAGAAATAGTACGCTCTGCTTGATCTGCGGAAATATTAAAAAAATACGCGATAGCGGGTAGGGCAGGTGTAAACAGTACGGCGTTGACTGAAGCAAAGGATATAAGGAGCAGTAGGGTAAAAAAGGGCAGTTTTATTTGCATGGTGAAAACCATTCGTCCTGAAAGGAGTAGTATATACCTAAGAAACTTGAAAATGCTATTTTTGGTTTATTGTGAAAAAATGTTTCGTAAAATGCGTGTTACACTCAAGTTACGATCCTTCATTTAGGAGCGGTTTTTTTAACAGGGAAAAGGTGATAGATATGCGAGACGAGTTTTGGCATGAAAAATGGGCTACCAATGAGATAGGATTCGATCAAGCAAACCCGAATCCTTTGTTGAGGCGCCATTTTTCAATCTTAGATTTGCCACTGGGGAGCTGTATTTTTGTCCCTTTGTGTGGCAAGAGTATAGATATGATGTGGTTGGTTCAGCAAGGTTATCACATTGTGGGGGTGGAGTTATCCAGCATAGCTTGCAAAGCTTTTTTCGAAGAGCAGGGCATCCCGGTGACCGTGACTCAAATAGAGCATTTTACGCAATATCACAGTCCGCAGGTCACTTTGTTGGCGGGTGATTTGTTTCATCTCAGCAGAGAAGTATTAGGGGAGGTGCATGCGGTGTATGATCGTGCCGCATTGGTTGCATTACCACAGGCAACACGACAACGTTATGCAGATTTTTTAACACAATTATTTCAACCCAACATACCCATGTTTTTGATCTCATTTACTTACGATCAAAACAGCATGCAAGGTCCCCCTTTTTCAGTGGACAGCAACGAAGTACGCAGTCTTTATGGCGCAAATTTCGAGATTCAATTATTATCAGACGAAGCCGTGAAGATTGCTTCGCATTTACAAGTAAAGGGATTGACTCGGGCCTCTGAACAAGTTTACTGTTTACATCCCAGCGCACAAGGATACAGCACATGACGATTCAAGCAGTGGTCAAAATGGGGAATACGCAATTAGCGACACCTTCCTTACCGGTCACAGATTTTTCAGATGCAGCGTTACCAGGCATTATCCAAGATATGCAAGATACCATGAACGCGACAAGAGGCATTGGTATTGCCGCACCGCAGATTGGGCATAATCTCCGGATTGTCATGTTTGGTTTTGAGTCCAATACGCGTTATCCGAATGAAAAATCAGTTCCTTTTACCATCGTTATTAACCCTGTCATTGAGATACTGACTGATGTTATGGTAGAAGATTGGGAAGGGTGTTTGAGTGTCCCTGGCTTACGGGGCTTGGTGCCAAGATATACAAAAATTCGTTATCATGGGTATGATTTAGATGGTGAAGTGATCTCACGAGAGGCACATGATTTTCATGCCAGATTGGTACAGCATGAATGCGATCATTTGGACGGCATTTTATTTCCAAGACGGATTAGAGATTTGCAATATTTTGGGTACGAAGAGGAATTAAGACATATCATTTGGCCAGAGGAGTCATCGGATGGCAAAAAATAAAATCCTGGTTGTTTGGTCGAATTATTATAAAGATCTGGCAAAGCAACAATTAGATAGTTGTCTGCAGCTTTTGGATAAGTCGGAGTACGAGTATACAGTAGAAATAGTTGAGGCTGGGACGTATGAAATTCCGGTCGTCATGCAATATGTTCATCGCCATCATCCTTATGATGCTTATCTGCCGCTGGGTTTATTATTGAAAGGTAGCACGGATCATTATGAGTTTATATCGGAGCATTTGAAAGCATGCTTCATCAAATTTGCAATGGATGGCTTGCTACTTGGCAATGGTATCATTGCAGCATCCAGTAGAGAGCTAATGGTTCAGCGTGTTGAAAATCATGAAAGAGTTGAAGAAGCGGTCCGCGCGATTGATTATCTATTACGAATGAAGGAAAAATTTCAATAGCGCACATAAAGCGTAGTCTATACTAAAAGAAAATATTGCCTCATGAGGACGTATGCCATGCAATCTTACCAAGACATTTATCATGCTGCGAGTGAGTTGGATGAACATGGTTTTTCTGCAACACAAGAGGGGGATTATCGTGACGGCATATGGACAGCGGCTAGCAAATTGGCCTATGAGCAGCGCGGCGTCATTTGGGTTGCGATCTAGGAAGCACAAATGAACGTGATATGAAAAACGGTGGTATTCATTGAGGAATTTTATATGTTTGAAGCGGTGATTTTTGATTTTGATGGCGTGATTTTAAATAGTGAACCGATTCATTATCAAGCTTGTTTTCAAGCGTTTACAACATTAGGAATCAAGCTAGATTATGCAGAATATGTAGAAAAATACTTAGGTCTGGCTGACAAAGAAATGTTTCTTAAGTTTTTGGCGGAACGGGGATTGCAATACTCAGATGCTGAACGGGATGCATTGATAGCCTGCAAGGTGAGACATTATCAAAATTTGATTCACCTTGATGACAATTTACCTATGATTGACGATGTGGATCACTATATTTCACATTTATCTAAAACCGTAAGAAAAATTGCTATTTGCTCAGGCTCTACTCGAAAGGAGATAACGACTATCCTTACGAAATTGAAGCAAGGTGCGTTGCAACCCTATTTTGATCTCATGGTAACTGCTGATGATGTTCGCCAGGGCAAACCATCACCAGAAGGTTATCTTCTAACTGCTAAGCATTTGAATGTGTCTCCCGAAAAATGTTTGGTGATTGAGGACACCCCACATGGCGTAGCAGCAGCAAAAGCAGCTGGCATGTATGCTGTTGCACTTTTAACAACCTATCAGAAGCATCAATTTCAGCATGCAGATAAAGTGATAGATGGTTTTAAGCAACTTATGCTTGTTTAGGCCTTGAGTACCAAGCTGTGGCGCAAAGACTCTAGACAGCTCATCAGTCAACTACCCAACGACGTCCAAAAGGTTGTTTTGACAAATGACATGCAAGGTACCTTGGATTCTGAAAATTAATATGCCCGTCCTCATCTACAAGCGCAGGCGCATGTTGCGTGAATCATCTCTTTTTAGTCAAAATTAATGCACAAAGGTTTACTTTTGCTCCTGATTTGCTTATGATCCGATTCTATTTTTTAGACTGAGGTTAGCATATGAGTGACGGTATGGGTGAAGTAGTTAGAAGATGGTATTGTGCTGCTGCCGCAGAGCGCGCAGAGGTATACGCTTACCTGGGTTTGAAGCCAGTTAAAAAAACGCCCTCCTATCGTTTGGTCATTGATAGGTTGGCTGGTCTTAATGGAAGATTAAAAAATATTTCTGATGCATTGACGACAGCTTTTCGAGAGGGACCTGAGCAAAAGGCTTATAGCGTTATTGAGCCTAGACATTTGCGTTACGCTGGCAATAGAAAGGCTGCACAACCTAAGCCTGCTGACTCATTTAACGCTAGCGTTCCATTTTATAACGCGTATGGCATCCATACCATCGTGTTAACTCAGAATTCAAATCGCGATTTAGAATGCTATCTTGTGCAGGAGCCAACTTGCGTGAAAATTCCTTTTGTGATTGAAGACGAAGCTGTAAGAGCGCAAATCAGCGACCATATATATAAGGGCGGGAAAGACACACTAAACGCAAGTCATTATGCGGCAGTTGCAGCTGCTCTGGTCAAGCAGGGTTATCAGCTTGATTCAAATAGCATCTTTGCACGGATGCAATCTGGTTTGGAAAAATATAATTTTTTAGGTCAACCTATTCTTAAAAGAGATGAAGTCAATTTTTTAGATGCTTATCTATCCTGGTACGATTTTTTCAATGATGTCAAAGCAGCCGTTGTGAAGCCGTCGCTCGTTTTGTTCTTCACTTTAGAAAATATCCGTACGATGTTATTTTGTTTGTATGCAGGTGCGAATCTTGTTCTGAGAGGGCGAGAGGGTGGCGTTGAACAATTTGACTTGGCGGCACAATCCCTCATGAAGGCACTGGTGTATGCTTTGATGACGTGGAAGGTGCTAGAGGTTATTATCATACAGTTATTATTCATCGCGTCGCGGATAATGATGAGTATTCCTGGCATAGTGACTTCAATACCTGAGACCATTAGGGCCTGCACACAGGATGGTTGTTTAACCGTTGCGCGCCGAGAATCTCATAGGTTCGCAACAGGGTTTTGCGGCATGTTTTCCAGAACTCGACCCCAGGAAGCGGCTGCGGTTCATCCTATTGCTACTGCACACACGGCAGAGCAAACGAGTACTTTTAATGAGGCTGTAGACAAAGAGGCAATGCTGGCAGCGCGTCGGAGAAAGTTTGGCGGCGCAACTTCGTAATTGTGATCGTAGCCTGGATGCAGCGCAGCGAAATCCGGGAAGTCGGTGGTACTGATCCCGGATTTCGCTGCGCTGCATCCAGGCTACGGTACAAATTTATAATGGCAATGACTTCAGAGGGGTAGAGGGATGCGCCATTTATGATGGTGTTTGAACGACGTGTCAGGTAAAATCCAGAACAATTTTGACCTGCATGAGTAGAAGTAATATGTCTCGAACTCTTTTTATGACCGGAGAAGGTGGTTTTGTTGGTTCGACTGCTGCAACGTATTTTTTGGAGCAGGGTTGGAACGTTGTTGGCTTGTTTCATCAAGACCGAGCCATGATAGGGGACCAAGAGCAAACACTCAAATTACGTTTGCAAGAAGCGTCTCTGATGTCGCGAATGAAGCCTCATCATCGCATGCACTTTACCGCTGTTTATGGCGATATGATGGATAGAGATGCGATGCGTGTTCTGTTTCAAACTTATCGACCAGATACCATGATTCATGCTGCAGCATTGTTGGTACCGCCTACGCAGCAAGAATACCCTGATCCCGTTCAATTTCGCCAAGAAATTGATAAATATATTGAGATCAATCAAGCAACTGCTTTGGGTGACTGTGCGGCGGAGTATCAATCCGAATGCCCTGATTTTTATTGTTTGTTGGTGAGTACGATTTTTGTGTTTGATCGTTCAGGCCCTGTTATTACAGAAGAAACGCGGCGCGTAACCATCGACGAGCATGTGTATGGGCATAGCAAAAATGAAGCTGAGCGGTATTGGACATCCACTGGTTTAAAGTTTTCTATTCTCTACCCACCGAATATTTATGGGCCATATCAATTTGCGCCAGCGATTATAACGAAACTCATGCAAAAAATGTTGTTCAATCAAGGAGGGATTCTACCCCTGTCTGGTGAAATGAATCCGATCCATGTTAACCATGTGAGTATGGTGCTGCATATGCTATGTCAGCTCAGAACGCACGGCAATTTTTGTGTCGCCGGAGATCGCGTACCAATGAGTATGGAGGAGATTGCAGCCTCTTTGAAGCAAGCGTCGCAAGATTTTTTAGCACAATATGATATGACGCCGTATAATGCTTATGAGATACTCCTGCCAACAACGTCACCTCTTCCTTCGATTAACGAAACAAAGTTATCGCGTTTTTTCTATACGCCTCATCCCGCTATTGATTTCATCGATCAAGCTAGGCATATGGTATCTGTTATGTGGCACCATAAGACGCATTTGTTGAAAGTATATACAGCGATGCATTATCCTGATCTAGAGCTGACAGAAGCGATGCACAGACAATTGTATTGGTTGTACAATAATTCTGTGAATACCAGCCAATCTCATCCTCAAGTGCGTCACGTCAGTGATGATCTGAATCAAGAAATCAAACGCGTCTTGTCGCGTTTAAAGAATTTACGTTTATTGCAGGATGGTTCGGAAACCGCTTACCAACAATTTGTTGCTGCACAACCCGCAGCAGATACCTTAGAGCGGGCTCAGTTTCAAATATGGAGCGACCTGATCAAAACACTGTCTTTGTCCGCAGCGGCAGAACAATGCTTGGTTGCGAGTTGTTTTATAACCAAATCAGATGAAGCCGACCGAGCTGCAAAAAAACTACCAGAGAAAGTCGCTGGCGATAGTGAGCGCTTTATCACAGATGTGGTTACGCAATCGCCAACATTGTTTCCTATTTGTAAAGATTTTGAAGAAGAAGATCGGTATTTGCTATTATTTGTGTTCTTGAAAAATAGCCATGCCAGACAAATGTTAGATATGGAAGGGACTCGAGCGTTGTTTGATTTTCTACGCGAACAAATCAAGCAAGGTACGCTTATGCCCTATCAATACGACCTGTGGTTTGCACGTTGGGTGTTGAATATTGCAGGATTAAAAGGTCATGTGGAACCAAGAGGTGCTTATTATTTCACCAGAGGTTTGGCAAAGAGTTTGGAAGCGTTGAAAAATGCATTAGATACTTTGTGGACCGATCCAGATCATGATGTGTATCTCAGTTATTTGACGTTTAGAAAAACCCAATTAGGGGTGAGTCATTTGTATCTGGCGCAGCTGGGTGCGATGTTACGCATGCATACGCCGGATAAAGGCGCAGAGATTCAAGCTTGGTTTGATGGCCTGCTCCCTACGACTCAAACAGAATTGACGGATGCCTTTGAGGCAAGACTGATAACCTTGAGGGTCGCTCCTACTTATAAGCCAGTTGTCCTAGATAATTTGTTGGGATTAGGCTGTACAATCGCCGAAGCCTTGACGATATTTTCCCAAATGGAATCTAAAGCTATGCATCAGTACGAGCAAGCGATTCGAGTTGGTCAGATGAAAGAAGATGTGCCACTTTGCTATCGTGAATTTGCGAAAGCGGATTCTTTGGAGCATCTGCTAGCCTATTATCATGCTACAGGCGAAATCCCAGATGTCACCTTAGATCTGTCACAGGATATTGCGATGCTGGCTAAGATTCCAGCGTATGAAAAACAATTGCAGGCGGTGATAGGGGGTCTTTAGCACACACGGATGACCTAAGTGGCATGATTATTTGGTTCACATATTTGAGATTTCATGATTGCAAACAAAGTAAGAATAGCGATACAGATAAAGACAGAGATAAGGATGCCAATGTTTTGAAAGGTATGCTGGTAATAATAACCCGCTATTTGCAGACTGAGTGCAGATAAAATCAGCCGCCCGCCTTGAATGATAGCTGAAACGCGTCCTTTTGCTTCTGGCAGGATATTCAAACTTATGGGATATAAAATAGTGCTCGGAATGATTTGACCGATGACAAAGAGGATCATCGCCAGTGTAATCCATAAGGGACTTGTATTCCGCTCAAAGCTGACAAATAGGATGCTGATGAGGCTGATGATAAAAATAACATTCGCTGCGGATAACAGCGACCGTTGTGAAAACCGTTTGATCAACCAGCCAAACACTAAGCATCCTACTGCAAAGACCAGTGCTAATGCCCCTTGATAATAGCCGAAATGAGAAAGGCTGATCCCTAAATCTTTGATATACAATAAAGGAGAGAGACCCACAAAAATCCAGTAAGGTACAAACATAAACAGAAAATGGATGATGATGAGTAAGAGTGATTTGGATTGAAAGATGGGTAGATAACTACGCCAGGAAATGAATTCTTGTTGCTCTGGGCGCTTGTAATGAGGGATAAATCGATAGCAGAGGGCCAACACAATACTCCCCAGTATGAGCAGTACTATGAAGTTAGCACGCCAGTGGCCATACAAGGCCACATAGCTACCGATCACCGGAGCAGCTCCGGCTGCTGTATTCATAGCGGCATTCAGGAATGCCAGTAGGCGTTGCTGCATTTGCATGGGATAGCTGTCTGCAATAATCAAAAAACTGAGTATTGAGGGTGCCGCAATACCGACGCCCTGCAAGAAACGTCCAAACAGAATACATATAAAAGTAGGGGCCCACACAGATAAGATGCTGCCGAATGTAAAGAGTATTAAGCCAAGAAGAATGATAGGTCGGCGTCCATAGCGATCCGCTAATCCCCCTACAAAGAATAAACTGCCACAATAACTCAAAAAATTAACAGATAATAATGTTTCTGTCCAAGCAGGCGATAATCCAAAGGTATGTTGTAAGTCTGGAAAACTTGGTACAAAGAGATCAAATTCCATACCGACAAGTAAATCCATCAGGATAACGGTGAGAAATAAGGTCCATTTAGGCGTGTTTGTTGCGCGTGCGCTGTGTTGAGTTGACATAAATTGAGTGATTCTCCGTGAAAATGATACCATCATTCGCACGATTAGACCTTAAAAAGGAAACAGTCTATCGTTTATGAAATATCAGTCAAAGTCCAAGTAATAGTACCCGGTTTATTATCCCAATATAAACCATTCGATGCTTCAAATTTGGCATCTAAATTAGTTGAAACTAAAACGGTCCCATCCACGGTTGCATGCTGTCTACATAGACCTTTTTGGGATTCAAACCTCACAATTTTGTTTGCGCCACATTCATAGGTCAAAACAAGATCGAGAGGGTTGAAAGTACTTTCTGTTACTACAAATCTATTACTGATCTCTCCCTCTGAAATGACCAAAGGAATATCATTGATAGTCCGCACTATTCCAGATAACAATTCTAAACCGATTAGATGACAGGTCGATTGTGTCTGATTTTTGATCCGCATATTCAAATAGACACAAGGATAGTCACCTGCCCATGCGAGTAACGGGCATAAAGATAGTAGTGATAAAAAAAGTTTTTTCATGATTCACATTGGTTTAAATTTGAATTTAATTATACAAAAAAACACATTTTATATCAAGAGTGGGTGCTGTGGTTGATTATCGTATCGTATGCCGGTTTTATGGGTAAAAATATTGTGGTTCAAGATGTTTATCGTACATGGATAATCCTTCGTTGAACACCATAATACTTATTAGGGTCGGGGCGCCATTATCTTTTGAGCAAATATCCAATTGTCCCCTTTTTATAAGTCCACACATGTTGATAGGATAATGGAGCCACCTATGGTGAGACATCCAACGGGTGAAAATTGATAAATCTTCTTGATCAATTATTTTTCATGATTTGTATTTGCGTCCAGCGTGGGCAAAACGCCATTATTTTTTTTCGGCAGAAAAACCAGGGTATTAGCTTTGTGCCATTCTAATAATAAATCACTATTAACCTAGGGCGTGTTTACAATTCATCCCCGACGCCTACGTGCCGCGGCTTGTCCGCGGCATCCAGACGATCTAAATCAACGACAAATATCTTCATATAGATCACGCCAATCTGGGTTTAGGGTCTCAATTAAATTTAATTTCCACTGTCGGCA
>CAMCUM010000041.1 GCA_945878975.1 Legionella genomosp. 1
CGACAGTGGAAATTAAATTTAATTGAGACCCTAAACCCAGATTGGCGTGATCTATATGAAGATATTTGTCGTTGATTTAGATCGTCTGGATGCCGCGGACAAGCCGCGGCACGTAGGCGTCGGGGATGAATTGTAAACACGCCCTAATAATAATCATTTGCTAACCACAATAAATTTTAGTAATGGATCGGCGCGCATGCCCCAACTTACGGCTGATGATTTCACGTGTTTTACGATCAATGGTTCTTTGGTTAGCTTCTAGTGATTTTAAAGACGTACCACCGGCAATGGGAGATTGCCATCCTTTTTTTTGGGATCCAATTGTTGTGTGAGCTCATAGTATCGTCGTTGAGCGTAGGCATGCCTTAAACAGTGACATTTATTTAACCCCATTTGTTTGGTTTGAACTTGATAGTGATTTAAGTGTTGTTTGTATGTTCTACCTTTGGGAATAAGGGATTGATTCTTTGGTACTTGCTGACTAGCTTTTATTAGCCATTGTCGTTGATCATGAGTGGTAATATGAAGCGTGCGTCCGATACCTCCTTTGGTCCAAGAAGGTTTAATCCTCAAAGAATCACCAATCAATGCTTCAGAGATAATCAGTTTCATGGATTCTTCTCTACGAAGACCGAACAGGGATTGTGCTTCAAGAGACAAGCGAATCATCGGGTCGGTACATTTAGAATAATATGTGGCGATTTAGAAAGTCTAACGGAATTACAGAAGGGTTTCATCGCAAGATGAAATTGATTCAAAGAAGAGCTTATGGCTTTAGAAACTTTGAAAATTATAGAATAAGAGTTAGAGTACTGTGTTCTTGATGAAGTGCCCCCCGTAATTGGGAAAGACCCAGCAAAGCGTAAGTCATTGATAAATAAGGCTAAAATGGTGCGACCGGAAGGATTCGAACCTCCGACCCTTTGGTTCGTAGCCAAATTGATCAAGAATAAAAATCAATAAAATCAGTGGCTTGCGATGTAACGAATTAGCGAACTACTGCCTAGAACTGCCTGAAACAACTGGGGGATTATTACAGTTTGTTACAAATTTGCTACACGGCTATTTTACTAACAAATATCCTATAAGAGAGATTCTATGTATAATCGTCGAAAATATTTGTGCGTATTTTGTATATTTGAGAAAAAATGGGTTATAATATGATTAACCAAGCCCGTCACGCCTCTCAACGATGCGCACCACGACGGGTTATTTTTTTATGGCTAGCAAGAAATATACAAAACCAGCTCTTACAATCCCTCAACAAATCGAGTTTTTAATTTCTCAGGGCCTACGTATCGATGATCGAGACTTAGCTGCTCAAGCTTTGAGTGCAATAAGTTACTATCGACTCTCCTCCTATCTTCTACCACCAACTGTTCCATACCTTTTGTTGAATCACTAAAAACAAAAAGGCATGTAATGCAATGCGGTCTCTTATCGTCCTTGGATTATTGATGGGTATAAATCGCACAGGAAAATTCGGTCTTAACAAGTGAGCAGGGTCGCTTTCTCATGATAATGAGTGGGTAGTGCCAAAACGCGTCAGGTTTGATTCTGTTGCTGCCAATATTTTGGTCATGATATTTTCAGGAATTGGGAAATAGGGTGTTTAAAACTCCTATACCCTATTCGTTTTGAAAGTCAGTACCTACAGATACAAAAAAGGCATTCAAATAAAGTGAGACCGAAACAAACAATTACACTGAAAAAGCATTTAAACGGAAAAATAAGTTTATGGAATAAAGGAGAAAAAATTCCATATTGTTTTATAGAGAAACCAATACAGGAAAACAATAAACTTAAGGGACATGACTTGATCGAACGTAGTCAACATGGTCGACAAAGCAAAACCAAGTCACCGTGGAGTCAATTTAATCCTGGGTGGTTAAAGAAAACGAAGGAACACCTGGAAGCAACTGTTTAACTTACTAGTTCCAAGAAAAGCTTATGGATATGTGGACGAGTCCTCCGGACCAGCTTGTGCCCTACGGGACGCGTGCACAAACCATGGACAACTCAAAAACCAGAGTTGCCCACAGTTTGCACACACTCGCAAGCTTCTCTCCCACATATCCACAAGCTCAATAACAATTATGATTTTTTTTAAACAAAAGGGGACATTTTAAAATTGGAGATCAAAGGGACATTTTCATTTTGTGTTGACAATGGAAGAGACTGGTTGTTGATAAATTATTGATTAATGTGTATAATATTTTATTTCTGGAGGTGTAATAATGAGAACACTAGGTCAGCAAAAGACGCAAATTAATGAATTTATAAGATGCTTAGAAGAGTCTTTAGCACTTCTTTTACATAAAGCACCTAATGCAGACATTAAAAAAGCAATTTATTTGCATTGTGCAATGATATTGCATTACAAAAAATTACAGGCGTCACTTTTACTCCCTAACGCTGAAAATATTTTTAATGAAAAATTTGCAGTATCTTTCGGTGATACAAATGTAAATAAATTGGATGAGTTAACCGATTTCATGACGAACTTCCCTACTATGTTGATTGATGATAGTGCGGCGCTACTAGAAGAGCATCGCGAAGCACATGATTCTTTAATGAATAAAGGGATGATACCACTGATAGTGGTTCCTGTGTGTATGGCTGTGCTTACATACGCAACATTGCCGGTTATTATCATGAACGTGCTGCTTGCAATTTATGTTTTTGCTATGATTTGGCTGCTAATTACGGCAATAAAAATGTATATGACGCCAGCGTATGAAGCTCCAAATTACGACTTATTGATATTGAGCGCGAAAGATGTGATAGAAGAGGCAGCAAAGCAATCTCCTGGAAGTGCCTTTACTGAAAACGATATTGCGACCCTAGAATATGCCTCTACTAATCGCGCATGGCCAATAAACAATGTGTACACGGTAACGCATATGCAGTTCTTTGGTTCAGTACGAGAGGCTGGATTGCTATCTCCTGAATTAAACGCGCAATACAAACTGTCGCTCTAAGTCAAACCCAGCCAGTGGCGATGAGATTGACGAAATAAAGGGTCAAACCCTGGCTGATCCCACCCCGAAAAAACGGACACCTTGCTAAGCAACTTTTTTAACTTCAAATATGACCGGTGATTTATGACCGATCGTCGAATGAAGCCGTTTTCGATTGTAATATATTTCGATGTACTCAAACACATGATTTTTAGCAATGGCACGCGTTGCAAACTTTTCCCCATGAATAGCTTCTACTTTAAAACTATGATTCCAGCTTTCCATGGCGGCGTTGTCATAGCAATCTCCGCGCTTACTCATACTGCAAATAATCCCATGGAGGATCAATAGCTTTTGATACTCATGAGAGCAATATTGACTGCCTCTGTCTGAATGAAGAATAAGGCCTCTTGGTGGCTTTCGACTCCATACAGCCATGTTTAGGGCGTCAATCACTAATTGTTTAGTCATTCGCTCAGACAGAGCCCATCCAACCACCTTGCGTGAATATAAGTCCATAACAACCGCAAGATATAGCCATCCTTCCTCTGTCCATATGTATGTGATGTCGCTAACCCACTTTTCATTAGGTTGATGAGCTAAAAAATTTTGCTGCAATAAATTAGGTGCAACGGGCAATGAGTGATTGCTGTTCGTAGTCGCTTTAAATTTCTTTGCAGCACGCGCACGCCAACCATTTGAGCGCATGATTTTTGCAACACGGTGTCTACCCACAGGTGTCCCCTCACTATTTAATCGTTTAGTAATTCGGAGTGCTCCGGCGCGTGATTTTTCATCATCAAAAATGAATTTAATTTTAATTGCTAATTGACGATTCTCTTCCTCACGACAAGATGGTTTTCGATCCCGCCAACCGTAGTAGCCACTGACTGATACAGATAATAATCGACACATTAGTCTGAGGGTAGATTGGTTTGATTGTTCCTTAATCATGGCGTACCTCACTTTGATTCCTTCGCAAAGTCCGCCGCCTTTTTTAGAAAAGCGTTCTCTTCCGCAAGTCTCGCATTCTCCCGCTTTAACCGAGCCATTTCAGCTTGTTGTAGCTTTTGATTCTCGATAGAGTCACCACCTTTATTCCGCTGTGCTTTCCATGAATACAAAAGTGATTCTGCTAGACTAAGATCTTTGGCCACTTGGGGAACGCCTTCTTTGGCTATTCGCTCAAGTGCTAGATCTTTAAATTGAGAACTATATTTTTTTCTGACTACTTTTTGTTCTGATTTAATGTTGTTCATTTTTCACCTCTGCTTTAGATTTTACTGCTCTTAGCAGGGTGTCCGTCATATTAGGGCAGGATCATGTACAGAGTGGTACCTCTTTACATGAGTTACAACAACTGGGTGGATGGTCAGATTATGATACAGTGCTACGTTATGCGCACTTATCAAGTGATCATTTACAGAAAGCCGCAGAACGAGTCTCGGGCACATTTTCGCCACTGGTACTTGGTTCCTAAGGCACGCGGTCCTTTAAAACCCTTGCTGCATATGGTGCGCCCGGAAGGATTGATTCGTCGTCGCTTCGCTTCTTCTCACCGCTTCGCGGCGCACTGCGTGCGTCCAAAATACTCGCCGCACTTCGTGCTTTTCGCTCGCATTTTGTCGAACTCTTACCGGTTCGAACCCTTCCGGGCGTTATGAACTTTCGAGCGGGTGATGATTTCTGGCTTATGATTGATTTTTTTGCGTGAGATAAGATGTGGTGCGCCCGGAAGGATTCGAACCTCCGACCCTTTGGTTCGTAGCCTTGTGCTCTAGTTTTAAAGTCCTTTAAAATCAACACCTTGCGATGCATCGAACTCGCGAAAAACGGCCTAGAACTGCCTAGAACGGCGGAGCACGGTCACAGTTAAGGCACGTTTTCGCCACTGTAAGATAAAGTAGAGAATATCCAAAGTACTACGTAAGTTGTTTTTTTGTTTATTTTGTTATATGATTAAAATGTCCATTATAGACATACTGGGAATATAATGAATTTTAGTGATTATATAAAGCATGTGCGAGCAAGTGGACATTATGCATTTACAACAAGTGACGCGTTAGCTTTTTTAGGTATTTCTAGAAATGCGTTAAGTTGTGGAGTCTATAAGCTTAAGAAAAAAAATGAAATAGTTAGTCCTGCTAAAAATCTGTATGTCATTGTTCCTCCAGAATTTCAATCTATTGGATGTATCCCATCGGAAGAGCTTGTACCTATTCTAATGAAACATTGGAATCTACCTTATTATAGCTGCTTATTGTCTGCGGCACAGATCCATGGTGCATCTCATCAAAAACCTCAGGTTTTTCAGGTGATGACGAATAAACAAATTAAAATGCTTCATTGTGGTAAACTGCGCATTGATTTTGTGTATAAAAAATCGTTAGAAAATCTACCAACTCAAACAATCGTAGTTAAAACAGGCTATTTAGTGACATCGACTCCTGAATTGACCGCGATGGATTTGTTAAACTATCCCGATCATGTTGGAGGACTAAATCATATTGCGACAATATTAAGTGAGCTCATTGAAAAGATTGATGCACGAGCATTAGTGAGGCTCGTTAACAATTCTGCTGAAAAAGCGTGGGTACAAAGGCTTGGTTATATTTTAGGGCATATTGAAACAATGGACTCTGAAAAACAGCAAAATATTGCACATTTGTTGCAAAAATCGTTAGTTAAATCATCAAATTTGATTCCTTTAGCTCCTGAGTTACCAAGTAAGGGGTGTTCACGAGATTCACGATGGATGGTCATTGAAAATACAGTAATAGAGAGTGATTTATGATACCAGGTCTGTATATAGAACAGTGGCGCACATACGCGCCCTGGAAAACTTTAACTATGGTTGAACAGGATTTGATTATTAGTCGTGCGTTGGTTGATTTGTTTACTCACTCTGATATCAAGCAATCTCTGGTTTTTCGTGGAGGTACTGCTTTAAATAAATTATATATTGATCCGCCTGCGCGATATTCGGAAGATATAGATTTGGTTCAACTAAAGTCAGAGCCAATTGGAAAAATGTTAAATGCGATTCGAGAAGTTTTAGATCCATGGCTTGGTGCTCCTCAACGTAAATTGTCTGAAAGAAGCGCAAAATTGATTTACCGTTATACTGCCGTTGATAACACACCGGCCAAATTGAAAATAGAAATCAATACAACAGAGCATTTTAATGTAAAACCTATCATAGAGAAATTACATAGCGTAGATTCCGAGTGGTTTCATGGACAAGCATATATTACGACTTATCATCTTGATGAGTTGATGGGAACTAAGTTACGGGCTTTATATCAACGAAGAAAAGGGCGAGACCTTTTTGATCTCTGGTATGTCTTGGATAAGGATTTGATAAATATAAACGAAGTTGTTGCAATTTTTAAGCAGTATTGTGTACATAATAGTGAACCGATTTTGCGAGTTATGTTTGAACAAAATTTGCTTCTTAAAAAACAGCATAGAGATTTTCGCTCAGATATGGTTCCACTACTTACTGAAGAAGTAAATTGGAATTTTGATAAAGCGATACTACTTGTTGAGCAGAAAATAATTTCAAAACTTTCAAATTAATGGAATAGCATGCATTTTCTTGCAGGTATCTAAATCTTGGTGCGTGTTTTTGATGAAGCGATCAGGTTATACGATACGATATCCTCAACCACAATAGATCTTAGTAATAGATCGGCGCGAATGTCCCAGCTCGCGGGTTATGATTTCACGAGTTTTACGGTCTACAGCTTTTTGATGAGCATTTACTGATTTTGCAGTAGCGCCGCCGGCAATGGGACAAAGCCATCCTTTTTTATGTGGATCGAATTTCTGTGTAAGTTCGTGATATCGCTTCTGGGCATAGGCATGTCGCAAGCCATGACATTTTTTGATACCCATTATGTTGGTTTGAATCTGGTAATAATTTAGGTGTTGTTTGTATGTTCTACTTTTGGGGATAAGAGATTGTCCTGCCGGCACTTGATGGCTAGCTTTGATTAGCCACTGACGTTGTTCATTATTGGTAATATGAAGAGTACGGCCGATACCCCCTTTGGTCCAAGATGGTTGAATTTTCAAAGAATCACCCATCCACGCTTTAGAGATGATCAGTTTCATGGATTCTTCTCGACGAAGACCGAACAGGGATTGAGCTTCAAGAGACAAGCGAATCATCGGATCGGTACATTTTGAAAAATCTACTTGATAAATGGCTTTATTGTGTGTTGGTACATAGCTTCGACGAACGATTTGATATGCATCATTACCGGTTTTTACCAATTGCGGTTTATCCAGTAATATCGCCATTTTTCGTAATTTGGCCATATAATTTTTGATTGTGGCTGGGTTCTTGTTTTGGGTTTTCCAATGATCGACCAAAACATGTATATGCTTGGGCTTCAGACCTTTGATGTGTGCAAGGTTGAATCCAAGTTCATGTAAGTCTTTAATACAACGATTTAACATATGGCGCATGTCTGCTTTGGAGGCAAAAGAATAGCCTTTAAGTTGTTTGAGATATTCATTGATAGAGTATTGAGCACTGCGGAGTTTGGTTTTACTCATGGAAGTAGCGCCAGAGTGTATTGCGTGATTTGATTCCCATCTCATCACGAATCAACCAACTCAACTGATAATGACCGATAGTAGTGGATAGGTGTTTTTTCATTTGTTGAGCATAGAGATGGCGGTAACTTTTATTGATGGGTAACTTATGTTCATCTAATGTCCTGTGCCAGTGATAACGAATACCATCATTACCATAGAGCTGTAGTAGGTTCTTGGAGCCTTGCGTGTGGATGTGTAAATCCCGGAGAATTGATTTTTGTTCGTCAAGGCGGTGTGGAATCATTCTGTCTTCAGAATTAAACGCTATTTCTCGGGTGATCCAAAGCGCATGTTCTTTTACATGAATGTCAGGAATCAAGAGTGTTGCTTCACTGAATGTCAAACCAAACTGAGTTTGTAGCGCCATGATGAGATATGCGCAGGGATCGGTCATTGTTTGCCAGATATCGTGTTGAATATGAATTCTTTTTGGTGCTTTGTATTGTCGAGACAGATGCAAGTTCTGGTTATCAATTCCCTCCAATGGACACTCTATGTTGTTTAAAAAGGTTCTGATCACCGTCATGTATCGCATGATAGTGGCGGATTGTATTTTCTGTTTTTGCCAGTGCTGTACCAATTGCTGAATATGATCAGTTTTTAATACTGACCATGACGAAGGCACAGTCCCCACAACAAACAAGTCATTAATCATTTTATGAATGACAAATGCACGATGTTTTTTATCCCTAATGCTGCCTCTATTATCGGTCTTTAAATATCGATTAGCTTTTTGTCTTAAAGAATATTTGCGCATGATTGAATCTCAAAAAGTTATTTACCCTGAATTTGGTTTAGTGTTGGTCGAGCGGTTCACTCAAAGGTGAGACCTGGCTTGCGCCATAAAGCTCGAAACATGGGGTAAAGCAATCGTTATAAGGCAAGCGATAGGGCCGTTGTACTACGGTTTTTTTGGTGGTTTTTCTCCTTTAGGTTGTGTTATTGGATATGCGATAAATTTCAAACGACATTTATCGCATGGATAGGTCAATACAAGGTTGTATTGTGAGGTTCAATTCCCGGAAGGGAACTGTACTGTAAAGATAACAGTAGGTTCTGAATAATGAACTTCAGATGAGGTTTCGGTTCCCGACTATCACGTTCCGCCATGAGATTTGGGAATGATAATGGCTGTTCACAAGACCCGGAGGTTTCGCCAGAGTTTCGCTGGCTCATCAGTCGTGCTTAAGAAAAATTTAACAGAAATGGGGCTTGCTAGGCAAGCGTTATGGGTATAAATTTTGTCCTATCGCGCGCGGCGCGCTAGGACAAAAAGGCATAATACGCTGAGTGCATATGGGAAAATACGATGATCAAAAGCATCGTCACTGCGGATAAGCCCTGCAGTGACGCTGCTGAGCTAGAGGCATGTTTAATATGTTCATATTAAACGTCGAATAGTTTTTCCTAATGTTTTCCAGCATAATCAATATGTCTGCACATTAAGGAAAAACATGCTCCTATCTCATCGTTGGCGTACCGTAAAAAAAATATACCCCTATTTATGGCCCCAAGATTGGAACATTAGGGCTAGATTGTTAGTGGCGATTTTTTTGTTGTTAACAACGATTCTTTTAAATGTTGGTGTACCACTGATTTTGAGACATGTCATCGATGTTATTTCCACGCCATCTTCAATAAAAACACTTGCGGTGATGCTATTGCTGGCTTATGGGTTTTCTTGGACTCTCAGTAGAGGCATGAATCAATTATGTATGATCCCTATGAATCGTGTGATAGAACGGGGCATGCGCTTATTATGTCTATCGGTATTTGATCATTTAATGCTCTTATCTTCGCGATATCATGCTTCACGCAAGACAGGTGAAATCTTAAGTATTATTGATCGAGCTCAGTTTGCATTTTGGCCGTTCTTTTGTGGACTATTCTTCCTTATTTTTCCTACGTTAATTGAAATGGTTATTGCGGCCAGCATTTTGACTTATCTCTACGGAGTTTTCTATGGATTGATTTTAATAGGTATCCTGGGCGCTTATATGATTTTCAGTGTTTATGGAAGTCAATGGTCCGCACGGGTACAAGGACTGGCTAATGAGAAATCATCACATGTCAGCTCAGTTCTTGTTGATAGCCTCTTAAATTATGAAGTGGTTCGGTCTTTTGGTGCTAGAGAATATGAGCATAAACGATGCGATACTTTTCTTGCTGAGCGAGAAAATGCTGCGACAAAGCAACACGATGCAGGGCAATGGGTTCACTTGGGACAGGGCGTCATTATGGGGCTTGGTCTGATTATTTTAACGGTCTTAAGTGGACTAGGTGTGGTGGCTGGAGCGCTTAAAATCAGTGATTTTGTATTGATTAATGTGTACCTGTTGCAATTCATGGCGCCGCTTGGAAACTTTGGATATGTTTTGCGTGATATCAATGAAGGATTAACCAATTTGGCAGCAGTTGGAAACATCTTGGATGAAGAACCTGAGGTGCAGGATAATCTTGGTGCAACGTCATTAGTACTCAAAGAAGGTATGGTGACCTTTGATAATGTACAATTTGCATATGATGAACGACGGAATATTCTACAACAGGTCAGTTTCGAGATTCCTGCAAAAAAAACGATAGCGATTGTTGGTTCAACTGGGGCGGGTAAATCGACCATCGCAAAATTATTGTTTCGTTATTACGACTTATCGGGTGGGCGTATTATGATTGATGGCCAAGATATCAGTCATGTAACGCAAGCATCTTTGCAATCTGTAATTGGGATTGTGCCCCAACATACCACGCTCTTTAATGACACACTTTATTATAATATTGCTTACGGACGGCCAGAAGCAACCGAAAAAGAGATCCAACAGGCGATTAAACAGGCGCATCTTGAGACATTTATTGCTTCACTACCAGATGGTATCAACACAAAGGTGGGTGAGCAGGGGTTGCAATTATCGGGCGGCGAGCGTCAGCGTGTAGCCATTGCTCGAGTACTGTTAAAAAAACCTGCTATTTTTATTTTTGATGAAGCAACTTCTTCACTTGATACTAAAACAGAACAACTAATTCAAAAAAATATTGAAGAGGTTTCGCAGAATGCGACAACGCTGATCATTGCGCATCGGTTGTCGACCGTTGTGCATGCGGATGAAATTATTGTTTTAGACGAAGGGCGGATTGCTGAAAAAGGGACGCACGAATCTTTACTGAAAGCAGGGGGGCTTTATGCGCAATTATGGGCAAAGCAGACGCATGAAAAATAAATAATTCGGATTTATGTAAGAGTAATCCCTTCTTGTCATCTATTTTTATTGATGTGTCGCACATTATTCTGTAGCTGGAAATTTGTGTTTATTGACCCAGTGAATAATGTTTGATGCAGCTTGCTCTGGTGTTAGCTGTGTTACATCCAGGGTATGTTCTGTCGGAAGATGAGAGAAAAATACCTCAGATTCTGCATGGCGCTTTTTGATTAATGCCGGATCGCGTGTTTTATAGTGAGCCATTCTTTGTTCATTGGTAACACGTTTTAGCTGCTCATCCAAATCACAAATCAAGCGCACAGGGACAAACAGCGCTTTTCTTTTTTGAACGACTTGCATGAGAGTATCAAAAAACTCTTGATGATAGTGGTTATTAGCTAGTAATTCATAGGTGATAATAAAGCTGGATTCTTGTGGGCAAGCCTCAGCAATTGTATTGAACATGACGTCACGTGCCTGATTCAGTGCAGCCCAACCTTTCTCGTCCAGACCCCAAAAAACCTTAGACTCATCATCACCAAAAAGATTTAAAATGGGATCGATCCATGAGTGATGAGGTACAAACCTAAAATTTTGATTTTTTTGAGTCATCGCAGCACCAATAGTGGCCTTGCCAGTTCCAGCGATACCTATTAATAGAATAATGGTATTTTTGAGCATATAATACAGTCCCTGAAGTGTAGCATTTCTTATTTTGGCATTTGGTTACGAAAATAAATATAGGATCTCATAAAAAATGAGAATGGGCAGTTTATGAAAAAATTAGCAGTTATTACAGGCGCAAGTCGAGGTATTGGTGCTTATTTAACGCAAGCGCTAGCCGAGCAAGGTCTTGATGTTATTGCAATTGCGCGACACAAAGCATGTTTGGAATCAATAAAAGCACAATATCCTAAACAAATCACCATTATTTCTGCCGATTTGAGTGATGCCGCAGGGCGTACATCCATTATGAGCAATATCTCAAATCATACTGCAATTGACTACCTGGTGCATAATGCGGGTCTGATAACACCTATTGCACCTTTGAGCAATTTAACAGAAGAAAATATTCGCCAAATTCTAGAAACGAATTTGATTGCGCCTATGTTATTGACTAAGCAATTATTGCCTAGCATGAATAAAAAAAGCCGTATACTCCATATTTCATCACCATCAGGACATCAAGCCACAGCAGGATTGGGGCCTTATTGTATTTCTAAAGCTGGCATCAATATGCTCACTCAAATACAGCGAATTGAATTACAAGTACAGGACATATTATCTACGTATGCCTTACCAGGCGAGGTGGATACTGACATGCAAAAAGAATTGCGTGAGGCTTCACTTAATAATTTTCCATTAGCGACTGAATTTCAAAGAGCAAAAGAGTTGCAAACTCTCATTCCATCTGAAATGTCTGCAGCATTTTTAGCATGGTTGCTTTTGGAGACGCAGGATGCGGAGTATGGTCAAAAAGAGTGGAATATTTATGATACTTCGCATCATGCGCGTTGGCTTAAAACCCCGTTACCTTCGCCAATTAATAAAAATAAATCTTTGTCTTTTTAGGATATGTATATGATACAAAATACGGCCAGATTAGATGACAATGCGCGTGCACCGAGCAAACAAAATATAAATAAACGTGTCATTTTGCTAGCAATGCTGTTTGTCAGCTTTTTGGTTGTGGCCAATTTAACCGCATTTAAAATTGTTGAGATTCATCTGACCCAGGATTTTTTCATCAATTTTCCCGCAGCGCTCGCATTTTTCCCATTAACGTACTTTTTTGATGACGTGCTAACCGAAGTATATGGTTTTAAAATGAGTCGCTTAATCATATGGGGTGGCTTGGCTTGCGGTACTTTGATTACATTGTGTACCTATATTGCGGTGCAATTGCCCGCATCTCCTATCTGGGATATGAATACGCATCATGGTTCGAATGCCTATGAGCTTGTGTTTAAAGGTTCCTCAAGAATATTCTTCGCATCTATGGTGGCTTATTTTTTCGGAGAGTTTCTCAATTCAATGATATTGGCCAAATTAAAGGTCCGAACAAAAGGGCGATATTTTGGGTTGCGCGTTATGAGCAGTACCGCTGTAGGCGTGGGTATTGATAGTATTATTTTCTGCAATATCGCTTTTTGGAGTATCATGCCACATCACGTGATTTGGGAAATTATTCTTACGCAATATTGCATTAAACTAGTCTTTGAATTTTTAATGTTACCTATTACGTATTCTTTGGTCGCTTACTTAAAAAAATCGGACTGTATGGATTACTACGATACAGATACCAAATTCAATCCGTTTTCATTGCGGTTAGCTGATTAGAAAATGCTAGATTGGGATTATGATTGCAACTTGCTATCTTCGTATTCGTGAAAGTTGCTATAAAGCGCATCATGTCGTTGTTGTTTATGGGTTACCCAAATTTCCTGGACCCATTTATTTTGAAAAGAGACCTCTCCTATAGGAGACATAATTTCAGTCAACACGCTTAATACGCACTGTGCATAAGCTTCACTTGCATTTCTGGGTTCAGTCTTGGGATATCCAGAAACGCTGATAATACGAATATCATTGGCGATCGTAATGATTTGTTCACATTGTGTACCAAAAACATTACCACCATTACTTGCCGCGAGATCTACAATGTTGGCATGCGCGGGTAATAGACTTAAGCTCTTTGCATCAATGAGTAGCGGTGCTTTTTTTCCAGGCGCTCTCGCTGCCGTAATGATAAGTGTTGCTCCGCCAAGATATTGCTGAATAAACTCAATGGGATTTTTTGTGGGTAGCACATAATAAGTGATGCCAAGAGCCTCTAACTCAGTTCGATGTTGTTCTTGTCGACCAAATACTTGCACAGGAATAGGGTGTTTCAATGCTTCATTTACAGCACTCATTGCTGCAGGTCCTGTGCCAATAACAGTTAATTTTGCTGGGAGTTTTCCATTATAATGTTTTAACGCATCTTGGAATGCCAACCTACCCGCGATTCGGCTCATAGCCGCTTGCGCGTTTTTGGGATCGTGAATCGAAATGCTTTTAAATAAATCGAATGATAAAGTGGTCAGACCCAATCGTTGCCATGTGGACATATGCGTATCGTCCACAAATGGAAATAAAAAGCCCAGCATGGCCGTATTTGCCTGAAAGCAATTGTTTTCCAATAATTCACGCTCTTTACTTGGTCGTAGAACCCTTACGATGAATGTATCAGGTGGAAAGCCAGAAGACGTAAGTGTGAATAATTCAGCGCCAGCATTGACATAGTCGGCATTGGTAAACCCTGCTTTTACACCCGCATCTGTTTCCACCCATATTCGATAATTTCTTTTAACTAATGTAGCGACAGTTTGCGGTGTTAAGGCAACACGTCCTTCATTTGCGCGGGTCTCTTTAACAACAAGGATTTGTTTAAAATGCATCATCTTTTCAACTCATGAACGTTTGACAGTTAGGCAAGTGTTTGATGTAACGTGCAATGGCGTACACCAAAGGCCACATGCCTCCTGTTGGAAACTCATGTTTATGGTAGCAGAATAGTAAGGCGCAATGAATCGGTGCGATTATCATTTTTAATGAGAGCGTCAACGTCTTCTATTGTTTAAAAAGGTACATCAAGCCTTTCGTAAGGGCAGTTGGAAAAATAGTATCATGATCGAGATTAGTTGTAATATCGATATCACATTCAAGGTTATGGTGTGGTTTACCTTGGATGGTTTTTGAAAAGAGCTTCAAGTCATCAACCATTTTATAATGAAGATTTTCGTGTTCTCCGACAGCAAGATAGACTTTATGCAATGTTGAATAATTGAAATTATTTTGAGATCTAGCTTGTTTTAATATCAATCCATTGTCATACCATAAAGAAGGGCTAACGATAATTGCTTTATCAAAAACAGCAGGGTAATGAATCAATCCATAGCTAGCAAATAATCCCCCATAGGAATGTCCTACAATGGCGCGGTCATTATTTACAGGGAATTTCTTACTAATATAAGGAATCAATTCATCGTTTAAAAATTGATAAAATTTATCAGCGCCGCCAGAGTGTTTTTGAAACCCTGGTCCGTAACCACCATCAAGAACCATTGAAGGCGTATAATCTCTGGTACGATTCAATTTGTACTTTAATGGGCCATCATAGGCAATTCCTACAATGATAAATTCCTGTACTCTATCTCTATCCATAAGATGCTCTGCCACTTGCTTTGTCAGTGCAAAACTATAGTCCGCATCAAGTAAATAAACAGTTGAGTAGCGTTTTTCTTTTTGGTTACTAAAATAGCTGGAGGGTATATTAATATAGAGCTTATAGTCTTGGTTGTTTGATTTAGAATGTATTTTATGTACCTGTGTATTGGACAATACCACTGCATCATATCTTTCAACCTCCTTCGCATTACTATCTACTCGTGCAAAAGAGGTTAATGATGTCATTGTAAGCGCTAATACAAACCCAACCGGTAGTAAACTTAGAAAATAACTCATAATTTAATTAAATATACTCTGTATTTGATGGTTACTCGCATTATGCATTTTGTTAATGATGGGTGCGGACGATTTCTAAAATGTAAACAGCCACGATTGTAGTGGTTAAAAAAACACATGTAAAGCTAAAATTAACCATTTTTCAGTCGAAACGCGTTAATCCAGGAAAAGGTAAAGAGCGTGTGGAAATTTATGTTTCGGATAAAATCTGATATAAATACCAAGTCTCTCAATGGGGTTTTTTGATTTTTAAAGTGGAGAAAAAATGGATAAAATGCAGCCTAACCGCATGGATGAGGTCATCCAATCGTACGTTAAAGACCAAGAGTTCATGGGATCTGCATTAGTTTCACGAGATAAAGATATTCTACTGAGCAAAGGCTATGGATTTGCGAATCTTGAATGGAACATCCCCAATACCCCAAAGACTAAATATCGCTTGGGATCATTAACGAAACAGTTTACTGCGGCTGCTATTCTATTGTTAGAAGAAAGGGGCTTGTTAAAGACAGAAGACTTTATTAGCCAGCACCTGCTTAATGCGCCAGCAGCATGGAAAAATATCAAAATTTTTCATTTATTAAACCATACCCATGGGATTCCGAATTACACTCAATTTCCTGAGTTTAGAGCTATCACGGCATTTAAAAAAACACCTTTAGAGCAAGTTCAGCTTTTTATTGATAAACCTTTAGATTTTGAGCCGGGCAATCAATATGTTTATAACAATTCCGGCTATGTATTGCTTGGGTATTTGCTTGAGGTTTTAAGTAGTCAATCCTACGAAGCTTTTTTGCAGGAGCATATTTTTAATCCATTGGGGATGCAAGATTCAGGCTATGATTCGCATACAGACATTATTCCTTATCGTGCTGGGGGTTACTCAAACGATGATGTTGGGATGGTTACCAATGCAGAGTATCTGGATATGAGCCTACCTTATGCTGCGGGTTCTCTTTATTCGACGACAGAAGATTTGTTGAAATGGACACAAGGACTTTTTAGTGGAAAGCTCCTGTCGCTACAATCACTGGATAAAATGACCCAACCATTCAAGGAGTCCTATGGGTTTGGCGTTGAAATTAATAAGTCAGATGATATTAAAATGATTTCTCATATTGGTGGTATTAATGGGTTTAACACCATATTAATTTATTGCCCAGAAACAAAAACCTCGATTGTTGTTTTATCCAATTTGAATACTATAGGATATGTATGGGATATTGGGTTTTTATCGAAAAATATTGCTCTTAAATTAGCGGCATTGGCTCATGGTAAAAAAGTTGTATTACCGTTTGAGAAGAGAGAGATTAAGATCCAACCCAATATATTAGAGCAATATGTGGGTTTGTATGAAACAAAACCTAACATGAATCTTGAGATAACATTAGAAAACGGTCAATTAGAGGCAAGATTTGCAGAGCAAGGCCCTATTTTATTATTAGCTGAATCTGAGACTGTATTTTATGCAAAAATGCCAGATATTGGGCTTAAGTTTTTAAAAAATGAAAAGAGCACGGTCACTCATGTTAATTTGTCTCAAAGTGGGTATGAGTTACTGGGGACTAGGATTTAACGCTAATTTCCCAAGCGAAAATATTACAGCTTCAGTTCCATTATTATCATTGAAGGACAAGCGCCAATGAGTAATCTACTATCACAAAATTTATGGTCTTTTATATGGCACTTTTTGAAGCCGTATAAGCACATTGTACTCATTTATACCTGCATTGCTCTACTTGCTGGATGCTGGGGGCCATTCAACAGCATGCTGATAAAATACATGGTTAACTGCCTATCTTCCAGCCAGATGGAAAATGTTTCGGCGTTAACCTGGCCGGCGGTGCTTCTTGTATTAAACTTCATTATCTTTGACAATTTTACTTGGCGTTCAATTGGATATTTGAATTATAAATTTCAGCCGGTGATTAAAAATAAAATCATTAGCGAATCATTTAGGTTCGTCCTTGGTTCTTCTCACCAATTTTTTAATGATAATTTATCGGGTCGCATTTCTAGCCAAATCAGTACGCTTGCTGACAACATAGAACGTATTTTATATCAAATCTCAGCTGACTTTCTAAGAGGGTTTTCCTTACTCATCATTGCACTGGTCAGTATGTACATTGTCAATCCAACGTTTTTTTATATATTGGCTTTATGGTTTGTCGCATTTTCTTTATTTAGCATTGCTATGTCAAAACAGCTTGTTAACTTATCAGACATTCATACTGAGTCTGAGTCGGCAATTTCAGGTCAATTGGTCGATAGTATTTCCAATGTGAGTAACATACGTATTTTTGCAAGACGACCTTTCGAAGTCGGTCGTCTTGAAGAGGCACTGACTGTTACCAAAGAAAAGTTTCAAAAAAAAGAACTATTTTTAGTCACGCTACATTCTGCTCAAGGTGCTTTGATTGCAATAATGCTTGGATTCATGGTGTATTTCTTAGTTAACTTGTACGGAAAACACTTGGTTAGTGTGGGCGATTTTGTACTTATTCTAGGCCTAGGGATGGATGTTGCTCACATTACCTGGTACACCATGTCACGTGTCGATGACTTTAACCAAGCCGTTGGGAAATGTAAACAGAGCCTCAGCTGCCTTATTGTGCCGCAAGAGATACAAGATAAAAAAGATGCGGGAAGTTTATTGATTACTAAAGGAGAAATTACGTTCTCTGATGTCAAGTTTCATTACAAGGGAACAGAGCCTCTTTTTCAAAACAAATCCATTACGATTGAACCGGGTCAAAAAATTGGTTTGGTTGGATATTCGGGTGGCGGTAAATCGACTTTCGTCAATCTAATTTTGAGGCTTTACGACATCACTGATGGCCATATTCTGATTGATAATCAAGATATTCGAAACGTCACACAGGATAGTTTACGTAAACATATCGCCATGATTCCGCAAGATCCTTCCCTTTTTCATCGCACATTAATGGACAATATCCGTTATGGGTGCATTGACGCCACCGATGAGGAAGTCATTGAGGCCGCAAAAAAAGCTCATGCCCATGAGTTTATAGCAAAGTTACCGCAAGGCTATGAGTCGCCTGTGGGCGAACGTGGGGTAAAACTCTCTGGCGGTCAGCGGCAAAGAATAGCAATTGCCCGTGCCATTTTGAAAAATGCCCCCATTTTAATACTCGATGAAGCCACCTCGCAGCTTGATTCTGTTACTGAAAGAGATATCCAAGAAAGCCTATGGGAACTAATGCAGGATAAAACAACCATTGTTATTGCTCACCGTTTATCAACATTACTCCATATGGATCGCATCATCGTTTTTTCAGAAGGAAAAATTATGGAAGATGGTACTCATGCCGAATTGACTGCCAGTGGAGGGCTGTATAAAACCCTTTGGGATGCTCAAGTTGGCGGTTTTTTGCTTGATAAAGAGAATGATGAGGAATGATAAAGACTAACCATTAAATTTGCATGATTCTTAATCTCGTAATTCACGCCGAATAAGATAACAGAAATTTTTTAGTATCTATAAAGAGTACAATGTTTATCTGGATTACCCAATCATTCTAATTGCTGGGTTATTGAACGTTATCTGGACCACACTTTATATATGTTTCCTTGTGTAAAGGAGTGCATTTCTTAAATGCCGGATTTTCTTCGCCCTTCAAATATTTATTAAAAAACTGGACCAAATAGGTGTTGATGGAATCGGTTATCTCCCAACCATTTCCTGTTCCAAGCATGTTTGACGCGGAAGCATTAAACGATGTTACTATTTTTTTAATCGGTTCAATTTCAGAATTGGATAATTGATCGATGGGCTTATTCGGTAACGCAGATAAAGCCACGGATAAACCATCAATCATATCGATATCTATATATGTACGCGGTGCAATGATGTTTGGCCTTGCGAAATACTGAAAAAACCCCCATGTATTTTTTTGTTTAGCTAATACATAGGTTACTGTGGTAAACGCCGCGATATCATTTCTTGTAGGATAATGTGGCATCAGCTTGAGATTAAAGCTCGGTACAGTCATCTGTTTTTTTTGAGCCTTATATATGGGCAGATACTGCAATGTTGAAAAGTCGGTAAAATTCATATGATGGCTGTAAGTATGATTTAGTTCATTGGGAGCAATTCCAACCATATATCCATTTTTTTTCAACCCAAATGTAACTGGCATATAAGGTGAGATCACGCGAAACAAGGAACTTATTTGATACATGATTGGGATAGTTAAGTTTTTCAATTTTTTCAATGGCTCTCCAGTACTGCCGGTACCAATATCAAGCGGGGCAATTGCTTGAAACCAGGCTGGATGAGTATATGCCACTTCTGACAGGGTACGCGCACCTATTGAATGCCCGAATAAACCAATGTGAGTTAAATCCATACTTGAGAACAAGCTGTTCGAAGAATGCGGATTATGTAGCTTATTGTATACGTAAATTAAATCCTGAGATTGCAAAGGAACCAATTTATCGCTGATGTACCGATCGATGTTTTTCACATTTGCTAAGTCTACAGGTTTAACAACATGGCCATTTGGCAATGCAACAAGACTAATAAAGGGTGTATTAATACCAACAACAATATAACCCTGACTGACTAATTCTGTAATAAAGTTCTCATACTCCTCTGATGGGCAACCAAAACCTGGGCTAAACAATAATACTGGAAATTTTTTCCCGCTCAGGGTCGCGGCTTTTTTTAGAGAGAAGCTTTTGATTTTAGTTAACTGTTCCAATTGTGTTTTTGAAGTAGACGGCTGACGTGGTTTAATAGATTTGATCACCCCAGTTAAGAGATAATTGCCTTAACTGGAGAAAATGTAATGAGAGAAAGAAAAAAATATTCAAAAGAATTTAAGCTGGATGCCATTGCGCTAGTAATTGAACAAGGATATAGCCGAGCAGA
>CAMCUM010000042.1 GCA_945878975.1 Legionella genomosp. 1
AAACCCGTTGCAGTCGCGTGCTTGTTTTGGCATATCAAATAGTCAGTGTAAATATCAAGCATATCCATGCGTTGCTCCTCCATAAAAGCAGGAGCAGAATTTTAATTAATTTCAGTTACGAAACAAGGGGTGTGCGTAAGGTGAGTTATAAATTAAATGCTTGGTGTGCACTTCTCATGGGTCCAGTGACACAAGCACTAGAAAACCGGTTGCCTCTCTTACTTCAGGCATCACATGCAAATTTGACGGGATTTAATTATGAAATCATGCAAGTGATGTGTGACATAAAAGAGATAGCCGAATTACTTAATAAACGCCCCGAAAATTACTCAAATATTTATGCTCAATATGTTGCAGAATACCACCGAGATCTTGAAAAGCATTTTAAAAATCCGGGCTTGTCAATGCAATTATTTGTGCAGGCGAAAAGAGAATTGGCTGCTGTGCGAATGCTGGATCAAGCGGCTCAAGTTGCAAGTCAAAAAAAAATAAGAGCACAGACATTATTTTCCGAAGTGATCAAAAAAGGACGTTTTCAGGACGTGGAACGCATTTTGAATGGTAAATTCCAGGAACAATTTACCATGGATGCGCTTGAAGATAAGTTCAATTTACCGATAGGTAGCAGTATCGATGATTATTGTATTTTTCCTGGAATAAAGCTTCGGGATCTTCTGGAGCGCGGTGAGTCAGCAAATCCGGATGCTACGATTCGAGAGATTATCTCAACGTATGTTCAAAGTAATCCGGATAGTACGCATGCGCTTCTGAATGCGAATATAACACTTGATCGGACAACTTTAGGGAGCGTTTGTGAGATGTGTCAACTTGAGGGTGAGGGGTCATATGTAGATCAATTATTTCAAAAAGCATTGGGGTATGTGGATCAACCTACCGACCTGAGTTCTGAGCTTAGGCTTTTGACAGACCTTCATTCAAACATTGCGCCAGCAGTAAAAAATATCACAATCGTGGAAAACCAATTGGCAGCATTATTTCAAAATCATCAGGATCTGAGTTCTTGTATCAAAGTATATATGGATGAGCAAAAACGAACGATGCTTTTTCTAGCAAAAAACGGTGAGATTACCCAATATGTGCAACCATTCAATTTGGTGGCGGCTATCGGAGGCACTATTGCAAAATATCCAGGTATGGCTGAGCGGCTTAAAAGCTTCGATGAGTTGCGTGGTATCGTGTTGTTGGCGGAGCGACTCCAAACACTGGCCAGTGAATGTCCCAAAAAAGCACTAAAGATTCATCAAGCATTGACTCAGATTTTAGCGTCTAAACCTCATATGACCTTTGATAATCTTGTAGAGGAGATGCGTACGAATAAAGATAAAAACAATGATTTTGGACAGCTCAAGAGGGCTATGGGAAAGCATCAAAATTTTTTTTGGAAAATAGTTAATTATTTTTACACAGTCAACACTGAAACCTTGCGCCTCTTTAAAGAACAAATTCAAGATATGAAGCGTTCTGCCAATGTTACGGGGGTTGAGGAAACGCCAGGACAGACGCGTAGTTCGTTTGGAGATGGCCCTAAAGTATAAAGCATACCCTTCGTGATTAAAATGTGTATGCTTTGATCTGGACTTTGGATACCCAGCGATCTAATACGAGCCCGAGTCCGCCGTTTTTTGTTTTTTAACAACATTGTTCTGATTATGCGATCATTTTTTCTGTTGCAGCTGTATTTTTACACTTTTTACCGACCCTCGTGGAAGAGCTTATTTGACAGTTCATCTACAGAGAGCAGGAACATCAATATCACTGAATATTGCCGAGGGCGCCGGTGAATTTTCTCCCAATGAAAGAAGTAGGTTCTATCGCATGGCAAAACGATCAGGAACAGAAACGGCGGCCATTCTTGATGTGGCTAAACGATTAGACATTATACATGAAGACAACTATCAAAAAGGACGTGAATGACTGATCCGAATCATTATGATGCTGACTAAATGGGCTCAAAAACAGATTGATCGGGCTCGCTCACGGGCTCGTACTAGATCACTGGTTGTCCAAAGTCCAGTTTGATCGTACAAAGATAAATTTCTTCGATTTACAAAGCTAAGGTATAATTCTGCTTTTTATGTAATAAGACAAAATCCTATGACAAATCAACGTAAAATGCTTGTTACGAGTGCCCTGCCGTATGCCAATGGGCATTTGCATTTGGGGCATTTTGTGGAACATATTCAAACCGATATCTGGGTGCGTGTGCAAAAAATGCTGGGACATGACTGTGTCGCTGTTTGTGGCGATGATGCGCATGGGACGCCTATTATGCTTAAAGCACAGCAGCAAGGCATCACGCCTTTGGCTTTGACTCAAGCCATTCAAGCCAGTCATATGCAAGATTTTAAAGCGTTTGATATTCATTATGATTGCTATCACACCACGCATTCCCCTGAAAATGAAGCATTAGTGAATGATATTTACCAACGTTTACGCGCGCGCGGTGATATTTATACGCGAGTCATCACACAAGCCTACGATCCGATAGAGCATATATTTTTACCTGATCGCTATGTCAAAGGTACTTGCCCAAAATGTCAGGCGCTCGATCAATATGGGGATAGTTGTGAAGTCTGTGGTGCGACTTATTCCCCCACTGATTTATTGAACCCCGTTTCTGCTATTTCAGGTGCTACGCCGATTGAAAAAGAATCGGAGCATTATTTCTTTGATTTACAGCGTTATGAGTCTTTTCTCAAGCAATGGACGTCAAGCGGTACTTTGCAGGCGGAAGTTGCGAATAAATTAGACGAATGGTTTGCCGCAGGCTTGCAAGCTTGGGATATTTCCAGAGATGCGCCTTATTTTGGTTTTTTGATTCCGGGCACCCAAGATAAATATTTTTATGTTTGGTTGGACGCGCCGATTGGGTATATGGCCGCCTGCCAACGGTATTGTGACGAAACAGGGCGCTCATTTGCTGAATTTTGGGATCCAGAGACCAGCACGGAGCTTTATCATTTCGTTGGCAAAGACATCATGTATTTTCATGCGCTTTTTTGGCCAGCTTTGTTATCTGGCAGCGGTTATCGGCTACCGACGGCTATTTTTACGCATGGTTTTCTGACCATTAACGGACAAAAAATGTCGAAATCGCGTGGCACTTTTATTGAAGCGCGACATTATTTGGAGCATTTGCATCCTGATTATTTACGCTATTATTTTGCGGCCAAAATGAATGGTCGGGTCGATGATTTGGATTTGAATTTTACCGATTTGTTGCATAGAGTGAATGCTGATTTGGTTGGAAAAGTGGTAAATATTGCTAGCCGGTGTGCGGGTTTTATTCAGAAGCGTTTCGATCAAACTTTAGCGAAAACGTTGCATAAACCCGATCTGTATCAGGATGTGTTACAGTTGCGTATGGATATCATTGCGGCTTATGTCGCACGAGATTATGCACGTGCTCAACGCTTGATCATGGAAGGCGCCGATGCGGTGAATCAGTATATCGATGCCGAAAAACCTTGGGTGTTAGCCAAGGAAGAAGCAAGTTTACCGCAAGTTCAAATGGTGTGTAGCATGGGATTGAATTTGTTTCGCATCTTGATGTCCTATCTGAAACCTGTTTTGCCTAAAATGGCTGAAACAGTCGAGACGTTTTTAAATTGTCCACCCTTAACATGGGAAAATATTGATCAGCCATTGCTGGGTCATCGCATTCAAACGTTTGTCCCATTGATGCAACGAGTAGAGCAAGGGGCGATTGATGCATTGTTGGGAGCTGGGCAGGATTAAGCAACGCTCTAAAAACCCGTCTTTGCGAGCATCGCGAAGCAATCCAGGCTGCTGTCCTTTGCGCTCTGGGTTGATTCGCTGCTCGCAAAGACGAATATTTTCCATTGGTAAGGAAGTAAAGTGAGTCTTGTTCAAGAGATTGATGCCGTATTGCCCCAAACTCAGTGTGGGTTGTGTGGGTACGCGGGTTGTCGTCCGTATGCAGAGGCGTTGGCGACTGGTGTGGTTGCGATTGATCATTGTCCACCTGGTGGTGTCAAGACGTTGCATGCATTGGGTGCTTTGTTACAGATTGATCCCAAACCTTATGAAGCTGCGATGGTGGCACAAACGCGTCCACCGGCTTTGGCTGTGATTCGTGAGGCAGAGTGCATTGGGTGTACCAAATGCATTCAGGCTTGTCCTGTAGATGCCATTGTTGGAGCAGCCAAATTGATGCATACTGTTTTGGTGCACGAATGCACTGGTTGTGGCTTATGTGTAGAACCATGTCCGGTGGATTGTATTGATATGTTGGAGGTGCCTGCTTTGGATTACGATCCAGACGCGGCGCGCGCGCGGTATCAAGCACGACAAGTTCGTTTGGTTGCGGATGAGAATGCAAAAGTTCAACATTATCGCAACAAACGTCGTTTGAGTGCCGAGCAAACCGATGATACAGCAGAGAAAGCAGCAAAAAAAGACTATATATTGGCAGCATTGGCGCGCGTAAAGGCGAAGTGATATGAATCATGCAAATATGCGGCTGATTTTCGAACGATTTCAGGCACAAAATCCGCATCCTAAAACAGAGTTGCAGTATCACTCTACCTTCGAATTATTGATCGCAGTGATCTTGTCTGCACAAGCGACCGATGTCAGTGTTAATAAAGCAACTCAGCATTTGTTTGCAGTGGCCAATACCCCTGAAGCGATATTGGCATTAGGGGAAGCTAAATTAAAAATATATATCAAAACGATTGGACTTTTTAATAGCAAAGCGCGCCACATTATTCAGGCTTGCGAGCAATTGGTGTCCTTCCATCATAGTATTGTCCCGTCCTCTCGGGAAGCATTGGAAGCGTTACCCGGGGTGGGTAGAAAAACCGCGAACGTGATCTTAAATACGGCGTTTGGTCATCCGACTATCGCGGTGGATACGCATATTTTTCGCGTGGCGAATCGTACGGGTATGGCACACGGCACAACGCCTTTAGCGGTAGAGCGGATTTTAGAAAAAAAGATTGATACGAACTTTTTGCGCCACGCGCATCATTGGTTGGTGCTACATGGGCGGTATGTCTGCGCGGCAAGAAAACCGCATTGTCAAACTTGTCTGATTCGTGATTTGTGTGAATACCCTGCAAAGACCAAGGAGGCCATATGAATGCTGTCTGGGTTTTTTTGGGTGCTGGTTTGGGTGGTACGCTTCGGTATGTGATGTCTAATTGGAGCTATGGCTTATTAGGTCGGCATTTTCCTTGGGGAACGTTGTTCGTGAATGCCAGTGGCTCTTTCATCATGGGGGTTGTGTTTGTGCTTTTGATGAACAGGTACGCGGTGTTTGCGCCACAGTTACGATTATTTTTGCTGGTCGGATTTTTAGGTGGTTATACCACTTTTTCTTCTTTTTCGATTGAAACCTGGAATTTGTTTGAGTCAGGAGCGTGGCTTTCTGGTTCGGTAAATATTTTCTTGAATATTGTCTTATGTTTAGGCTTAATTTGGCTGGGTATCATGTGGGGTAGGCAATTATGAAAATGACCAAAGTGATGGTGGTACGTATTTATGTGATGGAATCTTCACATTTATTAGAAAAAATCTTAGATTACTTGCGTAACGAAGCCAAATTGCGAGGCGTGAGTGTGTTTCGAGCTATTTCTGGTTTTGGTGAAAGTGGCGAACAAACCTCCTCGTTTATGGCGTTGTCTATGGATCTCCCTTTAAGCATCGAGTTTTTTGACATACCCATTAAAATAGAACCAGCGTTGATGCATTTAAGTACCATCATTAAACCGGATCATATGATTGTTTGGGATGCGAATGCGGTAGAGTAGCATACACGCGAGCAACGATATGACGCCACCATAAAAACACTCCGATGAAAAACAGAGCATTTTTGTATTGATTTATTTTTAGGCGCCCTTTACTATGCGCCCTGTGATTGAATGCCTTTATATAATAAAGTGTGAACAAAAAAATAACAATTAAAAAATGTGCAACGGAGAAGTAAATGGGTTCAGGTGAAAAATATCTATTGATCAATAATATAACGAAAGAATGGTTTGACGGAGGTCAGATAGAGTTTGCCGCTAGAGGAGGTATGTATCTGCGTCAAATATCCTACGCTGGTTTAACTATTAGTCAAAATGGTTTTGCTTGTTTTGAAGGGTCAATGCCAGATATTTCAGTTTATCGAATAAATCAAGATCAGACCTACTCACGTATGAACCTAGTTCAATGCTCCGCAGATCGTGATACAAAATATAAATTAGAAACCACCCAAGACATGATCTATGAGCGTCATTTTCATCGATTGACTAAGGGAGATGTGGCTAATCCCAAGCACCCTACGGTGCGTGCGGATGCTAACGTGACTATCAGGAGAAAAAAGTATCTTCGAGCACGATTAATATCTCTTCCTACAGTTTTTGAGTCAGATCCAATGCTTCAGGAGCGGGATGATGGGAATAGTGACTTTGTCGGGCGCTTTATGAGCAATATGAGTCAAGATACAAGTCCTATACCCACAGATGTGGCATACCAGAATAGCGCCCTAAAATGTTCTTCTTTAACGATGACTGAATTACCAACGCGAGTTCATCGAACTTATAAACCACGAACACATTTCTCACGTGTACCGGTCAGCTCTGCAGTAACTGACAAATCAATTCAAAACCCAGCCGTGACACCCCCATTTATGTTTAGGTGTTTAACGTTGAAGACAACAGTTGGAAAATTCGCAGCCTTAGCGTTATTTTTGGGGTGTTTTGGTTTGGTTTTGTCAGCTTATGGCACAGCAGTATTTTGTGCCGCAGGCGGGCTTGCAGTAACAGGAGCGATGGCTTGTGGTATCAGCATGTTTCGCAAATCTCGTCCTGAGGCCATAGACCCTAAAGAATTGCCGTGCTTTATGTCGAACCACAGATAAGAATCTAAAGTAGGTTGGGCCTCGTCGGCCCAACAACTGCGCGCAGCGCCACCATTATTCTTTATCTAATTTCTTCTTACGTTTCCAACCACGAATAGTTTTTTGTTGCGATATGGTCAAGGTTAATTCATCTGAGGGCACATTGCTGCGGATGGTGCTGCCTGCGCCGATGGTGGCGTTTTTTCCGATGGTGACTGGCGCGATTAATTGAGTATCCGAACCGATGTGCACGCCATCTTCGATGATGGTCTGATATTTGTTTGCACCATCATAATTACAGGTGATGGTGCCTGCGCCAATATTGACATCCTTGCCGATGGTGACATCGCCTAAATAACTCAAATGACTCGCTTTACTATGTTCGCCAAAAATGGCTTTTTTTGCTTCAACAAAATTGCCGATTTTACAATGTGCGGCTAATTGAGTGCCTGGACGAATACGCGCAAAAGGACCGATTTGACAATCATCTCCTATATGACAATCTTCTAAAACACAGTTGCTAGCGATACGGCACCGCGCCCCTATTGTGACATCGGTTAAGACGCAGTTCGGTTCAATCACGGATTGTGTCCCAATCTGCACCTGTCCTATGAACACATTATTGACGTCGATAAACACATCCTTCTCGCAATGCAATGTGCCACGAATATCGATGCGCTGCGCATCTGCAATGCCGACGCCAGACAATAATAATTGTTGGGCTGTGCGTTGTTGCCATATGCGTTCGGCTTGCTGAAGCTGAAATCGATCATTCACGCCCAAGATATCTTGATAATCTGACACTTGAAACGATGCGATGGTTTGTTGTTCTGCTTTGGCAAGGGCGACGATATCTGTAAAATAGTATTCAGCTTGGGCATTTTGGGGCGTAATTTTTGGCAGCCAACGGTTTAAATGACCAGCTGAGACACAACAAATGCCGGAGTATATTTCTGTGATCGCGCGTTGTTGCTCGTTGGTATCTTTTTCTTCAATGATCGCGGTGATCTGGTTTTGCGGATCACGAATAATGCGCCCAAGGCCATAAGGTTTCGGCACTTTGGCAAGGAGCAAGGACAGAGATTGTGCGTGCGCTTGACTGACGCTGATCAGGTTTTGTAAGGTCTCTGCACGTAGCAACGGCACATCGCCATATAGCACCAAAATATGCGCGTTGTTTGGAATATGTGGTAAGGCTTGGAGCACAGCATGTCCTGTTCCTAATTGCTTGGTTTGAGTAATCCAATTGACGGATACGTGTTGACACGCTGCTTGAATCGTATCTGCAGCATGTCCAATGACCACATGGATGTTTTCAGGTTGTAATGCTTGAGCTGTTGCAATGACATGCTCAAGCATAGAGCGACCAGCAATGGTATGCAGGACTTTCGGTACGGCGGAATGCATGCGTTGCCCAAGGCCCGCAGCGAGAATGATAACGTGTAGTGCCATAGTGAAAAATAACAAGGGAAATATTGTAAAAGATAGCATCGATTGCGTGAATCACATAGTGTTGCGTGATGAGTTTTTTAAAAAGATTGCAATTTTACGCAATAAGTTATAAAAAATTAAGAGTGGGCTTAAACATGGAACGTGTTAACTATTAAAAATGTCATCTTTGCGACCGTCGCAAAGATGGAGTTGATACGCCAATAGGGGAGTCATTTATGCAAATTATCATCGTTACGGACGACGTACCATATTGGAGTTTCCTCAATGACTTCCCTATTATTGAAGCGGAGGATTATTTAAAGGGTCATTATTTTCAAGCGCAATCCGTACGGGTGATTAATTTATGTCAGTCCTATCGCTACCAGACCATTGGTTATTATGTGTCTTTGTTCGCTCTAGCCCATGATCACAAGGTTTCGCCCTCTATCCAAACGATTCAAGATGGTGTGGATGAGCAATTATCAAGCCAATTTTTGCAAGATGAAGATGCGGATATTCAGCAAAGCTTGAGTAACGTCACAGATAAAACGTTAACCTTACCTATTTATTTTGGTTTGTGTCCACAGCAAGCTTGCGAAGGCTTGGCAAAAAAAATTCATGCTATTTTTCCCCTGCCGTTGATCACTATTCAGTTATTGAAAAAAAAGAAAGGCTGGGTTGTGAAAAAACTAGCTGTCTTAGAAGCGCAGGATATCCCTGAAACAGATGTTGCGTTTATGCAGAAGGCGACTCATCTGTATTTAACTAAGAAGCACTTTTCTCAAAAACGGCAAAAGCAATATTTTTTTCATCTGGCTATATTGGTCGATCCGTCTGAAGAAGGGACAGCGCCCTCCAACAAACAAGCATTAGAGCGTTTTGCTGAAGCGGGGGAATCCTTGGGGATTCAGGTGAATGTGATTGATCAAACGGCTATCAAGACCATTCCGGAATATGCGGGTCTTTTTATTCGAACGACTACTTCTGTTAATCATTATACTTACGAATTTTCACGCTATGCAGCGCAAGAGAATTTGGTGGTGATAGATGACCCACAATCGATTGTCAAATGCAGTAATAAAGTTTATCTCGCGGAGATGCTGCGCCATCACCACATCAACATACCTCAGACAGTCATTGTCAGTAAATATCGTCCCGATTTTATCCCGGCGGCATTCCCTTGTGTCCTCAAGCAACCGGATAGTGCGTGTTCCCTGGGTGTGATAAAAGTACATAATGTGAAAGAATATAAAAAAGTGCTAAAACAATTTTTCAAAACATCCGATTTGGTTGTGGTCCAGCCATTTATTCCTACCGACTTTGATTGGCGCATTGGTGTTTTGGATAATAAACCTTTATATGCTTCCCGTTATTACATGGCGAAGGATCATTGGCAAATTATAAATTGGAAATCAAACACGGAACGTGAAGGTGGGTTCGATGCAGTGCCTCTTCACGAGGTACCCGCGGGGGTCATGCAAGCAGCACTGCGTTCCTCACGGTTGATCGGCGATGGGTTATACGGTGTGGATATCAAAAGTCGAGATAATGAACATTATGTTATTGAAGTGAATGATAATCCTTCTATTGACCATGGTGTGGAAGATGAAATACCCGGTGACGAGATTTATATGAGCATTATGAGAGTATTTTTACATAGAATGCAGCTTCATCATGGATGGCACACGACTCCGCATCAATTGTCTCTAGAAACTGAGCAATGATACTTGCAGGTCGAATAAGATTCATTTATAATTCGCAGCCGTGACGGGTGAGGATGCCTTCATTGTTCGATCCTAAACAACGTATTCGTAAGATTGTGCTGATAGACCTGACCACATGTTTGATGGTAATCTGTGTGGCGGGTTGTTACGCAGGCATGATAGGTATCAAATCAGCAGGCTTAGCAGGACTGACTTATGTGGTCCCAAACGCACTGCGAACTTATTGCCTGTTTCGTTACCAAGGAGCGCATGCCGCGCGTCAGATTCTAAAAGGATTTTACCAGGGTGAAATGCTGAAATTTGGTGTATCACTAGGACTGTTTTCAGTTGTTTTTGCAGGATGCTCGGTTAACCCGATTATTTTTTTCGGAACTTATATCGGTATGCAAATGCTGGCATGGTTGATGCCAGTGTTCAATAAAATTTGAATTGATAAATAGAAAGACTAACTATGCTAACGAATACAGACTATATCAAACATCATCTGACGTATCTGACCTACAACCTGAAGACCATGCATTGGGGTTCTGAAGGTGGTTTTTGGACAGTGAACCTTGATACGGTATTTTTTTCCGTTTTTTTAGGAATCATGGTCTTATCCTTTTTTTATGTGGCATCACGCAAGGTAACAAATGGCGTGCCAGGATGCTTGCAAAACTTCGTGGAATTGCTCCTGGTTTTTGCTGATGATCAAGTCAAGGACTGTTTTCATGGGAAATCGGATCTGATAGGTCCTTTGGCGCTAACCATTTTTATCTGGGTATTTACCATGAATTTTATGGATATTTTGCCGGTAGATATTCTCCCTGTTATCGGTAATTTCTTAGGGTTTCATCATTTGAAAGTGGTCCCGACCACTGATTTAAATTTGACGTTCGGTTTGTCTTTATCGGTCTTTTTCTTGATTTTGTTCTATAGTATTAAAATCAAAGGTGTGAAGGGGTTCTCGAAAGAGTTGTCACTTCAACCATTTAATCACGTGCTCGCGATTCCTTTTAATCTTATATTAGAGTCAGTCACACTCATTTCTCGCCCTATTTCTTTAGCATTGCGGCTATTTGGTAATTTATATGCGGGTGAATTGATTTTTATTTTGATCGCGCTGATGACATTGCACGGTAGTGTGGAGGCACCCGTTGCCACTACGACATTAGCAATCACACAATTTATCTTGGCATTGGGATGGTCAATATTTCATATTTTGGTCATCACGTTGCAAGCATTTATTTTCATGGTGTTGACGATAGTGTATTTGAGTTTGGCACATGAAGATCATTAGAACTGCGTAGTTGCGATTTTGTTTTATTAATAAGGGGATAATAATGGCGGATATTAGTTTGATAGCACAGGTTCAGAGTATGACGGTTGTAGCTGTGGCACTTTTGATTGGTTTGGGTGCACTAGGTACGGCGATAGGATTTGGTTTATTAGGTGGAAAATTTTTAGAAGGTGCAGCACGTCAGCCTGAAATGGTTCCTATGTTGCAGGTTAAAATGTTTATTGTAGCAGGTCTGTTAGATGCGGTAACGATGATTGGCGTGGGGATTGCATTGTTCTTTACGTTTGCGAACCCATTTTTAGCAAGTTTAGGTTAAGCAGTCATTCGAGCCGGAAATCTGGGTTAGAACTTCAATCTTGGACTCCGGTCTAGAAATCCGACCCGCGACCGTTAGGGAGCGGAAAATATCGGTCGCGGCTCGGATAAGTAATGCTGTGGTTTTTGTAATTATTCGGAGAATTTGCCTTGTCAATTAATGTGACTTTGATTATACAAATGTTGGTTTTCGCATGCTTTGTGTGGTTTACCATGTCATTTGTTTGGCCACCATTACAAAAGGCGCTTGCTGCACGTCAGGCTAAAATCGCAGAAGGTTTGGCTGCTGGTGAACGTGGACAGCGTGAACTAGAATTGGCACACCACCGTGCTGTGGATGAGCTGAAAGAAGCGAAGCACCAGGCTAATGAGATCATTGAAAAAGCCTCTTTGCGTGCGGCTCAGATCATCGAAGAAGCCAAAGAGCAGGCCAAAATACAAGCGGACCATGCTGCGAAAGTTGCGGCAGATCATTTGGTGCAGGAAGTGAACCGTGCGCGTGAGACGTTGCATAAAGAAATCGGTCGATTGGCCGTTGCTGGCGCAGAAAAGATTTTAAAGCAAGAAATTGACGAGTCGCGTAATCGTTTATTGATTGATGACCTGATTCAAGAGATTTGACTATGACTGATATGACAGCGGTTGCAAGACCTTATGCCAAAGCGGCTTTTGAATTCGCGGTTAAGCACAAACAGCTTGATCTGTGGGCGCAGCTACTAGAAGGTTTGACGCAAATGATCCTTGATCCCTTGTGCGTCACGTTTATCACGGAGCCTTCCACGACTCCTGCACAGCATTGTCAACTGTTGGAGTCTGTTTTAGAACGCTTTAAGCTTACGCAAGGCGGCAAATACCTGAGCCACTTCATAGCATTGTTAGCGCATAACAAACGTTTGTTGGCGATAGGTAGTATTTACCAGCAGTTTCAACATTTACGTGCTGAATATGAAAAAACCTTGTCAGTAGATGTGGTTAGTTTTTCTGAATTGACAAAAGAACAAACTCAACAGTTGTCTGAACATTTAAGCCGTCGACTACAGCGTGAAATCACGCTCAATATAACCATTGATCCTGCTATTTTAGGCGGAGCAATTATTCGTGCGGAGAACTTTGTTTTTGATTGCTCAGTACGAACAAAGATTAAAAACTTAGGCTATACATTGGCTGCGTAAAGGCATGAGACACATTGCTTTATAACGCCCATAAAACGAGAGGAACATTCATGGTACAAGTCGCTTTGAAACCGTCAGAAATTTCTGCGGAACTTATGAAACAAATTGAGAGCTTCCAGATTGTTGCGGCGACGCGAGACGAAGGTCAAATTACCAGTATCAAAGACGGTATTGCGCGTTTGTACGGTTTGAACAATGTCATGCAAGGTGAAATGGTGGAGTTTGATGGCGGTGTATCCGGCCTGGCTCTGAACCTTGAACGTGATTCGGTTGCAGTGGTGATTTTGGGCGATGCCAGTACTTTGTGCGAAGGCATGATTGGGCGCTGTACGGGTCGCATCCTTGAGGTGCCCGTGGGTCCCGCTTTGCTGGGCCGGGTGGTCGATCCGCTTGGTAATCCTATTGACGGCAAAGGCCCCATCAAAACCGATTGTTTTTTACCGATTGAACGTATTGCACCTGGGGTTATTGAGCGTAAATCAGTTGATGAACCGGTTCAAACTGGATTGAAAGCGATTGATGCGATGGTGCCGATTGGCCGTGGTCAGCGTGAATTGATCATTGGTGACCGACAAACCGGGAAGACTGCGATCGCGATTGATGCCATTATCAATCAGAAAAACACGGGTGTGGTGTGTATCTATGTAGCAATAGGTCAAAAAGCATCTTCAGTTGCTACCCTTGTACGTAAATTAGAAGAACATGATGCCCTCGCACATACGATTGTAGTAGTCGCTGGTGCCGCAGATTCGGCAGCTTTACAGTTTATTGCCCCTTATTCCGGTTGCTCGATGGGCGAATATTTCATGGAACGCGGTGAGAACGCTTTGATTGTCTATGATGACTTGACCAAACAAGCGTGGGCTTATCGTCAAATTTCATTGTTGTTACGTCGTCCACCTGGTCGTGAAGCTTATCCTGGTGATATTTTTTATTTGCATTCTCGCTTGCTAGAGCGCGCAGCGCGGATTAACGCTGATGAAGTAGAACGCTTAACGGGTGGTGAAGTCAAAGGGAAAACAGGGTCACTCACTGCTTTGCCTATTATTGAAACGCAAGCAGGCGACGTATCGGCATTCGTACCTACCAACGTTATTTCTATCACCGATGGTCAGATTTTTTTAGATAATAATTTATTTAACTCAGGGGTGCGGCCGGCTATCAATTCTGGCTTGTCAGTATCTCGTGTGGGTGGTGCGGCACAAACCAAGATCATGAAAAAATTGGGTGGTGGTACTCGTTTGGCACTCGCACAATTTCGGGAATTGGAAGCATTTTCGCAATTTGCTTCGGATTTGGATGACGCAACACGGAAGCAATTGGAGCGTGGTCAGCGAATTACCGAATTGATGAAGCAAAAGCAATATGCCCCCTTGTCGGTTGCTGAAATGGGTCTGTCATTGTATGCAGTTGAAAAAGGCTTTTTAGATGATGTGCCGGTTGTAGAAGTCACAGCGTTTGAAGCAGCATTGCTTGGGTTCATGCATAGTTTACATGCTCCTCTGATGGCAAAAATTAATGTCGCTGGTGGGTACGATGATGAGATTGAATCGAAACTGCGTGACGCTTTGATTGAATTTAAAAAAACCGGTAGTTGGTAGAAGAGGCGATTATGGCGGGAGCGAAAGAGATCCGTTCAACCATCCAGAGCACGCAAAAAACACGTAAAATCACGCGTGCAATGGAAATGGTGGCAGCGAGTAAGATGCGTAAAACGCAAGATAGAATGCGAGCATCGCGACCCTATGCCACAAAAATTTACCAAGTAGTTCGTCATCTTGCGCGAGCAGCGTCGGAATACCGACATCCGTTTATGACCGCGCGGCCAGTTCGCCGAGTGGGTCTGATTGTCGTAACAAGCGATCGCGGATTGTGCGGTGGTTTGAATGCAAACTTGTTGCGCGAAGCGCTGCGTCTCTCTAAACAGTATGCGCAGCAAGACCAACAATGTGATTTTTGTGTGATTGGCCGCAAAGGGCAAGCATTTTTCAAGCGAGTTGGTGGACGCGTTTTGGCATCTGTCGATCAGTTAGGGGATGCGCCTGGCATTAAAGATCTACTTGGTGTCGTCAAAGTGATGTGTGATGCCTTCGATAAAGGAGAGATCGACGAACTCCATATTATCAGTAATGAATTTATCAACACGATGACACAAAAGCCTTGTGTCAAACAATTATTACCGTTGCCTACAGCAGAAGATGACCAAGAAAAAATGCGGCATCATTGGGATTATATTTATGAGCCGGACGCTAAAGAATTATTAGATTTTTTGTTAGAGCGTTATATAGAACTACAGGTTTATCAAGGAGTTGTGGAGAATATCGCTTGTGAGCAAGCTGCCAAAATGATGGCAATGAAAAGTGCAACGGATAATGCCGGAGAGTTAATCAAACAATTTCAATTGGCCTATAACAAAGCTAGACAGTCTGCCATTACGCAAGAATTGGCAGAAATTGTTGGCGGTACGGCCGCTTTAGAAGAGGGTAAATAATGTGCGCAGCGCCTTTAATGCAAACTGGTACAGTGGTTCAAATCATCGGACCAGTTGTTGACGTTGAGTTTCCACGCGATCAAGTGCCAAAAGTCAATGATGCCTTAAAATTAGAAGAAGGCGAATTGGTATTTGAAGTTCAGCAACAATTAGGAGATGGTGTAGTTCGTACCATTGCGATGGGAACGACCGACGGACTTCGTCGTGGTGTTGCGACTATCAATACGGGACATCCCATTCAAGTTCCGGTTGGTGAAGCAACTTTAGGACGTATTGCTAATGTTTTAGGTCACCCTATTGATCACGCAGGTCCTATTGACGCGAAAGAACATTGGTCTATTCACCGCAAACCGCCTGCTTATGATGAGCAAGCAGGTAGTCAAGAATTGCTGGAAACCGGGATCAAAGTTATTGATTTATTGTGCCCCTTTGCAAAAGGCGGCAAAGTCGGCTTGTTCGGCGGTGCTGGGGTAGGAAAAACCGTTAATATGATGGAGTTGATCCGTAATATTGCGATCGAGCATAGTGGCTACTCAGTTTTTGCTGGCGTGGGAGAGCGTACGCGTGAAGGAAATGACTTCTACCACGAAATGAAAGACTCTAATGTTTTGGACAAAGTATCATTGGTTTATGGACAGATGAATGAACCACCGGGTAATCGTTTGCGTGTTGCTCTAACGGGCCTCACCATGGCGGAAAAATTCCGAGATGAAGGACGTGATGTGTTGTTATTCATCGACAATATTTATCGTTATACCTTGGCTGGCGTCGAAGTATCTGCGCTATTAGGACGTATGCCATCTGCGGTAGGGTATCAGCCTACTTTGGCAGAGGAAATGGGTATGTTGCAAGAGCGAATCACTTCTACTAAAACTGGTTCGATTACTTCTATCCAAGCTGTCTATGTGCCAGCGGACGATCTGACCGATCCGTCGCCTGCGACCACGTTTGCGCATTTGGATGCGACGGTTGTATTGTCGCGGCAAATTGCTGAATTAGGGATTTATCCAGCGGTCGATCCATTGGATTCTACGTCGCGACAATTGGATCCGTTAGTGGTGGGTCAAGTTCATTATGATACCGCTCGTAAAGTACAGCAAACATTGCAGCGTTATAAAGAACTCAAAGATATTATTGCTATTTTAGGGATGGATGAGTTGTCAGAAGAAGACAAACGCGTGGTGTCACGAGCGCGTAAAATACAGCGTTTCTTATCTCAGCCTTTCTTTGTGGCGGAAGTGTTTACAGGTTCACCAGGTAAATATGTGTCGTTGAAAGATACCATCGCTGGGTTTCAAGGGATTTTGGCTGGGGAATATGATGATTTACCCGAGCAAGCATTTTATATGGTTGGCAGTATTGAGGAAGCGATTGCCAAATCTAAAACATTATGAGTAAGAGGCAGGCTGACGACATGGCAATGACCACACAGTTAGATATTGTTAGTGCAGAAAAAGAAATTTTTTCTGGTTTGGTTGAAATGGTGGTTGCCAGCGCAGAATTGGGTGAAATTGGTATTATCCCAGGACATGCGCCGTTGCTGACCTTGCTCAAACCGGGTGAAATCCGTGTTACCCTGCCTGGTGGTGAGCATGTTTTGTATTACGTTTCTGGTGGCATGTTAGAAGTGCAGCCACATCAAGTGACGGTCTTGGCAGATGCGGTAGAACGTGCAGATGATATCGACGAAGCAGCCGCTCTCGCTGCAAAAGCTCGTGCAGAAGAAATGATTGCAAATAAACATGCTGATATTGATTACTCCCTGGCATCGTCTGAATTAGCCAGAGCTTTGGCACAAATTCGTGTATTGCAAAAAATTCGCAAAACCCAGCGGTAACTTTGACTAGCCCTGAAATATGGGCTAATTCATTCCTTCGAAAAATAACTCAAACAATATTGCACGAGAGATCAAATACATTGCCGAAAAGCATTTGCATGTCATGATGTATATTTTACAAACCATATATACTGACTCGTTTTGTAAATACGTGTGCATATATTTGTTGTCCCCGCGCATGAGAGGATCCGTTTCTTCATTAACATCAAGGTTGGAAAATAGATGGATTCCTGTCTGCATAGGGACGACAGAAGGTAGTGTATGAGCAACAAGAGATACTACATAATTTATGTTGACGAAGTCTTACGCAGATTATGTCTTCCACATGTTAAAACATGAAAAATAGATCAGCCTTACTTTATTATAACAGCAGGTATTGGCATTAAAATCAATCAAATTTTCGTAGAGGTCTGGTTGGAAGGAGGGTACCGTTTTTTTTATTTCGGTCAGGGAAAATTGAGAGCATCAAATGACTAGGCATATACTGTCTTGAATCCAGGACAAGGCTATGCAACGAAGTGATGTGTTCTTTGCATTATATAAGAAAACCCGAGCGCTACTGGGGTTTAAGGGAGCTTTATTGTATTGTAAGTTAATAATCTTGCATGAACACTATTTACAGATTGAGCAACCGAAGAGTAGAATGTTGTAATCTGATAAGTCTGAAATTTAATATAATAACGAAGTGCGAAAAATATGGTCGGACTTCGTTAAAACAGTTGCTAACGGATGATATGTGCTCAACATTCATTGGGATTAATTATAGGTTTTCCCGTTTAGGAGAAGGTTACTTTTGCGTGCCACATAACTAGGTAATGAATACCTTGAAAATAGGCACAGGTTATGCAGATTTTTTGCTGGATGCTGTAATTACTATCCAATTTACTTAACAAAGATTGTTTGGTTTGGAGTAAGATAATGAAGAAATGGATTTCCAAGAGTTTTTCAGTAGTAGCTGCTTTGTTTTTCGCTCAGGTGTCTTATGCGGGTCCTGGCTATTTGCTGAATGTAAGGGGAGTGAATGACAATGCTCTGGTTGCTACGGCAGAAATTTGTTTAAATATCGCAGGAGGATCCGGTATAAGTTGTCAGCGATACCAGGTTTCTACGAGCACCCTTTCTATTACTTCGGTTTCGGGTCGGAGTTATGCCAATGCTGGAATAAGGATCATAACGCCAGGTTATAGTATTAATTGTGGTTCCGCTCTAAATCCGCAAGGGTTTTGTCCTTTTACGGCTAGCACAACAGCCACAGAAATACCGGTGGTCTCAACTTCAGTTGTTGTGACATTGGTTTCAGCGCAAAATCCTAGTGTTTATGGTGATGTCATTACGATATCTTCAACGGTTACCTCTGATGGTTCGCCATTAGCTGATGGCCAAGTTGATTTTTTTAGTGATGGAGCACCAATTTTAGGTTGCTCAGCTGTGTCATTATCAAACCAGGGGGAGGCGAATTGCGTAACTTCTGCATTAACGACTGGTTCGCATGTGCTGACCAGTTCATATACCGGTGATTCAACTCACGGTTCTAGTCAATCAAATTCCGTTGTTCAAAATGTGCGTTTAACATCAAGTGTTATGCTCAGCTCTAATATTAATCCGAGCTCTGTCGGCTCGACGGTCCTATTTACTGCGACAGTTACTGGGAGCTCACCAACTGGCACAATAACGTTCAGTAATAATGGTACGGCAATAACCGGGTGTAATTCGGTTGCTTTAGTATCAGGCGCTGCTACATGTTCTACTAGTCAATTACCGCTATATCCAAGTAATTCTATTACTGCGACCTATTCCGGTGATGCGAATAATTTAGATGCCACATCCAACACAGTGACACAGATCGTAAATCAAGCGACATCAACAACCGCATTAACCACAAGCAATAGCACCACTTCAGTTGGAAGTTCAGTAACATTTACTGCAACGGTTAGCGGAGATAGTCCCACAGGAACTGTTGATTTTACGGCAGCTGGTTCAGCGATTACAGGTTGTACCTCTGTGCCTTTAAGTAGTGGTCAAGCTGCTTGCACGACCTCATCGCTTGTGGTGGGCCCTAACCAATCGATTGGTGCGACCTATAGCGGTGATACGAACAACACGACAAGTACATCAAACACTGTGTCGCAGACAGTTGATCAAGCGACATCAACGACGAGTTTGGCGACAAGTGGTTCTCCAAGCACATTTGGAAGCTCAGTAACATTTACGGCAACGGTTAGCGGAGATAGTCCCACGGGCACTGTTGGTTTTAATGTAGATGGTGTAGCGATAACCGGTTGTACCTCTGTGTCTTTAAGTAGTGGTCAAGCTGCTTGCGCGACCTCATCGCTTGTGGTGCGTCCTAACCAATCGATTGGTGCGACCTATAGCGGTGATACGAACAACACGACAAGTACATCAAACACTGTGTCGCAGACAGTTAATCAAGTGACATCAACGACGAGTTTAGCGACAAGTGGTTCTCCAAGCGCATTTGGAAGCTCAGTAATATTTACTGCAACGGTTAGCGGAGACAGTCCCACAGGCGCTGTGAGCTTTACGGCAGGTGGTTCAGCGATAACAGGTTGTACCTCTGTGTCTTTAAGTAGTGGTCAAGCTGCTTGCACGACCTCATCGCTTGTGGTGCGTTCTAGCCAATCGATTGTTGCGACCTATAGCGGTAATGCGAACAACGCCGGAAGCACAGGCACCGTGTCGCAGACAGTTAATCGGGCGACATCAACGACGAGTTTGGCTACAAGTGGTTCTCCAAGTATAGTAAACAGTTCAGTAACATTTACTGCAACGGTTAGCGGAGATAGTCCCACAGGCACTGTGAGCTTTACGGCAGGTGGTTCAGCGATAACAGGTTGTACCTCTGTGTCTTTAAGTAGTGGTCAAGCTGCTTGTACGACCTCATCGCTTGTGGTGGGTTCTAGCCAATCGATTGTTGCGACCTATAGCGGTGATACGAACAACAC
>CAMCUM010000043.1 GCA_945878975.1 Legionella genomosp. 1
GACAGTGGAAATTAAATTTAATTGAGACCCTAAACCCAGATTGGCGTGATCTATATGAAGATATTTGTCGTTGATTTAGATCGTCTGGATGCCGCGGACAAGCCGCGGCACGTAGGCGTCGGGGATGAATTGTAAACACGCCCTATAAAAACAATTTTTTTGGAGCAATAGCATGAAACTTTTTTATCCTACAAAACTCTTATCTTATCTCTTATGTTTTATGACTTTTTCAGCTTTTGCCAGAGATTTTACCTGTCCTAATGCTGATGAATTACAACAATTTCATGGCGGAGGATACTTTGCACTGAAAGGAAGCGACTTAGACGAAAGTTTCCTAGATGGCGATGAAAAGGATATCTGGCTTATCGGCAAGTCTAAAATAACTGAAACAGGTATAGAGTTTTTTGTGACCCATGTAAAACCACAACCAGATGACGTCTCCCCGTTTCATGCTCTCGATAGAGAAGTAACACAACTTCAATTATCTGATTCTTTCGGTAACATACAATACTTAAACGATTTTAGTTACCATCTATGTACTTATTATAATAAAAACGGCGATCCCTCAGATGAAGATGCTTTTTTTATGCATTATGATCGACCAAATGGTGTGAGACCCAGTATCCTGGCCATGTTCAAATCTTGGTTAGAAGAAAACCGATGAGAGTCGTATCACAAACAAATGCCAGCGCAGATCTCGCAATTCGCTACGCTGCTTAAAGCTACCTTTCTTGAACTCGACTAAACGATTATTTATGGTATAATTTATGGCCAAACTGACTTCGTTATCAAAGCTAGTCGCGGCCAATATGCGATAGCTCTCAATTGTTGGAATAATTGCTATGCCCTATTATGAACAACTAACAGATTTCATTCTGACCATTCACAAAATAGCGCAAGCAGTTGATACACTGGACGCAGCGTCCTTGGGTCAATGTGATTTGATAACCAGTCATGATCTGCGCGCGATTGCTGATGATACACGCAGAAATTAACAGTCTTAGGTCAACATCACCTACCACAACCAGAATTCGAGAGTGCCGTAAAAATTCAAATGGATGAGTTGACTCATACCATGAACGGCCATGTTTCAAACCTTTATGCCAAAGTTATTAATACGGATTATTTGAACGCTCTGATCACTGACTGTGAAAATGAGTTGAATACACTAATGCTAGCATGTGAGCCTTTTGCCAATACTGACACCAATAAAGAATTACTCAGTAAATGGAAAACTTTTTTCTACGTTCATTCGACCGTTTCTGATATAGAACAGAGAAAAATAAATCTTGCAAAAGAAAAAGCGGAGCTGACCAAACGCACGAAAGAAACAGAAGAGGGTTTTGTTCACCAAATGAACGAATTAAGAACGAAGTTTATTCAAGAGGATATGAGGCGATCCAGTAATCTCCATCGACGGCAAACTGATAATATACAACGTCTACAGGAAATTAGGCATAGACTGGTTACAGCTCAACCATCAGCAGCCTCGCACCCCCATGTTCCTACCCCACATGCTGATCGCGTTTTTAACTCAGCTCCCAATAGAGCAGAGACTAACTACCTTACTCAACGTAATTTGTTAATCAACCTTTTAAGCGATATTGACGCACAAATAGGCCGTACCCCAAATCAAAACCAAGCACTCAAATCTGCGCATATTGAAGCACGTAAAGTATTAAAAGAACTGGATAAACAATACCCCCTACGCTTTGATAGCCAAGGCTTACGACATATTCCAGAGACTGCGTTGCTCCATAAATTGACGACCGTGTGCTCCAGAATAGCAGTTGGCCTACAGTTTGTAAGACATAACGGTGCTTCTATGCGATGCAGCCCATTTTATCTACCGTATCAAGTGGAAATAGAGTATAACCGCGCAGAGCATACCAGAAGTATGACAGCGCTTCATATTATGGCAGGTACACTCAAAGGACATGGCTTAAAAAAACTCGGGCATTTTTTAATAGGATTTGCCCTCCTACTTTTAATCATAACAGGTATTCTTGCCTGTATACCTTCCGGAGGAAGCAGTTTATTAGCTGTGGTTGGAAGCTTTTCTGGTATGCACACATTAGGCGTCACCGCATTAACAACTTATGATCCAAGCTAGTACAACACTCAGCGCAGGATCAGCGGCAACATTGTCTACTGCTTTCGGATTTGTGAGTATCGCTGGTGTTATCGGTGGATTGGGACTCTTTGCTAAACAGGATCATGGATTGGCTCTTGCGGTTCATCATGTCAAAATGAATGTGACACCATTTGGTATGTGATTGAAAATGAATACCTCTTGGTATACCCAAACAGCAGATGTCATCTTATTGAAAATTTATGTACAGCCTGGTGCAAAGCATAATGAAATTGTTGGTCTATACAATGAGGCATTAAAAATCAAAGTGGCCACTCCCGCCATTGATGGACGGGCCAATGTGGCGCTTTTAAAATATATGGCCGAGTTATTTGATGTCTCTCTCAGAAATATTATACTAAAACGAGGCGATATATCACGTTATAAGACCATTGAGGTTCATCATAGTCGCATTCACCCAGATGATTTATTAAGAAGGCAAGCATGACATCACCCATTCAGATAATAGACCTCACCCATCGCAAAGCAACTATCCATGATCTACAAGCGCTTGTACATTTACTGATAGAAGATGAGTTGGGAAAAACACGTGAGCAGATAAATGAGTCGCTCGACCAACGATACTTTGATGCCTTCCACCGCATTGATGCGGATCCTAACCAATATCTTATGGTTGTATGCCAAGTTGATGACATTATTGGAACATGCCACTTAACCATCATGCCATCTCTAACCTATACCGGGTCAACGCGCATGCAAATAGAAGCTGTACGCGTATCCACGAAACATCGTGGGCAAAAAATTGGGGAATGGATGATGCAAGCGGCTTTTGAGTTTGCGAAATCACATCAGGTTGCCATGATACAATTAACCACTAATAAACAACGATCAAGAGCCAAACAATTTTATGAGCGCTTGGGATTTAAAGCCTCTCACGAAGGGATGAAACTTCACATACATGAAAAAGGTACGTCATTCTGAGCTCATGTCACGGACGTTCCCTTCTAGATTGTAGCCATCTCCCAGCCTTGCAATCTGACAATTTCTCTCAACGAAATATCATAAAATTTTGAGGTTTTATCATTTTCAAACGTGATAAAAGCCGGTTGGCAATGCTCTCCGTGGTCTTTCACACCCGTTAAAACGGAGTGATATTGTTGAATAAAGGCAGGTAATTGCTTCCCAACAACCACACCTATGCTCTCCAAACCACTAGGATACATATGAACTGCACGAGGAGCAGGTAACTCAATCATTGACACTGTGAAGCCATCTTGTAGCTCTAACGGATCTTTTAAAACTAGAATCGACACTGCCCTGCCATTAAATTGTGTTTCAACAAATTCACTACAGTGATTTTTCAATTTATCACGAAGCTCAATATACTCAGGCATAGTCGTTGTTCGATAGAGCAAATGACTCATAGGCATCCCAGTAATTTGAATCCCTACTTGTTTCATTCGCAATAGCAAGTCTGAGAAAAAAATCTCGTAATGACCAATTAAATTTTGAATTTTTGGCATAATACGCTCGTGCGTCATATTTAGAATTTGGCAGCTTAACATAATTTGATAATACCACCCTACATAGATCAAATTAAACTTACAGTTGGTAAAATTTGTGGCACAATTGATCTCAAAAAAACACAGAGATGCTTATGCCAAAGATGGAAAAAAAAACAAACCCATATAAAAAGAACGATGATATGTTAAGCAGTTTAACTAGATTTTCTAAATCTAAAATAGTGACCCCTAACGATGACCCTTTATTTAGTTATCCCAAATTTAAAAAAAAGCCCTCTAGCGTTCATTTTAAATCAGCCGCAGCCCCTAATTGGTTAAATTTGAAACTATCAACACAAAGTGACCCGACATCGATTGATCAAAAGGAAGGGCTTGCGTTAACACTTTTTGCAATAAAACCAGTAAAATCTACCCCTACTCTTAGCGCTTTGATAAAGCCTAAAATCCAAGATCATGAAACAATAGAGAGCAGATCTCCCTGCACCATCTAGAAACCAACTATTTCAAGGCTCATTTCGGCAAATTCAAGCCGAAATGAAGCGAATCAATTCATGCATACTACTAAAGGGTCCGTTGACATTCAGATGCCAACGTCTCTGATCACTGTAAATCCCCCACACCAGACCAAACTTCTATAGACAAATTGATTTTGGAATCAAAAAAAATATATGCGGATGGTCAGTCGAAAATAGCTATAATCAGGCACAATTTGTATCAAATGTTAAATGAAAACCAAAAGGTCAAATATACCGAACTACAACATCAAGAACGTCAGTATTTTCTTATGTACCTACAATGCTATCAAATGGTAATGGATGCAAAAAATAAACCGAACACCGATCCTCTCACTCGTTTAAACGACCTCAATTTAAGCCCTGAACAAAAAGCAAAAATCATGCCTTTGGCCAAATCTGTGCATGAATACACCCTACAATCATTACTAGAATTAAACTACGATAAAATGAGCGTTGATCACATGGAGCAGGAAATAGTTCAATCGGCCTCTCCAGTCGACCAAACCAAATTAAACACATTTATTGAGCATCAAAGCAATATTTATGAAGCAATCGAGAAACAGCAATTCATGGTTTATCATGCTATTTACCATTCTTTAAATGAGCAACAAAAAACTCAATTTATGGAAATGCTTAACAAAGCTTGGGACAAACAATAAGATACAGATCAAACGGCATTGATTTTTAATTAGGACGTGTTGACAATTTCTTTTCAGAAACACTGCGTCCCACGGCTTGTCCGCCGGATCCAGGTGTCATAAACAAGGAAAAGACTGACCGCGCTGATAAAGATCTCAATGGATACCGCGGACCCGCCGCGGTACATCAGCACACTAGTTGCTATACCCGAGCAATCCTAAAGGCGCTTCTTTTGCCCCCTCAGGATCATTCGCAGCCCGCAAAAATGAGCCATATCGTTTATGCGCAATAGACGCATTCTCCTGGACAGAAGATAGCACGGGATAAGAGGTAGGTAGGGGTTCCTTCCAATTTTGTTCTATCCAAAAATTCAGACCTAAAATCAGAGAAGCCGTTCCAGCAAAAAATGCCGAAACAGTCGCTAATATCGTAATCGCCAGCATCGCTGGCAGAGCAATATTCGCCGCAAGCAACAGCCCGGTCAAAAGTTCCACACCCGCGTAAGTCAATGCGCCATTCACTAACGCATTGGTGACAACACTTAACAACCCAAGCCATGCGTTAGGAATTGCCTTCATCTTATCCCATTTTTCTCCAAAGTTTTGACAAAATTCGGACAAATAAGCATTATAGAAAAAATACTCCGTAAACGCGCCAAAGGTGAATGCGACCGCAAAGCCTATGAGCAAAGCTGGGAAAGCTGCAACCTGTATCGCCATCAACGACTGCGCCAAACCTAATGTAAACAACAAACTAAGTGCCAACACATTCCCTACAGCGATGATATGCCCAATCCATTTCCCCAAGAACTGAAGATGGGTCAAGGTCATGGGCACTTCAGGCTCAGCATTTTCAGCTTTCTTAGCCTTATCTTTCTTAGCCTTATCATAACTTGCCAACCAAGTCTCAACTTCTTGAATCGTCATGATGGCAGCAACAAAAATCCCAGCTGCTATGGATAAGGTCGCAAGCGGGCCAGTCATTGCGAAGGTAAAGGCCATCAAACCAAACAATATTCCCGTCACCACAAAAACAAATATGCCAGCAAAATATTGTATTCTTTCCCATCGAGTCAGCGCTTTGTATTGATAATCCTCGTCCGAAGTCATTCGCTTATGAAAGTCATTCAATAGCCCTTCATTCATCCAAAAATTCACCATGAAACTACATAATCCGCCTGTCGTTAACGCCATAATTTGAGTGGACCAAGACAACCACATACTCACTGGTACGACGCCTGTTGTTAAGCCAGTGATGAACAACACTACCGCCGGATAATTCTGGAGCGCCACGCCAAGCGCCCCTAAACCAGCAATCAGACGCACATACGTTCTCTTTCGCGCTTGAGAATCTGGAAATAGTTCTCTTGAAGGAAGTTCTTGCGTTGGTACAAACGTCTCATTCTGTGCATCCATCATACTCTCCTATTGCTGATAACGAATAATTATTCATTATACTAATATATTTATTCATAGCTGTCAACATTTACCCCAGAACCATCGTCTGTTAAGCTTTCACGATTGGAAACAGATAGTAATGGCAGAAAGTTAAGCTACAAACTCCGCTCGCAAAGACGGATATTTTCCTTAACTTTCTGCCATTAGAACAGGAAGTACTATGACACCATCTATCACTCATTTGCTACGGGACATTCTTTTAGAGGGCAAAGCCCGAACGCAATCGGAAATTCAACAGGAACTCGAGCGGCAAGGCGTAACGAGTAGTCAGTCTAAAATATCCAGATTGCTCCATCAAATTGGAGCCGTGAAATTGGTCGATAACCAAGGCAAAACGCAATATCGCATGCCGCATGAAGTCGGATTGATCCATGAACTGACCTCCCCTCAGGAAAAGACCCTTTTTCGCCAATGGGTACTAAGCGTCGTTGCAAATGAAACCATGATTATCATTCATACTACGCCAGGCGCAGCTGGGATGGTCGCCAGAGTCATCGATCAACATAGGATGGACTTAGAAGTTTTGGGCACAATCGCCGGTGATGATACTATTTTTATTGCACCGAAAAACCATCATAGAATCAATGAGACGATCCGTATGATCACACAATTATTTGATTTGTAGCCAACGATACAAAAGCAGTTGTTAGAAATGATTTTACATTCCTGAGTTACGCTCTGTCTCTTAGTCACAAATCTTGGATCTTGATAAAAAGTCAGATTTGAGTGCAGGTTGAGAGATAATGATTCTAAAAAAGCGCAGCATAGATGGCTATGTGAGCATTTTTTAGAATCATTATCTCTCAAGATGCGCCAAATATGGCTTTTTGGTGATTTGTGCACGAAGGTTAGGGTTACACTATCGTCTCACCCGGGCTACAATACCCCTCTTTCACTTCTGGTTGTGTCATGGAAAAAGTAGACGTCATCATTATAGGTGCGGGAGCAGCTGGGTTGATGTGTGGGATTGAGGCTGGCGCCAGAGGGCGCAAAGTTCTCATTCTAGATAAAAGTAACAAACCCGGCAAAAAAATTCTTATGTCTGGGGGTGGCCGATGTAATTTTACCAATCTCCATACCAGTCCGGCGCAGTTTTTATCCCACAATCCGCATTTTTGTAAATCTGCCCTCAGCCGCTATACGCAATGGGATTTTATCGCCATGGTGGAACGGCATGGCATCGCGTATTTTGAAAAAACACTGGGACAATTGTTCTGTAAAGAAAAAGCGCATTTGATCGTGGATATGCTATTGGCAGAATGCGGAACATCCCATGCAACCGTGCTTCTAAACCAAAATATTTATGCCTTGCGCAAAACTGAGCATGGCTTCAGCGTTCAGGTGAATGCCAAACATTACCTCTGTGAATCATTGGTTGTCGCAAGTGGCGGCCTATCCATTCCGACATTAGGATCTAGTCCTTTCGGATACCAAATTGCCACCCAGTTTGGCTTACCCGTTCATCCCACACGCGCTGGCCTGGTTCCTTTGACCCTTCATACCCATGACAAACAACGATTCGAAGTTTTAAGCGGTATTTCTGTAGACAGCATGGTGCGCTGCCATAATCAGTCGTTTCGTGAAAACTTGCTCTTTACCCATCGCGGCTTAAGCGGACCCGCTATCTTACAGATCTCGTCCTATTGGTTACCAGGTGATGAATTATCCATTCGCATGTTACCGGATCTCGACCTAAGTGCTCAATTATTGCAAGCGCGCCGTGATCACCCCGATCGCAGCCTCAAAACGATCCTAGAATATGATTTCCCCAAACGGTTGCTACCCTCTTTTTATGCAGCCAACCTGTTAGACACCCCGCTGAAGCAATTATCTGACAAGCAGTTACATTTGATTGCTGATACCTTACAACAATGGTCTATCACACCTAATGCTACCGAAGGTTATAGAACTGCTGAAGTAACCTTAGGTGGGGTCGATTGCGATGCGATATCTTCTCAGCGCTTTGAAGCCAAATCAGTACCCGGACTGTTTTTTATTGGAGAAGTATTAGACGTCACAGGATGGTTAGGTGGCTATAATTTTCAATGGGCATGGTCGTCAGGATGGGCGGCTGGGCAAGTTGTTTAGAAACATACTATAATGAAAAAAATCTCTTTGGTTTTTATTTGCACGAAAAAACATAGGAGGCTACATGGCATTGGACGATTATCAAAGACTTATCGACAAATATGATGAGAAGCTATTAGAGGAAATAAACAAAAAAAACCCCCAGAGCATTTCGTGCTTTTTTTAACTTAATCGCTAACCCGCCAAAATTGGAACGCTTGACCACAGACGATTTAAATGAAATGCGTACCTATATTAGCGACAGACTAAACCATTCGAAAGAATTACATACGACTAATGAATCTTTACAATCCGACGACGCGCTCTCTATGACGAAAGAAATAGCCATTTTATCTGTTGAAGCAAATAGACAATTACAAAGATTAAGCAATTATTGTGATCGCCTATACACTGGAAACGATCAGGATTGTGAGCTTGTAGAGGAATTACGCGAGTTCATTGCTCATGCCAAAGATACAATTGATCAAGCAAGTAGCGAACCAGAAATGGTTTATCCTAACATAGATAAACATCGCTGCCATGATCTAAAAGAAATAACATCACAAATCAAAGCAAATCAGTCTCTGATCATGCCCGTTATAAAATTACAAGCTAAAAAACCCCAAGCAACCCGGAAGCTGCTCGAGCAGGCCCCTACAAGCAATCCTGATCCGATATCTGATCTTGAAACACCACCACCTAGTAGGCGTGGTTAATCATGGCCGATCAATGTTTTTGGGTTTATATCTTGCTGTGCAGTAACCAGACTTATTATACAGGCTATACGAATAACCTTACCAAACGCTACCAGTCCCATCTTTCTGGCACGGGCAAATGTAAATACACGCGTAGCTTTAAACCCATCGCCATGCTGCAATGTTGGGAAATACAAGGCAGCAAAGCGTTGGCCATGCAAATAGAACGTCAAATCAAAAAACTATCTCGTGCAAAGAAAGAAGCGTTGATTGCAGATCCACATTCTTTGTTAGAGTTTGTTAACTATTCCTCTCAAAGTACGGCACATCCCACCGCTTGTCCGGCGGGACGTAGGGCTTCGAGAGATGAATTGTCAACCGACCCTACACTCGGACCAATTTTCAACTCTGAGGCGGTAGGGGTAGATTGATATCCTGTTTTGTTTGGTAATCCACTACAATACCAGTACACCAATTGTCGCCTGACTCACATTTCACATAACTAGGTTGCTTTGAACTCAAGTAGGGTGGCGCTGCAGTTAAGGTGAAGTGATATTGCTTTTGATTAGAATCTTCTAAACTGATTTCACAAGGGTACGTCACAGCTTGCACTTGAAAAGACGTATTTTTAGCGAGAGGATTGCTTGCACTAGCAGAGCAAATCCCGTAAGCAGAAAAATAAGGAGCAGCGGACCCTGGAGCAGGCATACCTGGGTTAATATTAGCAATTTGGTCTTTCACATAAGGTTGGCCATTAGGCAAGCCCGTAGAGCCGCCAATCGCTATCACAACACCCGTACCGGGCTGATTCATATTCCCTACCGCATCATCGATCGAATAAGCATAAGCACTCATGTTAAGCTGAGATTTCGAATGAATGAGTTGGACATATTCGTTGAACGCGCCAGAGTATTCTAAACTGTGATAGGACGCAACAGAGGTAGCATAACTTTCTCCGACAGGCAGATTGGGCGTGTTCTGCAATGGATTCGCTTGACCGGCACAAGCAAATGACACCCAACCATATACATTTTGGAGTAGATGCGCAGTAGTCAGTGCCGAGGTATCCCCACATACTGTTTTATAGTTGCTATAATTAGCTTGAAATAAAGCATTCACGTGTGCGCAATCAGCATATCTGGGGTTGGTCTCATCGCTGATACAGCTATTCCAATTATCAATAAACGCCTGCGTTAGATTACTGGCAGCTGGTTGCGTCAAAGACTGATTCCCAATCAGCACATTGTAAGCGCCCGGGACCCTAGGAGACGGATAAACAGGGTTTTGCGTATAAATCGGCCACTGATAAGTATTGATATATTGATTCAATATGTTTCTAAATGCTATGAGATCCATCGTGGTCCCGGTGTAGCCCACTTGCTGATTGCCAGCTGGCTCCATGGCAACCGGTAAATAAACTTGATCAACATAAGAAAGATCATAATCAACGTAATGGGTATCAATAGGATATGGTACAGCAGTGCTAGTAATGACATTGGCAAACGTATATTCCGTCAATTGGTAAGGATCATTCAGAGGGATCCCTACATTGGAGGCATAAACAGGTAACGTACCCTTGCAAACCGAACCAGACTCACAAGCCAATCCATTTGAGTACAAAGTAACAGGATGCTGCACGTCTATATTGTAGACGCGCTGCAAAGCTGCTGCATTATCATAGAGATAAACGCGCATACCATTCCACCAGTCCACATATTGATCATTGCTCGAGCCGCCAGAAGGATTTTGCGTCAAACTCGAATAAAATGGCACCGTTACCGTCGCAGAACCACCGGGAGGGATACCTCCTGTGGTAGGATTCAGATAAGCCCGATACATTCGGGTGGTTGGATAAGGATTATACGCAAGATCCGTCACTTGAAACAAAGCTTGCATCCAGGGATCAATAGGCAAAATAGGCGCTTCAATCACCGGATAAATAGTTGCTTGCGAATTATTAAACAGCGCTAATGTTTTGGTCGGAAGGTTTGTGGCATAAGCGCCGACAGACAAACAGAGTAAAACACTGGCATGCATGGCATGCAAACAAGACATGGGTTTTGGCATCGTATTATCCTTAATGTAGATGTGACATGTAATCTACAAGACTTGAAAAGAAAATGCAATGATCTACTCCGACCAAGTCAAAAGTAAGTTGAACCCAGGCTCAACCTACTTCAAAGCAACCCCGCGGATGCTTTCTCGTTGGGTCTCGAAAATATCCAACCCTGTACTCACTTCGCATACACAAGCGCTAAATCTGCCCATTTTGTGGTGTAGCAAGGCGTCATACGGTTTCTTTTCATAGACCATTTCTTTGTGACCCCTTCTGCTGCCAAATAAAGCGTTTTGCTTTGGTATTTATGATTGATTTTTTCAATGATTTGCATGGTTTTTTCATTCTGGATCAAGGTTGCTTCAGACATCTCTGTAAACAAATCATATTGCAGAACTTGTTTATCCTCTAAGTCCGTCAGCAATACCCCGCATTTTTTATAGCTGATCCCAGACTGATACAATTTTCTTAAACAAAACTCCGCATAGCGTGTGATAATCCGGATGTCATCTGTACTCAGAGGTAATTTCATACTGACCGTATTGGTTTCTCGGTAAGGACTGGTATAAACAAACACAGACAAACGCTTGACCTTGAGGTGTTGATGGCGTAATTTTTCCCATACGATACCACTATGATAACTCACAGCTTCGCGTAATGCTGGATACGTCGTTTGAATCGATCCAAAAGAACGCGATGACAAAATCGATTTGCTTTTCTCTAGCACAACCAAATCCAGACATGCTTGCCCCTGCAGCTCAGCAACCGTACGCTGCAAACACAGATTAAAATGCGTCTTCAGCGCATGAGTATCCCAATGAATCAAATCAAACGCGGTATGGATCCCCAAATCCATCAATTTCTGTTGTCCATGTCGCCCAACGCCCCAAATATCCCCTACCGCTAATTCCTTGAGCCACAAGACGTGATTCACCATAGAAAACACTGGGATTTTCAGCTTTTTTTTAGCAATACAATTGGCCGCTTTCGCCAAAGTCTTAGTGGGACCTATGCCAATAGAGGTCGGAATCCCAGTGGCTTGTAAAATTTTTTTCTGTAGTCCCCAACAAAATTCCTCTATCAAATGCGCCGGCATGCTCTGTAAATCTAGAAACGCTTCGTCGATGGAATAAATGTCGGTTTCTTCCCACTCTGCTTGGATCACAGCCATCACGCGCGTTGAGATATCATGGTATAACGTATGATTAGAAGAAAAAACTTGGATACCATGTTGTGCACACACCGCTCTAATTTTAAAAAAAGGCTCCCCCATGGCGATGCCTAAAGCTTTGGTTTCATCGGAACGCGCAATCACACACCCATCATTATTCGATAACACAACAATAGGTTGATGCTCCAAATCTGGGCGAAACAACCTTTCGCAGCTGGCAAAAAAATTATTACAATCTACTAATGCAAACATCGTCATGTTTGATGAATCACGTGTGTGACGACGCCCCATATGAGTAAATCTTGCATATCATTTACTTCAATAATGGGATAACGATCATTTTCAGGTACCAATTGCACACACCCACCTCTTTTAACCAAACGCTTCACTGTCAGCTCTCCATCCAGTGCTGCAATCACAATTTTACCATCGCTGGGCTCTAGGCTTTTATCTACAATCAAGAGATCACCCGATTGAATCCCGGCATTTTGCATGGAATCACCCGACACTCTTAAAAAAAAGGTCGCTGCTGGATGCTGGATAAGATGGGTGTTGAGATCTAAAGAGCATTCGATATCACTGTCCGCTGGCGATGGAAAACCAGCAGAGACTTTATTCGAATATAAAGGTCTGGAAAACAGCACAGACTCTTGTAAATAAGTCAGAACATGGGCTATTTTTGACTGCGGGATCCGGATCGGTTTGGTTGCTTCCCCATACACATTTCGCCCTTTGGGACGGCCAGCTCGCTCTCGTTTTCCACCGTGCATGATAACCCCATCTTTTTGATTACTGTACACTAATTGTAACTGTAAAACTTTGGTTTAGCAAAAAAGATACCCCAGTTACTTCAAAATGCTATATTTTGAAGTAACTGGGGTATCACACCGTCATCCATAGCTTGCAATCCTAAAACCCCAGTGATTATACTTGATGAAACGGCGTAACAGGAGTTGCCATTTGAAACGGCCATTATCACTATTAATTATTTGGGTATTGGCGACCACAAGCCACGCCGCCATGATTACAAATGCCATTCAAGGTGTAGGCCCTAATGGAAGCATCCGGCCCTATTTATGTTTACAAAATGCAGATGGCGCTGTCACTTTGGCATTAGCCCCCGATCAAAGTGGCGATGCCAATCTTGCTTCCGGTCAGCCAGATCGCGCACGCGCTCATTTGCGTTTTGCTGGCTGTGATACGAAACATGAAGATCTGGGCGCAGTGGAACTTGCGATCGGGCAACAGATCCCCACACCCTCTGTCCTGAGTTATACGGCACCGGATGGCATTCACATTGCTTATATCAATGCCAATATGAATGCGCAGGGCAAAATCATGGGTAATATCGTTTATACCTCGATCCAGGCCAATTTTAATCTTAACCCAGTCAAATCTACGCAGCATACTATGTTCACCGGCGTTAATTTATCAGGCTTAGAATTTGGACAAGCCATCCTGCCAAGTACCATTCCAAATTTGTCGCAACAAGATGCGGATACCCCCTACTCTGATCTGGCAGACATACAATCCTTCATCCATGCCGGCATGAATACAGTCCGCATCCCCATCTCTTGGAATTATTTACAATGGAACGGTCCGGGTCGAACGATCATCAACCAAGATTATTATAGTAATTATATCAAACCATTATTGGAAACATTGACATCGGCTAAAGTCTATACCATTCTCAATTTGCACTGTAATATGCATTACGCCCTGTATGGACAATCTGATTCGATTTGTCCAAAATATGGCTACTGCCCTTCAGGTACCTTAATTTTAGATGAATCCGCCTATACCTATGTTTGGGGACAATTGTGGCAGCAAATACAACAAGACGCTGCCATCAATCCAGATTATTTATTACTTGATTTGGTCAATGCGCCGGTGCATATTCCGGATGATAAAGTTTTGACGATTCAAACCACTTTGATCAAGCATTTACGCGAAAGTGGCTTCCCAGGATATATACTCGTACAGGGCAATGCTGGATCGGAGTTACATACTTGGACCACGCATCAATGGATGAGTCAAGATGGCCAAAGCCTTAGTAATGCTTCTTTATTCACACGCGACAATTTCTTGCAAGCTGGGGTATCTGATCTCTCTAAAATCCTGATCAGCGTTCGTCAGTATTTAGATGAAGGTTATCAGGGCACGCATTCGGATTGCTCGCAAGATCTCCATACCACTGGTCCAGATGGGTTCAATTTGGAGGCTTTTACACAATATCTCAAAGAAAACCAGCTCCAAGCTATCGTGACGGCAGTCGGTGTTAGCAAAAACGCATGTGCTTGCACAACACCTTTGACGCAGTTTATGACCTATCTCCAACAAAATGCCGCAGACAAACAGCCTTTTGGATTTGTAGGATGGGTCATGTGGGGTGTTGGACATGCTTGGGGGGATTATCCTCTGCGCTTCACACCAGATTCTGAGCTGATGCAAGTCTTGGATCCGTTTATAACAGGGTAACTTAAGAGCATTGACCCTGCTGAGAATAACGTGCTTTTTTTATAACACTATGTTAATATTTACCCACTTTTAACAGTGGGAGAGTAGTATGGCAACTGGTGATAATTGTAAAAAAGTGGGCAAATACTGTATGGTAGCGGGAGGCGTCACCTTCTTTATCATGGCATTATCGTCTACATTCATTCTTGATCTCGTGTTCATCGCAGCTTTGCATAAACAAGTCAATGACGCGTCAAAAACAGGAAATGACAAAAAAATCGGAGAGCTCGGAAAATTCGCCGCGACTTATTGGCTTTGGAATGTCATCAGCAAAAGCTCCGATCCTCTTATCTTGTTCTTATTCTCTCCTTTCGTCAGCATGGCAGCGGCAGCGCTAGCAGTTTACCTCGATGTTGCCTTTATCGCATGGGGCATCGCAGCTGGTTGGGGTTTAGGCTTGGCCTTGGTACTAGTAGGCTATGGTCTGTACAAATTAGGTCAACATTTAAGCAATGAAAAACCACCTGCCCCCCCCGAAGGCGCTACTGCATACAATAGCGGAATCGTGGGTCGAACAATGGAACGCTTTGGTTTGTTTGAGGTTCTGCCGGTTGCTGTGGCAAGAGCTATCAATCCTCAAGATCATGATGCAACTCGGTTTTATTCCGTAGATGGCCAGCTAATCGATCTTCCCGAAGCAGTAGTATACAGCTAATACAGATACCGCACCAAAAGCACCGGCGCGTCACAGCCTATTTGACTGACATGACGCCGGTGCATTTTTGCATCATATGCATAAAACGTTCAACCATTTCTGAATATAATGAGAGATGTTGCAAGGTCAATTCGAACATCTTTTGCAGTGTTTCAATATATTTATCCGCAATGGTATCCACATAATCTCTCTGTTCATTGCTCAAACCATGCGTTTGTCCACCCATTGTGATAATTGGCACCCAAGATAACCATTCATGACCCGTCTCTTTAGAACAAGCATCGGTCCACAATTGCCATAATGATTGTTGATACTGCCACCATTGCTCCATGTTTTCCATGCTGTTCTCCTTTTTCTGGTGCCACCTTAATCCATGCACCATCCATGACTGACCAACAACGATTGTCCCGTTAAAGCATTCGACCCAAAACCTCCTAAAAATACCGCCACATCTGCGACATCCTCTATCGTTGTAAATTCGCCATCCACTGTATGCGCTAAAAATACTTTTTTGACCACATCTGCTTCGCTCATTCCCAATTCTTTTGCCTGTTCGGGAATTTGTTTATCCACCAAAGGCGTCCTAACATAACCTGGACAAATCACATTAGCACGCACACCATGCGCGGCCCCCTCCATGGCTACCACGCGACATAGGCCTAACAAACCATGCTTACAAGTCACATAGGGTGCTTTTAATTTGGAGGCCAATTTAGAATGGACAGAGCCCATGTAAATAATGCTGCCGCCGCTCTTTTTTTCATACATCACACGCAATGCTGCACGCGTGGTCAAGAAGGCACCATCCAAATGCACGGCTAACATTTTTCGCCAATCGGCCAATGCTAATTTGTCGACGGCATCAATATGCTGGATCCCAGCATTACTGATTAAAATATCCAATCCACCAAAATGTTGTACACCCGCTGCGATGCCTGCATCAACTTGATCTTCCTGGGTCACATCCATTGCCACACCCAATGCAGCCCCCCCTTTATCACAAAAATCTTTGGCTAGGCCAGACACCGCTTGCAAATCGCGATCGGCAATGATCACTTTGGCTCCTTGCGCCACATACATTTGCGCGATCCGCAAACCAATACCGCTTGCACTGCCTGTGATCAAAGCTACTTTCCCTTGAATGCTCATGGCCCATCCCCTCCTATCTTAATAATCATTTCGAGAAAATCGTGACAAATTATTTGGCGCTTCGTATACACGAAGCTCTAAATTGTTGGTAGGCGTACTCCATTGATGCGATTCTCCCAACACCGCTTTGATATCTCGATACCCCATATCAATGCGTTTGCGGATAGTGACTTGGCTAAAATTATAATCTTTAGCTGCTCCGCGATGTATTCTCGCACTATATGTCACATGCACAATAGTAAAATGCGTCGGATCGAAGCCTCCAAATTTGTCCAGGACTTTTTGCAAATCTTTGAGTTGGTCCTCACCAATCGTTCTCGTTAGTTTCTGCAATTCTGTTTTAAGATGAAAACGCTCCACATGATGCTTCAGGACCTGCTGAGCATGCGTGCTATAATTAATATCTTTCATTCTTTCAGAGACATCTTCCATCGTAGAGGGGATAAACGGCGATCCACCAAAACAATCGATCACGAAACATAAGGTGTCACTTCTTGGTACCGCATCAAAAATCACTTCCAATGGCGTATTAGAATGAATGCCGCCATCCCAGTAATACTCATTGCCAATTTTAACAGCAGGAAAGCCTGGAGGTAATGCGCCACTTGCCATGATATGTTCAGGACCGATACAGTAATGAATATTATTGAAATATCTCAAATGCCCTGTGCTCACTTCCACCGCGCCCAAACTTAAACGAATGGGACTCTTATTCAAAAGTTCAAAATCAATCAAATCCAACAACGTTTTACGCAAGGGTGACGTATCATAAATACTCAATTTATCAGGTGTGCCCGCAATTTGCATATAAGGTGAAAAAACCCGAGGTCTAAAGAAATCACCTTGCCCAAACATCATAGCTAAATGAGCAGAAAAATTATTATAGATATCTAATGATAAATGGTTATAACCCAACACATCAAAAGGGGTATGAGTTGAAATACGTTTCCAAAATTCTTCCAATCTAGGTATTTGGTTTTCTGGCTTATTTCCTGCAATAATCCCTGCTTGAATAGCACCAATAGAGGTCGCGGCAATCCAGTCTGGCGTGTATCCTGCTTCCATCAAACCTTTTATAACACCTAGTTGATAAGCACCCAGCGCTCCTCCACCATGCAACACATAAGCAACCCGCGAAAATCCATCGGGACGTTTAGGCGATATTTTTTCAAACCGATTCGCATTCGGATTATTATAATCTGGGTCACCAACATGATGATGAGTCTCTTCGGCCATTGGTGCACTCCTGTGTATACTTTATACTTTAAGCTATAGTCTATAGAATATAAATTAGCCAGTTTCCGCTCCCTAACAGAAGCAGCGCGAAAATGATCTGAAAGTTGTTTCCGAGATGCAAAAATGATAAATTGGCCTAAGGCTTTGATTATGTTAAAATACAAATGCTGTAATAATAAAAATAGAAGGACAACAGATGAGGAAAACTTGCGGTTTTTTAGCGTTGGTAGCAACATGGCCCTTGTATGCCGGGTCAATGGAAATGCCCTCTCCAGAAAATCCTTGGTATGGTTCCATTGGAACAGGTTATTCTTGGACATTGTTACCCGGAATTAATAATCCCAACCCCAGTGAATGGGATGCTTCTGCCGAAGGTTATAACAGTAGTTTGGGTAATCGCGGATTCTACACATTCGAAATTGGCAAACAAGTACAGCATTATGTCGATGTCAGCTTGATGTATCTCAATCATGAAACCTTTAATTATCAGATGTTTCAGCAAGGGATCTCGAGTACAGAAGGCTTCACAGGCAATCAACGCAATCGCTATTTCAACTTAAATAACCGTGCGTTATTAGTCAGCGGTTTTTTACATCCCGATCATAATTGGTACAAAATTAGCACAGTCGGCTTGAGCCCATTTATCGGGGGCGGTGTAGGATATGCGCTGAACCAAATCGACAATTTTTATACGGTAGGCACCGTAACCACCGGCGCTTCTTCGGTAGGCTCCACGTCATCTATCGGCAACCAAGTCAGCACCAACAGTTTTGCTTGGCAAGCCACTGCAGGGCTGAGTATCCGACCCATCAATCATCTTAGTTTGGATGTGGGTTATCGCTATTATGATGGTGGCAATTTCGATACCTCCAATACGACCTATAGCAATACTGGCGGATTACTCTCGCCAACGCCTTGGGCAGGTCATCTCTCTGCCAATCAATTGTTTGTGGACTTCAAATATAGAATGTAGGGCCTTTCTTTGTGAAGCCCCACCTCTCTTGGTCTTTACGAGCACAGCGAGGGTGAGGGGTGACGTGGTGGGAAGTTACAAACAATTTAATTAAAGAAACTAATTTGACGTAATTGACTTTATATTCTACAATTAATTCATAAGATTTTGTGAAGGAATTGACCATGACTGACACATCAAACGACTTATTAGATAGAGAAGAAGAAGAAAAGAGAAGACGCCGTTCAGCTACTCCCAATGCTGGTCTGGAAACCATTGTCATCGCTGATCCTGATAATGAAAAAGAAAAACAATCTATTATCACTGCCTTTAAAGCTATGTTTGGTCACAAAGCTGGATTTGAGCTACCTACTACCAATGAAGCGGGTCATTTGGTATTCAAATTTCCGGAAAAAGGTGATGCAGAAAAATTTTTTTCGAGTGAAGCCAAAAATGGAAGATGTATGCTGATTATTGATGCAGAGACTAAAATGGTCTTAGGCTACTCGAATGGGGATGGTACCTTATACCACGCCGATGGCAGGCCTCTTGATCTTGCCGCAGGAGACACGCTTGAGCCTTCCGATATCCTTGCTGAAGGTTTCGAAATACCACAACCGACCGCCCGTAACAGCATGTAACGGTCCATTATCATCGTGTGGCAAACTAGGGCGTGTTTACAATTCATCCCCGACGCCTACGTGCCGCGGCTTGTCCGCGGCATCCAGACGATCTAAATCAACGACAAATATCTTCATATAGATCACGCCAATCTGGGTTTAGGGTCTCAATTAAATTTAATTTCCACTGTCGG
>CAMCUM010000044.1 GCA_945878975.1 Legionella genomosp. 1
GCCGACAGTGGAAATTAAATTTAATTGAGACCCTAAACCCAGATTGGCGTGATCTATATGAAGATATTTGTCGTTGATTTAGATCGTCTGGATGCCGCGGACAAGCCGCGGCACGTAGGCGTCGGGGATGAATTGTAAACACGCCCTACTATTTTCGGTTTATTTTGTAATGTAAATAAAGAGATTGTTTTGAAAAAATCAAGGTGCTTATCATAAGCATTGGAGGTTGAGAAGTAAGATGTCAATAATTCATCTCGCTGCAACTCATCTAATTGCATAAAGAATATAGGGTGTCTTAAAATAGCTAGCTCTAATACCCAGAAGTGCTCATTTAAAATTTCTAATAGTTGAGAGAGGTCATGAGATTCCTCGTATGAGGATACTAAGTTTTGCACAAAACTATCCCGTTGACTAAAACTGATAAAATTAATTATCTCTTTTCTTTTTTGGGGATTCCTTGAGAGTGGTCTCATTCCAAACTGGAAATAATCATCACGTTTCGCACTATCGTTAGCCAATAAATCGCTGTGAACTGTTGTGTTTTTTTCTAAAAATTCAAAGTCGAATATAAGTTCATCTAGTATGCTCTCTATTAATTTATTATATTTTTCAAGCAACGCTTGTCGAGACAAATCAGGGTCAGGGATATGAGGGAGTGTTTCTTTTAATTTATTCGCCACAACGGTCATGTGAAAAAAATTGGAAGAAAAGTATTGACGTACTTCTTTTGATGATCTTATTTTTTCAAAAAAGGCCTCTCCAAGCAGCAAATCAATCCTTATTTTGTTTAAATGATTTTCTATGGTCATGCGGTTATTAGCATAAATCATGTGTAAAATATGGACTGTAAAATATTCCCAATGCGGAGACCCTTCAGATATTAAGTTCTTAACAAAAGCGCAAATGTACTTGGAGGTTTTTTCGTGATCTTGATTATACAATTTTGATAAATTGGCTCTTAAGTCGTCTAGAGAAGGGTCATTTGAAATTGGCAGCTCAGAATGTGAAGATAAGATCATATTTAGCGTATTAGTAGTGTCTTCCCCATCGATTGTAAGGCGTGATTGTTCAATGTTTGTATGCATATTCACTTCCTAGGATATGATATCACATTCAAATTAAAACAAACCTGAATGCATAGTGTTTTATATTTGCGCAATGGTAGCTAAGCGCCCAACTCTTGTCAAATAATAAATCTAATGCGTAAAAGACCTATCCAGTATAACGTATTGCCGGGTTAACCAGGCTACGTGAAATTTTGTTTTCCTTAGCATATAATCAATTTTTTAAATGGTACAAAGTAGGTGATAATATGGCAGGGCATAGTAAATGGGCTAATATTAAATTTCGTAAAGGTCTGCAAGATAAAAAGCGTGGCAAAATATTTACGAAATTGATTCGTGAAATCACAGTGGCTGCGAGGATGGGCGGGGCTGAGGAAATCAATAATCCTCGGTTGCGAGATGCCGTCACGAAAGCGCTCAAAGCTAATATGAAACGGGATACCATTGATAATGCTATCAAACGCGGTGCAGGTGGTTTAGATGGCGCCAATATGGTTGAAATGACCTATGAAGGCTATGCGCCGGGTGGGGTCGCTGTGTTGGTTGAATGTTTGTCAGATAATAAGAATCGTACTGTTTCGGAAGTGCGCCATGCCTTCACCAAATTTGGTGGCAATTTGGGTACGGACGGCTCAGTGGGGTATTTATTTAACAAACAGGGTGAAATCGTCTTGTGTCAAACCGACAAAGAAGACGCTGCAATGGAAGTGGCTATTGATGCTGGTGCGGAAGATGTGACCCTTGAAGATGGGCATATTGTGATTATAACGGCCGTAGAAATGTATCATCGCGTCTTGACTGCTTTAGAGAAAGCTGGATTCCCGGTAGAGCATGCGCAGATCATCCAGCATGCGGAAGTCTTGATTGCTATGGAGACGGAAGAGGGTGAACGGGTCACCAAGTTAATAGATATGCTTGAGGATTTAGATGACGTACAATCAGTTTATACTAATGCGGATTTGTTTGAAGAAGGTTAGGGCATGACCATTATCCTTGGGATAGACCCAGGTTCTCGTGTGACTGGCTATGGTGTGGTGCGTGAGCATCAGCGTCGTTTGCAGTATATTGATAGTGGTTGTATTCGGTGTGCTGATGGGACTTTGCCGGAGCGCTTGTTGCAGATTTTTAATGGCATTTGTGAGCTGATGGAACAATACAGCCCCAATGAAGTAGCGATTGAACAAGTGTTTATGCATAAAAATGCAAGTTCTGCTTTAAAACTTGGGCATGCGCGTGGCGTAGCGATGGTTGCTTGCGCATCGCATCGCGCTCCCGTTTCTGAGTATGCTGCCCGAGCAGTGAAGCAAAACGTGGTAGGGTATGGTGGGGCAGATAAAACCCAGGTGCAACAAATGGTGGTGCATTTATTGACTTTGTCGGCGGTTCCTCAGGCCGATGCGGCGGATGCATTAGCGATTGCAATTTGTCATAGTCATATGCGGAGTAGAATACGATGATTGGTTGGCTAAGCGGATATATCGTAGATAAGCAGCAACCTGGCAAAATTGTCTTAAATGTCAATGGCGTAGGATATGATCTAGAAACCTCTTTGACGACTTTTTTTCAAGTAGAAGGCAATGCCGATAAGGTAAGCTTACATGTGCATACGGTGGTGCGTGAAGATGCTTTGCTGTTATATGGCTTTGCACAGCAAGAAGAGCGTGCTTTGTTTCGCGCTTTGATCAAAGTGAATGGGGTGGGTCCTAAGATGGCCATTGCTATTTTGTCGAGCATCACGCCAGATGATTTTGTTCAATGTATTCAACAGCAGAATACGAGCATGCTGACCCGATTGCCCGGTATTGGTAAAAAAACCGCTGAACGGTTGGTCGTGGAAATGAAGGACAGTATGCAACAGTTTACGCCTGGTTTGCGCGCACATACGCATGTTATGCCGGTTATGTCACAACAAGAGGAAGCCATTTCTGCTTTGGAAAGCTTGGGATATAAGCCTCAAGAGGCCACGAATTTGATTCGTAAAATAGATGACGGACAAAAAACCTCGGAACAGTTGATTAGATTGGCGTTGCAGTCATTAAGCAGACAAGGGGTATAGCGCAGATGCATTCCGTAGAGCGGTTTATAAAATTTTTTACCCAACCCTTGGTGGCCCTGGTTTATTTTACTTTGATCATTGCGGCGTATTTTCTGATGGATAAGCCGTTAGTGCTAAGTATACATGCCTGGGATCTCGCTAATCACTTTCCGATATTGGTCTGGTTGACACAATTGGGACGATCACTGCCTTGGTTGATAATGGTACCATTGATAGCCTTGTTTTTTCGTTATGTGCGCAGGGTCAAACAAATCGAATTGCGTATATGGTTTTTGTGGGCGACATTGGTTTTTTGTAATGGCGTGAGTTTTGTGCTGAAAAATCTTTTGGGGCGAGCGCGCCCGAGTTTGCTGTTGGATCAGAATTTATTTGGTTTTTATGGCCCTCATACAGAGGGCTTGTACCACTCTTTTCCTTCTGGGCATACGACACAAATAACTGCTATGAGCTTGAGCTTAGCATTATTATATCCACGGTTTCGATGGTGGATTGTGCTACTCGCTAGCATGGTGTTTGCGACTAGGGTGTTATTGACCTATCATTACTTGAGTGACATTTTGGCAACTTTTTATTTAGTGATATTAGAATTCAAAATTTTATTGTATATTGTGGCGCAGCAATGCCCATTGTATTGGAAACGGTTGAATGTGAGATGACAAAATTAGCGGCGATTCCCATTGTAGTAGAGAGTGGGCATAAATATAAAACGGAGCAAGGGTTCTCGGCGATCAAAGATGGGGTGAAAGCTGAGGTTGCCACCAGCGAACGTTTACCAAAGCCAGATTGGTTACGCATTTCTATGCAGACGAGTCCTGCTTATTTGGCGGTAAAAAAACAAGTCACAACCCATCGCTTGGCTACCGTGTGTGAAGAAGCCAAATGTCCTAATATGGCAGAATGTTGGTCACATGGTACTGCGACCATTATGTTGATGGGCCAGGTATGTACGCGCGCTTGTCGATTTTGTGCGGTGGATACAGGAAATCCTCGGGGATGGTTGGATTTAGAAGAACCCAACAATGCGGCCAAAACAGTGACATTGATGAATTTGGATTATATTGTCTTAACCTCGGTGAATCGGGATGATTTACCAGATGGGGGGGCTGCACATTATGCGGCCGCGATTCGTGCGATTCGTGAACGTTCCCCTAAAACCAAAATTGAAGCTTTGACGCCAGATTTTCAGGGCGTGACCAGTAGTATTGAGACGTTACTAGATAGTGGCTTGGATGTGTTTGCTCAAAACGTCGAAACTGTGGAACGTTTGACGCATCCCGTACGGGATAATCGAGCTGGGTATCATCAAACTTTACAAGTTTTGGCGCATGCGAAGCAGTATCGTCCTGAGATCTTAACGAAGACGAGTTTGATGCTTGGTTTGGGGGAAACTTGGGACGAGATTATCCAGACGATGGATGATTTGCGTCTCTGCAAAGTAGATATCCTGACGTTAGGTCAATACTTGCAACCTACCAAACATCATCTTGCTGTGCAACGTTATTTGCCCCCAGAAGAATTCACGGCATTACGTGAGATTGGTTTGCAAAAGGGATTTTATGAAGTGGCGGCAGGACCATTGGTACGCTCAAGCTATCGTGCGGATCGTGTGTTCAAACGGGATAATTTGGGGTTATAGTCTTTAAGAGCAGATTGGCTCTGTGCTACAATAATCTTATTACGTCATCCCGAACGTTCCTGTCATCCCGAACGTAGTGAGGGATCTCCCGTACGAGGTTTACGTACTTGTTCTGGGATCCCTCACTACGTTGGGGATGACGGGAGTTTTTCGAGATGATGGACGTTTAACATAAGGATACTTCTATAGTGAAATCAAATAGACCTGTTAATCTCAAACTGAGCACTTTGGCCTTTCCTCCTATGGCGATTGCTTCTATTTTGCATCGTATTTCTGGCATCGTGTTGTTTGTTTTTTTACCGTTTGTCTTATACGTTTTGCATCAATCTTTGATGTCTCAAAAGACGTTTCTGCAATTACAAATGTGCTCTTGTCACGTGCTTAAAACAGTGGTGTGGGTCTTTGGGTCGGCGCTTATTTATCACGTGATTGCGGGTGTTCGCCATTTGTTGAGCGATATGAATTTCGGGGATCGATTGCCATTAGCGCGTTGGACGGCTTATGGAGCAATAGGATTGTCTGTGATATTAAGTCTCTTTTTAGGAATGCTACTATGGTAACATCAGTCACTAGTTTGACGGGTAATGGTTTAAGAGATTGGCTGATTCAGCGTGTCTCAGCCGTGTATCTGTTGGTTTATATACTTGCTCTCTTGAGTTATTTCGGTATGCATAGGCATCTAGACTATGTAGAATGGACGGCGTTTTTTCATTGTAATGCTGTGAAAATTGCAACTGTTTTGGCTTTATGGTTGCTCGTGTTGCATGCTTGGATTGGTATTTGGACGGTTACCACGGATTATCTGCGACAAATGGGATTAAGAGTGACAGTTCAAGTGTTGGTTGCTTTATTTTTAATCTCTCAATTTATTTGGGGTTTGATGATCATTTGGGGACAATAGTATGGCTGTGGCACGGAATAAATTTGATGCAGTGATTATTGGTGCAGGTGGCGCGGGTATGCGTGCAGCCTATCAATTAGCCAAAACCGGTATGAAGGTTGCTTTGATTTCTAAAGTGTTTCCCACGCGGTCCCATACCGTTTCTGCACAAGGCGGTATTACTGTGGCATTGGGCAATTCCGCGGAAGACGATTGGCGCTGGCATATGTATGATACTGTGAAAGGAGCGGATTACATTGGCGACCAAGATTGTATTGAATATTTATGTAAAAATGGCCCAGAAGCAGTCTATGAATTAGAGCATATGGGTTTGCCTTTTTCCCGGATGGACAATGGCAAAATTTATCAACGTCCGTTTGGTGGTCAGTCTAAGAATTTTGGGGGTGAGCAAGCAGCGCGTACTGCTGCTGCTGCCGACCGTACCGGTCATGCCTTGCTTCATACTTTGTATCAACAAAATGTCAAAGTCAAAACACATATTTTTTCTGAGTGGTATGCGCTTGATTTTGTGAAAGACAGTCACAATAATATTGCAGGTGTGACAGCCATGTCGATTGAAACAGGTGAAGTGGTCTTCTTTCAATCACGTGTGTGTATTCTGGCGACCGGAGGTGCGGGTCGTATTTTCCAATCTACTACGAATGCCTATATTAATACTGGAGATGGTTTTGGGATGGCATTACGCGCTGGATTTCCTCTACAAGATATGGAAATGTGGCAATTTCATCCTACTGGTATTGCTGGTGCGGGTTCTTTGGTTACAGAAGGCTGTCGTGGTGAAGGCGGTTATTTGATAAATAAAGATGGCGAACGTTTCATGGAACGTTATGCGCCGCATGTGAAGGATTTGGCCTCACGTGATGTGGTAGCACGAGCGATTGCTTTGGAGTTGCGTGCTGGCAAAGGATTCAATATTGAGGGCGTCGATTGTGTGAAATTAAAAATCGATCATCTGGGTGCCGATTTGATTAACAAGCGCTTGCCTGGTATTCGGGAACTTTCCATACAATTTGCCGCTGTTGATCCTATTAAAGAACCTATCCCGGTGGTGCCAACTTGCCATTATATTATGGGGGGTATTCCTACCAATATGCACGGGCAAGCCATCGGGTTGCACAAAGGGAAAGACCTAGTGATTGAAGGTTTGTATGCGGTGGGCGAATGTGCTTGCGTATCGGTGCATGGCGCGAACCGTCTGGGTGGTAATTCCTTGTTGGATTTGGTGGTATTTGGCCGCGCAGCAGGTTTGCATGTTGAGCATCTCTGGCAATCGAATGCATTACGAGCGATGCCGGATGCTACTGACGATGATGTGGACGTATCATTAGAACGTTATCGACGTTGGCAAGATTCGAAGTCAGGCGACAATCCTGCTGTATTACGTGATGAGATGCAAAAAGTGATGCAGGAAGATTTTGGTGTCTTTCGTTCGGCTGATATCATGCAAAAGGGCTTGGCGCGTTTGGATGATATTCGCGAACGTTTGGCGCATGCCCATTTGACAGATAAAAGTCATATCTTCAATACTGAAATGGTGACTGCGTTGGAATTAGACAATCTGATGGCAACTGCTTATGCGACTGCGGCATCGGCAATGACGCGTACCGAAAGTCGCGGCGCTCATTCGCGTGAAGATTTTCCTGATCGCAATGATAAAAAATGGATGGTACATACTACTTATTCGATGGAAGGTGACAAGATGGGAACGCGTCCTGTGAATATGTCGCCCCGTGATCTCCCACCATTTGCTCCGCAAGAGCGGGTTTATTAGAAGGATAAAAACTATGGCAGATACCACAGCGATGATAATATCTATCTATCGTTATAATCCAGAAGTGGATAGCAAACCCGCTATGCGCGACTATCAGGTTGCGGTGCCAGCTGGCGCTGATCCTATGTTGCTGACCTTGCTGGAACGAATTAAGGCGGAACAAGATCCGAGCCTGTCTTTCCGCCGTTCTTGCCGAGAAGGCGTATGTGGCTCGGATGGGATGAACATCAATGGTACCAATGGCTTAGCTTGTATTACGCATATTTCTGGCTTGCGGGGTAAAAAAATTGTGGTGCGGCCTTTGCCCGGTTTTCCAGTGATTCGTGATTTGGTCGTGGACATGAGCCAATTCTATCAACAATATGAACGGATTGAGCCTTATTTACAAAATGATACGACGCCCCCTGCGGCGGAACGCCTACAGTCTCCTGAAGAGCGGTCAAAATTGGATGGGCTATACGAATGTATTTTATGTGCTTGTTGCACGAGTTCTTGTCCTTCTTATTGGTGGAATCCTGAAAAATTTGTTGGACCAGCAGGTTTATTACAAGCACGTCGCTTTTTAGCTGATAGCCGCGATACGGCAGGGCCGCATCGCTTGGCAGCACTGCAAGATCCCTTTTCTGTCTTTCGGTGTAGAACCATCATGAATTGTGCGACAGTGTGTCCAAAAGGACTCAATCCTACAAAAGCAATCGCTGATATTCGTCATCAGATGTTGACACAAGAAACTTAATTCGTATCATGTATGGCTTCCTGAGCAGCACGTTATCCTGAACGAGGGAATGATCCTCTTGAAGCACGTCATCCCGAACGTGGTGAGGGATCTCCTGAAGAGGGCTAGGTGCTGAAGTCGGAGATCCCTAACTACGCTCGGGATGATGTGCGTCGTGAGTTCGGGATGACGTGTGTTGTGCGTTCGGGATGATGTGCAGTTTGGATTAGGGACGCCATAGTTATTCTTGGCCAAGGGATAGCCAATAATTTAATCGGCCTTTGGAGAAAAGTATACATGAATTCAAGTACCTTAGAGCAGCAATTGACAAGTTCTTATTTATCGGGTGGTAGCGCTGCCTATGTAGAAGGCTTGTATGATGATTATTTGGCTGATCCTGCCGCGGTGTCTGCTGAATGGCGCGACGTCTTTGATGCTTTGCCGAAAGTATCTGAGCAAGCCGAATTGTCGCATCGTGTCATCCAAGAACAGTTTTTACAGATGGCGATGCTGCCTAAAAACACCTGTATTGAGACACCAGCTAGCCAACAAGCTGTGACAGATTTGATTCAAGCATATCGTATGTATGGGCATCATAAAGCGCATCTTGATCCCTTGGACATGGCGGCACGCAGGTCTCATCCTACTTTAGATCCTCAGTATTATCATTTAGGTGATGCAGAGCGCAATCAGCTTTTTTCGGCCGGCCCTTATTTGGCGCATCAACCCCAAACATTAGCTGAGATTGAGCGGATTTTGCAGGAAACCTATTGTGGTTCGATTGGTATGCAATACATGCATTTGTCAAATCAAGACGAAATTAAATGGTTTCAACAAAAATATGAATCAGGGCATGGACGTCCTCAGTTTCAAGCCGAACAGAAAATCAAGATCCTAAAAGATTTGATTGCAGCGGACGGTTTAGAGCGCTATTTGGGAACGCGTTATGTTGGACAGAAGCGATTTTCTCTGGAAGGAGGAGATGCTCTGATCCCCATGATGAATGAATTGATTCAGAAAGGCTGTGCGAGTCATATTGATGAGATTATCATTGGGATGGCGCATCGTGGACGTCTGAACGTGTTGATCAATGTCTTAGGTAAAACCCCCGATGCGTTGTTTCAAGAATTTGAAGGTAAATATGATTCAAGTCGCACGGGGGACGTGAAGTATCATCTAGGTTATTCTTCAGATCTGTCAACGCAGGCAGATGCGGTTGCGCATGTTGTGCTGGCGTTTAATCCATCCCATTTGGAAATCATCAGTCCAGTTGTAGAAGGCTCCTCTCGATCTAGAATGCGGCGTCTCCATGATTTGGAACAGAAAAACAAAGTGTTACCCATTGTCATCCATGGCGATGCAGCATTTGCTGGACAAGGTGTGGTCATGGAAACGTTTAATTTTTCACAGTCCCCTGGCTATTCTACTGGTGGAACTGTGCATATTGTCATCAATAACCAAATTGGTTTTACTACCAGCAAACCAGAAGATGCCCGTTCCACAGATTATTGCACTGATGTTGCCAAAATGGTGGAAGCGCCTATTTTGCATGTGAATGGCGATGATCCTGAAGCGGTTGTATTTGCTATTCAATTGGCTTTTGAGTTTCGTATGAAGTTTAAACGCGATGTTGTCGTGGATTTGGTTTGTTATCGCCGTCATGGCCATAATGAGGCCGATGAACCTGCTATCACGCAACCGATGATGTATCAGCGTATTAAGCAAATTAAGCCAGTACGTGAATTGTATGCCGCGCAACTCATTCAGGAAAAAATGGTGACGGAGGCGGAAGTTCAAGCTTGGAATGATGCCTACCGCGACGCTTTGGATCATGGGAAAACGGTAGTCGCTAGTTTGAAAACGGATTTTGAGCGCCCACAAGCGCCTGATTGGACGCCTTATTTTAAAGCCCAATGGACCGATGTTGTGAATACGGCTGTGGATAAAAAAACGTTACAAGCCGTGAGCAAACAATTATTACAATTGCCAGAGGGCTTTGCAGTGCATCCTGTGGTGAAGCGTTTGTTAGACGAGCGCGAAAAAATGGGCACGGGCGAACTTGCGATGAATTGGGGGTTTGCTGAGACATTGGCTTATGCTTGCCTTCTTCAAGAGGGGCATGAAGTTCGTTTGTCAGGACAAGATTGTGGCCGGGGTACTTTTGCACATCGCCACGCGGTGTTGCATGATCAAAATACGGGGAAACTGCATATTCCGTTACAACACTTCGCTACCAACCCCGTTGGTCCTTTTTCTGTTATTGACTCTGTTTTATCGGAAGAAGCAGTCTTGGCTTTTGAATATGGTTATGCGACGTATGATCCCAGTTCATTGGTCTTGTGGGAAGCGCAATTTGGGGATTTTGCAAATGGTGCGCAAGTGGTGATTGATCAGTTCATCAGCTCAGGCGAGCAAAAATGGGGTAGGCTCTGTGGTTTGGTGATGTTATTACCGCATGGGTATGAAGGGCAAGGACCAGAGCATTCGTCGGCGCGCTTAGAACGGTTTATGCAATTATGTGCTCAGCAGAATATCCAAGTTTGTACGCCAACGACTCCTGCACAAATATTTCACCTTTTACGCCGTCAAGTTCTCCGTAAATTCCGCAAACCGCTGATTATCATGACGCCAAAAAGTATCTTACGAAATAAATTGGCTGTGTCGACTTTAGAAGAGTTGGCCAAGGGGACTTTCCAGAATGTGATAGTGGAACAAGATAAATTGGATGCTGCGAAAGTCACGACGGTGGTATTGTGTTGCGGAAAAGTTTATTATGATCTCCTGCAATATCGGCGTGACGAGAATTTACAGCAGCATGCCATCATACGGATTGAGCAGCTTTATCCTTTCCCTACTCAGGATTTGATGGCGATTCTCAAAAGCTATCCTAATGCGAAGACAGTGGTTTGGTGTCAGGAAGAACCGCAAAATCAGGGTGTTTGGTTTTCATCGCAACATCATTTTAAAGAATGTCTGCGACCGGATCAAACTTTAAACTATGCTGGGCGCGGATTTGCTGCGGCACCTGCTGGTGGGAGCGCCAAGACGCATGCGGAACAGCAAGCTGAGTTGGTGAAACAGGCTCTGAGCTAATAGATAATGAAGCAAATAAATAGGAAACAATTATGGCAATCGAATTAAAAGTACCTGCCTTACCAGAATCTGTGGCGGACGCCACCATCGCTACTTGGCATAAAAAAGTGGGTGATGCAGTGAAACGTGGCGAAAATATCGTTGATTTGGAAACAGACAAAGTTGTGCTGGAAGTGCCGGCGCTCGAAGATGGGGTTGTCACAAAAATATTATTTGCCACAGGCGCAACGGTGAAATCCGGAGAATTGTTGGCTACCATTGATACTTCTGAGCAAGCAGCCAAAGCGGCTCCGACAGCTCCAGAAGCTCAGCCGGCCTCTCCTGTGAAATCGGGCGCTGCTGCGGAAGAGGTTGCGACCAGTCCTGGGGTCAGACGTCTTTTGGCGGAACATGACCTTGCGCCAACTGCTATTTCGGGTTCTGGCAAAGACGGCCGTGTTACCAAAGAAGATGTCCACGGGTTTATCTCTACGCAGCGTGAGAAATCTGCGACTAGTGGTGCCGTACAGACTGTGGGTAGTCGCGAAGAACGCCGTGTACCAATGAGCCGTTTGCGAGCAAAGGTTGCAGAACGATTGGTTGCAGCGCAACAGACTGCTGCGATGTTGACTACGTTCAATGAAGTAAATATGCAAGCAGTCATGGATTTGCGTGCGCAGTATAAGGATGGCTTTGAAAAGAAATTTGGAGTCAAACTGGGTTTCATGTCATTTTTCACCAAAGCCGTAGTAGAGTCTTTAAAACGGTTTCCAGTGGTGAATGCATCGATTGATGGTCAAGATATCCTTTATCATGGGTATTATGATATCGGGATTGCAGTCACGACGGAGCGTGGTTTGGTCGTGCCGGTGGTACGCGATGCGGATCAATTGAGTTTGGCAGATATTGAACATACTATCTCTGATTGCGCTGCACGAGCTCGAACTGGTAAATTGGCGCTGGAAGAATTGCAAGGTGGCACGTTCACGATTACCAATGGTGGGGTGTTTGGTTCCTTGTTGTCGACTCCTATCATCAATCCGCCACAAACCGCTATTTTAGGGATGCATAAAATTCAAGAGCGAGCGGTAGTAGAAAAAGGTCAAATTGTGATTCGGCCGATGATGTATCTTGCTTTGTCCTATGATCATAGATTGATAGATGGCAAAGATTCTGTGCAATTTTTAGTGTCTGTCAAAGAACTACTAGAAGATCCTGCGCGTTTATTACTTAATGTTTAGTTAGGATATACTGATGAATTTACATGAATACCAAGCCAAATCCTTATTGGCGAAATACAAATTACCTGTACCGCGAGGCTTGATTGCTTTTAATGTTGAAGAAGCGGTCGCAGCGAGTCAACAATTGTCGACGCCTTCTTGGGTTGTGAAAGCTCAAGTACATGCGGGTGGGCGTGGAAAAGCTGGCGGCGTCAAATTGGTCAAAACCAAAGAAGAATTGGCAGAATATGTCAAAAAAATCTTAGGGACACGCTTAGTAACCCACCAAACAGATGCACAGGGGCAACCTGTCAATCTGGTCTTGGTTGAAGAGACGAGTGAGATTGACCGTGAATTATATCTAGGTGCTGTGGTCGACCGTGCGCAGCGGCGCGTGGTGTTTATGGCTTCTACCGAAGGTGGCATGGAGATCGAAACCGTTGCGGCGCAAACACCAGAAAAAATTCTGACGGTTACCATGGATCCGTTGGTGGGGATTATGCCTTATCAATGTCGCGAAATAGCCTTTAAACTTGGCTTGGTTGGCCCTCAAATCAACCAATTGGCCCAATTGATGACTGGCTTAGGACGTATGTTTGTAGAAAATGATTTGGCTTTGTTGGAAATCAATCCTTTAGTGGTGACCAAAGCAGGACAGTTGATCTGCTTGGACGGTAAGATAAGCATTGATGACAATGCCATGTACCGTCATCCTGATTTGAAAGCCATGCGGGATGCTTCGCAAGAAGACGAAAGAGAAAATCGCGCACATGATTTTGAATTAAATTATATTCCTTTGGATGGTGAAATCGGTTGTATGGTCAATGGGGCAGGTTTGGCCATGGCGACTATGGACGTAATCAAATTGTGCGGTGGTGAGCCAGCCAACTTCTTAGATGTGGGTGGTGGTGCTACCAAAGAACGTGTGACGGAAGCGTTTAAAATTATTTTATCAGATGAGAAAGTCAAAGGCATCTTAGTGAATATTTTTGGCGGTATCGTACGCTGCGACCTGATTGCAGAAGGTATTTTGGCGGCGGTGAAAGAAGTGCAGTTGAAAATCCCTGTGGTGGTACGTTTGGAAGGAAATAATGCCAAATTGGGTGCCGAGATTTTAAATAAAAGTGGATTGAACGTGATAGCGGCAGATGGCTTGACTGATGCAGCACAGAAAATCGTTGCGGCGGTGAAATAGCGTTATTTCTGGTTCGTTTTTTAACAATCACCTAGGTAGGGAAATAGATTTAAAAAATGGTCGTATTTGCGAGCCTAGCGAAGCAATCCAGTGACCTTAGCTCATAAGAAGGATGCTGGATTGCTTCGTCGCTGTGCTCCTCGCAAAGACAGATATTTGCTCTTAACTGGGTGGTTATGGGTTTGACCGAACAATCGCGCATATTGCAAATTTTGAATTAAGAGGTTTGAATGAGTATATTAATTGATAAAAATACCCGTGTGATTTGTCAGGGATTTACTGGCAATCAAGGTACGTTTCATACTGAGCAAGCTATTGCTTATGGGACTAAAATGGTGGGCGGTGTGACGCCTGGCAAGGGTGGGCAAACGCATTTGTCTTTACCTGTATTTGACACCGTTCGTGATGCGGTAGAAGCGACGCAAGCTACTGCTTCGGTGATTTATGTCCCTGCGCCATTTTGTAAAGATTCAATAATTGAAGCTGCAGAAGCTGGAATCGAATTGATCGTATGTATTACTGAAGGCATCCCAGTTTTGGATATGTTAGAAGTAAAATTGTATTTGGAACAAAATACTCATAGTCGTTTGATCGGTCCTAATTGTCCTGGGGTTATCACACCTGGTCAATGTAAAATTGGTATCATGCCAGGTTCTATTCATCTGCCTGGTCGAGTAGGGATTGTATCACGCTCTGGAACTTTAACGTATGAAGCAGTGAAGCAAACGACAGACAAAGGGTTTGGACAGAGTACTTGTGTAGGCATTGGTGGCGATCCGATACCAGGCAGTAACTTTATCGATATTCTGACGTTGTTTGAAAAAGATCCGTCAACAGAAGTCATCATTTTAGTGGGTGAAATTGGCGGGACTGCGGAAGAAGAAGCAGCTGAATTCATTCGCTCCAATGTTTCTAAACCTGTTGTAGCCTATATTGCTGGTGTGACAGCGCCTGAGGGCAAGCGGATGGGCCATGCTGGTGCGATCATTTCCGGTGGAAAAGGAACGGCGGCAGATAAATTCTCTGCCTTACAAGCGGCAGGGGTGATGACGGTTAATTCACCTGCCAATCTTGGGCAAGCCGTAGCAGAACGTATGGGCTGGTAGGGAATTCCAAATGAAATCAATCAATGCGCTGCCGCAAACTCGTGAAGAATATGGGGCAGTTGCATTGCTTGAAGAGGCTATGCATCCTGATCCTTTTGAACAATTTAAGGTTTGGTTTGATCAGAACGCCCAATCGGATCCCAAAACGTGTAATGCCATGGTGCTTTCGACTGTGGATCTGCTCGATCATCCTGATTCCAGAGTGGTGTTGTTGAAGGAATTGATGGCTGGGGAATTTGTTTTTTATAGCCACTATACAAGCGAAAAAGGCTTGCAAATGGCGAGTAATCCCAAGGTTGCACTGAATTTTTATTGGTCGCATCAGTCGCGACAAGTGCGAATAAGGGGATTGGTTCATCGCCTCAGTGCAGAGGATTCAGACGAATATTTTTACTCACGCCCTAGAGAGAGTCAACTTTCTGGTATTGCCTCACTACAAAGTACTGTCATTGCAAGCCGTGCAGAATTAGACGCTGCTTATCTACGCGTGTGTGCAGAATATAGCGATAAAGACATTGTAAGGCCTGAGTCTTGGGGAGGTTATGCAGTGGTACCAAGCCAAATAGAATTTTGGCAAGGACGCGATAGCCGCTTGCATGATCGCATCTGCTATACAAAGAATGGGGATCACTGGCAGATGCAACGTTTGGCTCCGTAGAAACTTGTATAGATCTTTTGTTTAACTAGGGTCTGTTGACAATTCAGAGCCCTACGTCCCGCGGCTTGTCCGCGGGATCCAATTCGATCTTTATCAGTGCAATCAGTTTTAGCATTGTTCAAGATTCCTGGATCCCGCGGACAAGCCGCCGGACGTAGGGCTTCGTTAGATCAATTGTCAACAGACCCTAAGATCCCCCGCATCAAATAGTGAATGTTTTAGTATTTCAAATGATGCCTCCCACTAAAAATAATCTCTTATCTTGATCCGATCCTTTACTTAAAAACGCCCGATCTATGTCTTAATATCGTGTGATCTATTTCTTAATTCACCAAGTTTTTATGATCAAAACAAGAATTTTAATACAAAAAAACACCACGTTGAGTTGTTTTATATCATAAAAATAGCATTTTAATCCACAGATTCTGTGGATAAGTCTGTGCATTGCCTATTGATCTTTCGGTACTAATTTGATCTTGAAATTGGACAAAGCGAAATATGTATTCTATACCCAATATATGATGTTAAAAATTTATCAAGATCGATATTTTTTTTATAGAGTGGTTTGCCCATCATCGATATGGTAATCGGATGTAGTGGATGGGTAAAATTCAAGGATGAATGTGCTATTTGACTGCAAAGGGGTTAATAAAATGGAAGACACAATGAAATTACTACCAGATATCCAATTACGTTTTTACATGAAGCATGCAAGTATTGAAGAATCGTATTGGTATGGCTATGAATGCGCTACTGCCGAGTTGGCTGAGGAAAGCAATCCTTTTAAGCCAGGTTCTGTTGAAAGCGATCACTGGATTGAGGGATGGTGGGCTGGATTTTATGGTGAAGCGCCAGCATTTGAACATCCTTTATTGGAAGGTACTCCTACGCCTATTCTAGTAGAAGCAGATCTTTCTGCCAATGATCATGTATACCATGAACATATAGAACAATTTTTTGTAAAATTTCTAGAAATTTCGGGCGTTTTGGTATTATCGGCTATCGTCGGGTATCAATTGTTTGAATTGGTTGCATAGGGCGTGTTTACAACGGGTATCATGGACGAAAGCCAAGCTAATTTACGTTAAATTATCTCTATTTTTGGCTCGTGAGTCCAATTGCAAACACCCCTTAATATTTTTGGTGGACACGTTGCTAGCGTTGTGTTCACCATCATTCTTCATATCATTTTTGGTTCGGCAGGTTCTGATCGTGGACGAACCCTAGAAAGTGGACCCATATTTGATAGATGTTGATCACCCTCTTTCCGAAATGTGATGGGGGTTGGTGTATGGGTTTGCTCATTCCAAAATGCATAGTGTTTTGTGTCAGTAAGTCTGTGAATCGTGTGACACACGCCTTCCGTGTCCCTTACATATCCGATAATTGCGGGATGATCATTTTCCCAAATTTCTTGCTGTTGCGCAGGTGACACAGCAAAGATACTTTGATGAGGAAGATGTTTGGCTTCATCAGAACATTCTATCGCTGACAATTTTCTGTTAGCTCTGCGTTGGTCGATTTGTACAGTCTCTTCTAAAATTTGGTAGAAACGCTCGACTTTCTTAATAGGATGAATGGAGAGTTCGCCACGGAGAGGTTTGACTGAGTGCAAAGAAAGGCCCTCTAAACATAAGGTTGGGAGATGATAAAGTAGAAACCATAAATGAAGGGTGGCTGCTTCGATTTGTCGTTTATGAAAATCACTGACAAAATAGATATCATTTGACGACAAGTCGCATATCAGGGCATTTGGGTTATCCGTGAATAGCGTTTCGGAACAGACATCTCCACATGCGCCAATCACTAACAGAACATGTGTGTTCATAGTGACCATCCCAGGGATAGTTTGATGGATATAAATCAGATTAAATAAAGCTTTATTTTGGGGAAATTGTCTGCGTAGGCTGCCCAAAGCGTAGCAGCTCAAAATATCAGCGTTGCCAGAGGTGAGATCAGTAAGCAAATGAGTGTAGACTTGGCTATTTGGCTGCGATAAACCAGAAAAGGCAGTAAATTTTTTGAGATTGTTCTCAAGCTCCGCTTTTGTTGGCAGATGTTCCTCAGACATTTGGTCCCCGGCACCATGCGGAAATCGATGTTGAATGGTATGGATGGCAAATTCTGCGTATGGGTATAAAGGATGTCCACGGATATCAGATTTTAGCTGCATAAATATTCCTATGATGTTAACAATCCAGCCACAACAGGCCAGGACTTACGCAAAAAACGATAGCATAAAAACATAAAAGGGTATATTGGGATTAGTGACCATTTGTCACGAAAGTCCTTGTCCTAATGGTACTAGAATTCTGCATGCCCTGGTGTTCTTGGAAACGGGATAACGTCTCGAATATTGTTGACACCCGTGACATAAGAGACCAGACGCTCGAGGCCTAAGCCGAAGCCGGCATGGGGAACTGTGCCGTAGCGGCGTAAATCCCGGTACCATTGGTAGGTCTCTTTATTGAGATTACTGTCATCCATGCGTTGGTCTAGGACGGTCAAACGTTCTTCACGTTGACTTCCGCCAATGATTTCCCCAATCCCTGGCACTAATACATCCATCGCAGCCACTGTTTTTTCATCGTCATTGAGACGCATGTAAAAACTTTTGATGCTGGCTGGATAATTCGTGAGAATGACCGGCTTTTTACACAAGGTCTCTGCTAAATAGCGCTCATGCTCTGATTGTAAATCTAAGCCCCATTGGACTGGAAATTCAAATTTTTGTTGCGATTTTTGCAATTGGTGTACGGCTTCTGAATAGGTCATGATCTCAAAATCAGCATGGGCCAAAGTATGTAAACGGTCTAATAACCCAGGATCGATAAATTGATTAAAAAAGGTGAGATCATCCATGCGCTCGTTTAAAACGGTTTGACATAAAAACTGAAGAAAATCGATACTGAGCTGACAGATGTCTGCCAAATCAGCAAATGCTAATTCAGGTTCGACCATCCAGAATTCGGCCAAATGGCGTGATGTATTGGAGTTTTCAGCGCGAAATGTGGGCCCAAAAGTGTACACTTTGGATAGTGCCAAACAATAAGCCTCTGCGTTCAATTGACCGGATACCGTTAAAAATGTTTCGCGTCCGAAAAAGTCTTGGTTATAATCTATTTCTCCCAAAGCATTTTTGGGTGCATGCAGCATATCCAATGTACTGATTCGAAATAATTCTCCAGCGCCTTCACAGTCACTTGCCGTAATAATGGGCGTGTGAACCCAGAGATATCCCCGCTGGTGTAAAAATTGATGAATAGCATGCGAGAGACAATGACGAACACGTGCCACCGCGCCAATCGTGTTGGTTCTGGGGCGTAAATGTGCCACATCGCGTAAATACTCTAAAGTATGGCGTTTAGCAGAAATTGGATAGGTATCGGGATTATCTACCCAACCAAGTACTTCGACTTGTTCACCTTGTATTTCATACTGCTGTCCCTGTCCTTGGGAAGCGACCAAACGCCCAGAAGCGCGAATGGAACAACCAGCAGTCAAATGTAAGATTTCGTTTGAGTAATTGTTTAAAGAAGACTGGATGACGACTTGAATACTGGCATGGCAGGAACCATCATGCACGGTGATAAATGAAATACCCGCTTTAGAGTCACGGCGCGTCTTGACCCAACCTTGAATGGTCACCTGATCATTGACAGGAATTTTTCCAGATAAACAAGCTGAGATGGAGGGAGTCGCGTTCATAATGATGTCCAAAATGAAAGGAATCATACACTATACTAGGGCTTGTTGACAATTCAACTCTAGAGCCCTAAATTGATCGGCAAAAAAGTGATCAATGCTGGTTCGTCCGTTAATCGGTCTCTTTTTAGCTAAAATAAAACAAAAACGGTCAGTTTCAAGTTGAATTTATCATTTTTACTCATATTCCTGAAAAATAAATAAAAAATATGCTCTCA
>CAMCUM010000045.1 GCA_945878975.1 Legionella genomosp. 1
ACGTTAGAATCGTTATATTACGAGTTTGTTCTTATTTATCAATTGAATGAGCAATTAAATTGGCTCAGTTGTAATTTGACCATCTCCTGGATGCCGCGGACAAGCCGCGGCACGTAGGCGTCGGGGATGAATTGTAAACAGGCCCTAAGGTTTGTTGAGAATGTTATGAAAATTAGTACTCTTTCCAGTCGTCTATAAATAGCCATGCTATCGTTATGTCCCCTTACAAACTGATAGTGCAATAATGTGGCGATGTAAATTTTTTTAAGTCAAATATGAGGCCTTGCAGCTGGTTATGGGATGGGTATATTATGAAGGTTCTATCTATTTCGATTACGAGGTTGTACAGTGGAAGCAGAGATACCGCCCGAAATGAAAGAACAAGCAGATCAACTTGCTAACATGCCAGGTGCTGGGTTTGTTGCAGCGGCTTTACAAAATCCTATTATCGCGAATGTCGCAAGTGGCATGACAGCTATGGCCGGTACGCCCATCCCACCTGAGCAAATTATGGAGGGAGCGAAGGTGGCATCAAAGCATATCGAAAAGGTCAAAACAGAAAAAGCCGAAGAGGAAGAGCAGGGCAACAAGCATGGGCCTAGTATGTGACGATAATTCTTATCTTATAAAAAAGCATGGTATCATTACTTTTTTTTAAACAAGTTCAAGTTTCTGATATGCAATCTGTTTCATCTAAGCTTACTGGGTATGTATATACCGTCGTTGCGGTCTCTCTTTTATTGCGCCTGTTTTTTATAGGTCAATATGATTTGTTGGCTGAAGAAGCGTATTACTGGAACTATGCTACGCATCTTGATTTTGGTTATCTTGATCATCCGCCGATGGTGGCTGTGCTTATCAAGTTGTTTATCATGCTCTTTGGTACCCATGAATTTGCAGTGCGTTGTCCGGCCATTTTGTGTTGGGGGATCGCCACGTATTATAGCTATCGGTGGTGTGAACTTATTCAAATAGGTTCGGGTCGGTTTGCAGTATTATTATTGTCGATTTTACCTTTCTTTTTTCTATCGTCTGCAGTGATGACGCCAGATTTACCTTTGATCGCAGCGTGGTCAGCCGCGTTGTATTATTTGTATCGTGCCATCTGTTTGGGGCAACGCTCAATGTGGTACTGGGCTGGTGTGGCAGTGGGGCTGGGCTGCTTGTCGAAATATACGATGGTTTTGGTGATAGGGACGACCGCTCTTTATTTATTAACCTCCGCGAATACGCGGCGTTGGCTAGGACGCAAAGAACTTTATCTTGCTGCCGGCATCATTTTGTTATTATTTTCACCGGTGATTTATTGGAACGCTACTCACGAGTGGCTGTCATTTACCTTTCAAAGTACTCGTCGTTTTCATCAATCCCGCATCTATTTTTCTTTACATGAGGTATTGGGATTACTTGTTCTGTTTTTAACACCTATCGGAATCTTAGGGTTGGGTCGTTTTTTTAAAAAAAATGAGCGGTTTCAGCTGGATCCAGCGAGTCAATGGTTCATGCAGTGCTATACGCTGGTACCCCTGCTTTTTTTTGGTGCAGTCAGTCTCACCCATGGTACCAAATGGAACTGGATTGGTCCAGGTTTGCTAGCATTGATTCCATGGTTGGCGCTGTGTATGGCCCATCAAGAATCTTGGGTTCGGCAATGGCTCAAAACGGGTTATATTCTGATTTTTGCTTATAGCGTCCTGTTTTTTTGCACTACGTTTGGGCAACCTGTTTTTCTAAATTATGTGTTATTAGGTAAAATGATTTCTTGGGAAAAGTTGACACAAGATTTTTATCAAATTGCCACAGAAGAGGCTAAAAACTCTGGGAAAGAAGTCATATTCATTCCGTTAGAGCGTTATACTATTGCTAGTGAGTTGGCTTTCTATCAAGCAAAGCAAACACAATCTCACGCGCAACGCAAACCCTACCTCATTAACAGTCCCGCTGAATTTGGTATGAGTGGATTGATGTTTGATCTATGGGCTGATTATGATCTGAAGAATAAAACGATTGTTTTTATTGGGCTGATTCCCGATGTCTTTGATACTACTCCCACAGAGCCGCTCTCTCCGATAAAAAAGATCTGGGCACAAAGTCAGGGGTATGGCGCGCATATTAGACCGATTTATTATCGAGTTGTGCAGAATTTTTGATATTTTAAAAGCTGTTTGAAACGCTCATCCGCCCTCTGGGCATCTTCAGCCCAAAGGGCTACCCTGTGGGAGAAGGTGCCCGAAGGGCGGATGGTGCGACGGGCACGGCGTATTTAACAAGATACCTTAGGATCTCGGCCGCGATCCTTATTCGTCTTCCCAGCTGAGTGTGCCGCCGGCTTGATACTCAATGACACGTGTTTCAAAGAAATTTTTCTCTTTTTTGAGATCTAACATTTCACTCATCCAGGGGAATGGATTTTCGGCACCAGGGTATTGTTCTGGTAATCCAATTTGATTCAGCCGACGATTAGCGATGAAATAAATATATTCTTCGAACATCTCGGCATTCATGCCTAAAATACCATGTGGCATGGTATCGCGTGCATATTGGTATTCCAAGGCTACGCCTTCTCGAATGAGCTTAATGATTTCTTGTTTGAATTCATTGGTCCATAAATGAGGATTTTCAATTTTAATTTGATTGATCACATCGATACCGAAATTCATATGCATCGATTCATCACGCAGAATATATTGAAATTGCTCTGAAGTGCCTACCATTTTATTGCGACGGCCCATGGATAAGATTTGCGTAAAGCCGACATAGAAGAAAATACCTTCAAAGATGACGTAAAAAGCAATCAAGTCTCTTAACAGACGTTGATCCGCCTCAGGTGTGCCGGTATGAAAATTAGGATCACACAAGCTGTGAGTAAAGGGTAAAGCCCAAACTGCTTTGCTGGCGACAGATGGAATTTCTCGATACATATTGAATACAGCCGCTTCGTCTAAACTCAAACTTTCTATGATATATTGGTAAGCATGTGTATGCAGCGCTTCTTCGAAGGCTTGGCGCAGCAGGTATTGGCGGCATTCTGGATTTGTGATGTGTCGATACACAGCTAAAACCAGATTGTTGGCTACCAGAGAGTCTGCTGTAGAAAAAAAGCCTAAATTCCGCAAAATAATCAAACGTTCATCTTCGCTCAAACCGTTGGGATCACGCCACAAAGCCAAATCAGCACTCATGCTGATTTCATTGGGCATCCAATGATTGGCACATGCGGTTAAATATTTGTCCCAAGCCCAAGTATATTTAAAAGGGACGAGCTGATTGAGATCAGCGCGACAGTTGATGATTTTTTTATCATCCACATGAATACGATCTGCCCCCATTTCAATGTCTTCAAGGCCAGTAAGGTGGACAGCGGTATGTCTGCTTTCTGCGACGAGGTCACTCATAGTTTCTCCTGAATATTGCGGGACTGTCGATAATGCTACTATCTTGGCTAAAAAACCCCGATTTTCTGTGCTCTGATGCTCGAAAATCAGCGTTTTTGGGCGCAAGCTAGCGAATTGTCGACAGTCCCTGTATTGATTATTTTGGCGGACACATCGTTGCACTTCTGTGTCCGCTTTACCATTCTGAATTTATTGTACTGAATCTTGGTGAATGTTCCGTGGTGATACGCTCCTATTGGCATGCCTCACAATCTGGATCTAGGATGGAGCAAACCTTAGGTTCGACTGTTGTGTCAGACCTCACCGCATTCAAAGCCCCGTCCGTGATGGTAGATTTTTCTGCGTTTGATGCGCCGGTACTTCGCAAATAATAGGTGGTTTTTAAACCACGTAACCATGCTTGTCGATATAATTCATCGAGTTTTTTACCGGAAGGTTTGGCCATATATATATTCAAAGATTGTGCTTGATCAATCCATTTTTGGCGGCGTGAGCCTGCTTCTACTAACCAAATTGGATCTATTTCAAATGAAGTCGCATAACGGCGTTTGAGCTCATCTGGAATACGATTGATGGGTTGGACGCTACCATCAAAATATTTGAGATCATTCACCATGACCTCATCCCACAGTTGCAGAGCTTTGAGATCGTTAACCAAATAAGGGTTGATGACGGTAAATTCTCCAGACAAATTCGATTTGACATACAGATTTTGATAAGTAGGCTCAATCGATTGTGAGACACCGCAAATATTTGAAATGGTTGCAGTAGGTGCAATGGCCATCACGTTGGAGTTGCGCATGCCTTGCGTACGTACTGTGACGCGTAATGCTTCCCAATCTAAGCGTTGTGCACGATCTTGTTCAAGAAACTTGCCGCGTGCTTGTTGTAAGAGATTGATGGAGTCAATAGGTAAAATGCCTTTGCTCCATAATGAATTCTCATAACTGGGGTATAACCCACGCTCTTTGGCCAAAGCAGAAGACGCTTCGATGGCATAATAAGAGATTAACTCCATAGACGTATCGGCGAACTCTACAGCCTGGGGCGAAGCATAATCCATTTTAAGCGCATATAGGGCATCTTGAAAGCCCATCAAACCCAGGCCAACAGGTCGATGCTTGAGATTAGAATTACGTGCTTGTGGCACGGAATAATAATTGATGTCAATGACATTATCGAGCATGCGTAGCGCAGTCGTGATCGTGCGGCGTAATTTTTGTGTATCTAAGCTGCCATTCACGATGTGCGCAGGTAAATTAATGGATCCCAGATTACATACCGCGATTTCATCTGCCGAAGTATTCAGCGTGATTTCTGTGCACAGATTAGAGCTATGAATGACGCCCGCATGTTGTTGTGGCGAACGTAGATTACACGCATCTTTGAATGTGAGCCATGGATGCCCTGTTTCAAATAACATGGAGAGCATTTTGCGCCATAGTTTGGTAGCAGAAACAGTTTTATAATGTTTGATTTGGCCTAAGCGAATGGCTTCTTCATAGCCCATATAAGCTGATTCAAACGTTTTACCATAACAGTCATGGAGTTCTAGTACATCGTTTGGAGAAAACAATGTCCAATCGCCGTCTGCGAAAACACGTTTCATGAACAAATCAGGAATCCAGAGTGCTGTGTTCATATCATGTGTGCGGCGGCGATCATCCCCTGTATTTTTACGTAATTCTAGAAACTCTTCTACGTCTAAATGCCAGCATTCTAAATAAGCACAAACGGCGCCTTTGCGTTTGCCACCTTGATTGACGGCAACAGCTGTTGCATCAGCCACATTGAGAAAGGGCACGACACCTTGTGATTTTCCGTTGGTCCCTTTGATGTGTGAACCCATAGCGCGTACGGGCGTCCAGTCATTACCTAGTCCACCAGCAAATTTTGAAAGCAGCGCATTGTCTTTTAAGGCGGAGTATATGCCGTCTAAATGATCAGGTATGGTCGTGAGATAACAACTAGAAAGTTGCGGACGAACTGTACCAGAATTAAAGAGAGTAGGGGTAGATGACATGTAGTCAAACGATGATAATAAGGTATAAAATTCGATGGCTTTCTCATTTTTATCTTGTTCACGTGTCGCTAGCCCCATTGCCACGCGCATGAAAAATGCTTGGGGTAATTCATAGCGGATGCCGTCTTGATGAATAAAATAGCGGTCGTATAAAGTTTGTAAACTCAAATAGGTAAATTGCATATCGCGCATTGGCAGCAATGCTTTGCCCAATTTTTCCAGATCAAATTCGGCCAATTTAGGATCCAGGATCCCTTGGTCAATCCCATTCGCAATATAAGCTTTGAAATAAGTAGGGTACAGTTGTGTCATTTCATCAAAAGTGGCTTCATTCTGTAGCGCTAAATGGGTCAGGGCTTCACTGCGTAAACTATCTAGTAATAGGCGCGCGCTAACATAAGTGTAATTGGGTTCGGTTTCAATCAGCGCACGTGCAGCCATAATTAAGACTTTGTGGACATCCGCCAAACTAGCTTGTTGGTACAAATTACGCAAAGCATCTTTGATAATAGGTTCTGATTTGACTTGGGTTAAATCGCGACAAGCTTCATTCACAATGACATCCACTCGCTCCATATCCAAAGGCTGGATTGTCCCATTTGGCAAAGTGATATATTTGATATGTGTATCTTTGCTGGGTTTTTGGATAGACAGTTCGCGTGCTTTGCGGCGTTCATCGCGGTACAACACATAGGAGCGGGCAACTTTATTATGGCCACCGCGCATCAATGCTAATTCTACTTGGTCTTGAATGTCTTCAATATAGATGCTGCCACCTGTGGGTAGTCGGCGCTTGAACGCACTGGTCACTTGTTGAGTGAGTGCTTCGATTTGTTCGCGAATGCGATTCGAGGCCACCGCATTGGGGCCTTCGATAGCAATGAACGCTTTGGTGAGTGCGACGGCGATTTTATTTTCATCGTAGGAGACCACTTTGCCATTACGCTTGATGGTTCTCAAGATACCTGGGGCATTGGCTTGGAGCTCAAATTGATTCACAGGTATGGACGTAGCAGGCTCAGCTTCTAACATTATTGACATGTTTTCTCCAAAGTGGTGTATAAGTGTAAAACACTATATATAGATAATTAATAACTATTAAACACAATATAGTGTGTTTTGACGGATATAGCAAGAGGATAAATAGTCGCTGGCGCGAAATAGAGGTTTTAGGGTCAGCAAGCGAATTGTCAACAGACCCTAAAATGCTATCGAGAGTTTTATTTTTTTAGCTCTTGTAGAAGATATTGCAAAATTGCTTGCTCTTCTTGAACACTTACAGTTTGAGAGGAAATCAAGTCTTTGCCCAAATCAATGAGTCGAGTGAGCTTTTCTAATTGGCTGAACGGCGTATCCTCCTCAAAGTAACTTTCTCCGAAGCTTTGCTGATAATGCTGTGCTAAGAGATTACTTGCTTCGATAATCTCTTGTGAACTTAACGTAGAATCATTCATAGTTAATCTTGGCGTAGCTGCTGCAATGGCGGCCAATTTATCATTTAACATTTGTTTACTCTGCGAAGATAGGATGTCATCATCAACAGCTATACGACCAAAATGGGTACAATAAAGCTCTAAAGAGGCCATCAATTTTATGATGAGCATAAGACAACTCCGCCTGCTTATTCCCATAAGCCATGATAAAAGAGCAATTACTAACATTGTTACAATTTTTTATAGAAAATTTATCTGGCATGGTGGTTTCATTGAAAGCGTGCGCAGAAAAACAAAAAGGCAATAAAAATAAAGTAGATAAAAGAGTTTTTTTCATAATTAAAGCGCTTATTTTAATAAAATAGCGCTAAATTTTATCAAATAATTTGTTGGCAGTCAAATTATTTGTCCGCAACAATTATTTGTCTAGGTCGCAATCGCTCACATACATCTATTCAATACTTTCTTTATGGTTTACTTCGTTATTTGCGAATCAGATAATTCTCCATCCATAAAATGGCACAAGGATGAGCAGAAAGTGAGTATCTGTAATTCAGGGATGGATTGTAAGCTTTCAAAAGTCGTATCGGTTGTTATTGACGTTACGCCTTGTAATCCGTTGATGAAACTAATGAATACCATCGATTGGGGACAATTAAGTAAGCTCATTATGCCTGATTTAAAAAAATCAACGAGCAAATTAAAATCGTGGTTAGGACGAAAGCTGAAATTGCGTACCCATTTGGGTATCTACTTGCTTCAGCAACTTTTGAACGAAACAGACAGAGGAATTGAGCGTCAAGTACGGGACAATGCTGTTTATGCTATATTTTGTGGCAAATTGTTCGTGCATAATTGGTCAGTGCCTGATCATACAAAAATAGAAGAATTTCGCTCACGCCTGTCTCCTGAAACTCAATGCGCGTTAAGCAAGGAAATTACACGGCTTGCGGCACGAAAAGGTTTTGCCAAGCCTGAACATGTTGATATTGATTCAACCATCCAAGCCCCAGATATGCAGTATCCTGCAACAATTAATTTGTTGCTTAAAACAGCAATAGTTGGGCGGCGCATTCAAAAAATATTGAAACGAAAGATTCCTGATGTTGTAAAAGACCATATTCCTGTAGAATTTCGGTTGTGTGGGGACGCCTTGAGTTACATGGAAATCGCCCATCAATTTACAACGTTTCGCGAAGCGTTGCATTATGTAGGCGAGAGAACCCTCGGATTTCCCTTATTCGATTATTTGTTTTTATATTTAGATAGCAATAGCAGCTTACTTTCCAAAGTGAATCATATCTGCCTGACTTTGTTTCTTGTCTATGAACTTACCGCACTGTGGGTGTGTTTTGTTTGCGTAAAATGCGGGCTGTTTACGACATCTTCCGTTTATTTTTCTTTGTTATTTTTAGCACTAGCAGCATATCCGGCCCTGGTGATGCACACAACGGCACCATTGACTGATGTGTTCGGGATGGATTTGTTGTTGATTGGCTTTTCCCTTTTTGCCTGGGCCACTGATGAGACGTTGGAATTTGGGATGACTTTGAGGTGGGTGTGCACCATTCTCTTGGGACTGATCACCGGTGCTGAGTTAAGCTATCTTATCTTTGTGCGCCCAGCGTACTGGCCTGGTGTGGTGGGGTTTTTGATGGTCTATCCACTGATGACCGGCGTACGTCGCCTGTTGTCACGCCGGCCGAACTACCATCAATCCATACTGATGAGCATGGTGACCCTAGTTGTGATGACTGTCGTCATCATGCCAGTGATGGATCACTGCAAAGCACGGTATCATACAGTGTGTCTGCAAGATCCATATACCTTTTCTATTGCAAGTTTTGGTATGGGATTACGGGATGAGTCATCCTGTTTTATCATGATGGTGAGGTAATTTGAAAGCAGGGTGGTCTACGGCAAGTATCCTATCATGAATCCCTGAATCCCTGAATCCCAGATGTCACTTTGGTCGCAAAGACAAAAATACTTGCCTGATTCTTAGATATTGGCTATTGTGAATAGATAGGGATATTTAGCTTGAAAATGGATTTTCATATGAAAATAAATACGCTATGTATTTTTGGTACTTGTCCCGAAGCTATCAGGATGGCGCCTGTCATCAAGCGTTTGGCACATGATCCGAGGTTTAACAATCAAGTTTGCGTCATTAGCCATCATCTGGATAGGATGCAATCGATCTTCGATCTCTTTCAAATCACACCGGATTACAACTGGGATGTCTTGGTGACCCATCAAGATGTTGCACGTCTTACGGCAAAAATATTGCTGAAATTAACGGAATTTTTTGAACAGTATCGACCTGATTATGTATTAGTGCATGGCGATACCGCCACGACAGTGACTGCTGCAATCTCTGCACATTATTTTCATATCCCGATTGTACACATTGAAGCCGGATTTCGGACCAAAGATCATGATTGGTCTTGGCCAGAAGAGACGAATAGAAAATTACTAGGGGATGTAGCCAATGTGCATTTTGCGCCAACTTTTTTAGCTCGCCAGAATTTATTACGAGAAGGCATTGCGAGTGATGCTATTTATGTGTCGGGTAGTACTGCGATTGATTCGTTATTCGATACCTTATCTTATATTCGGCAACATTCTTCTGTACATGTGCAATTGCGACAACGTTTTTCTTATCTGAATCCCATGCACAAAATAATTTTGGTCACAGCCCAACGTCGTGAAAATTTGGGCCAAGGATTGCAAAATATTTGCCAGGCTTTGCGCGAAATCGCGCAGCGGTTTCCAGAGATAGATATTGTGTATCCTGTTGCGCTTGATCCCAACGTACATCAACCGGTGCATGCTAATTTAGGGGATGTGAAGAATATTTTTCTGATCGAACCTACTGATTATTTATCCTTCATTTATTTAATGCAAACCAGCTATTTGGTCATTACTGATTCTGGCGGCATTCAAGAAGAGGCGCCTTCGTTGGACAAACCTGTATTGTTGATGAGGGATAAGACCGATCGGCCTGAGGCACTGGAAGCGGGTACGGTGAAGCTGGTTGGCACGGATGTGGAAAAAATAGTGTATGAAATGACTCGTCTATTGAAAAACCAAGGGTATTATCAACAAATGAGTCAAGCAGTGAGTCCTTATGGGGATGGTAAAGCTGCGCCACGTATTGTGGAAATATTAGTGAAACATTTTACTAAAAATACGATGGGCAATGAAGTAAAGGCTTATCGAGCGACGAGCTTGATTTCTGAGGTGTAAACATATAACTCAAATAGGATTGATAACATGCACATAAATAAAGCTATTCTTGTGATGATGACTACTACTATGACGTTATGCACCAACACAACCAGTGCATGGTCTTATGATATTAAGCACGAACTGACGCATGGCCATGGGACGCTGCAATTAGGTGGGTACTGGGGGATAATTAACAATGCTGAACACATCAATATTAGTGGATTGATCGGCGATGATTTTGATGGTAGCAATGGCAATCGTGGGAGTGGTGTGGTTGGGGTGGGATATTACGTATCTGGGCCAGATATTCAGAAAGTTAATATGAGCTATGGTATCAACTGGTTCTTTTTGGGCAAAACCTCTGTAGGGGGTACAGTGACCCAAGAAAATTTATTCACGAATTTGGCATACGGTTATAACGTAACGAATTACCCATTGTATGTGATGGCCAAATCCACCTTTCAAACGCCATCACCTAATCATAATCTTACGCTAGATTTGGGAATAGGGCCGAATTTTATGACCACAGGGAATTTCCAAGAACAGTCACTGGGTGCAGATACGATTCCTGATCAAATTTTTACAGGCACAACCACAACAACCTTTGCTGCAACGGTAGGTGTAGGCGTCAAGTTCAAACAATTTTTTGGCAAAGTTCCGTTGGAATGTGGCTACCGCTTTTTCTATTTGGGCACAGGCAATTTCAATGCGCTTAATAACCAAGTAGTGAATAATTTGAATACGGGTCCAGTGTACGCTAATGCCGTGATGTGTGCCATGACGATTTAATCATTCGTTTTTTGTATCTTCGTCTTTGCAAGCCGTAGGTGAAGCAGCGACCTGGTGTGGCACCGCATTAGGTCACAGGATCAACTATGTTTTAGCGGTTTTTTAAATGATTTGTAACGCCTTGGTTTGATACAAAATCAGAAATAGATTGAAACAAAAAAATTCTTTGTTATAATAGTCCTCTATTCCTATGCCGGGGTGGCGGAATTGGTAGACGCGCCGGATTCAAAATCCGGTGGTGGTGACACCGTGTCGGTTCGAGTCCGACCCTCGGTACCATTATAGTGGTTAGTTGTTTTGTTGTTGTTGATATCCTCTCATCTGCCCAATCGGGCATCTTCTTCTTGAGGGAGAAAGAAATTTATGTCGATTTTTTCCTGCTGAGCTGAACGCGTGCGTCTTTTAATTTATAGATTGAATCGCACACCACATATTGCTTAAAGTGTTCTTAAATAAATCCTTATGATAGAATCTACCTCTTTTTGCTGTTTATCATTTGTCTAAGGATTTACCATGCCTAATTATCCAGCGCATTATTACTACAAAGCGCCTAGCAGTACTTCTGCGTTTGCTTATGATGGGGAAGACATTTGTATTGACGAATTATTACAAGATAAGGAAAAGGTTTATTACGATGCGCAACCCTCTGGGGAAGAAACATCGCCCAAAAGACTTATTTTCAATGATTGGAGCGCAGAAAATTGGACGCCGTATCATAAATTACAACGGAAAATGGTTTTGCGGGATTTGCTGAACAATCAGTTTCCGGTTTATTACCACAAGCTGGGACAATGGATCCCTTTTTCGCTGAAAAAATTAGATCTTTTGCTTGATGATTATCAAGCACATATTGTCGCATCTGACAATGATTTGCTGCGCACCGCAGCGATTGTGCCACTCAATACCCCTCTGAATAATTTACTCTGCTTGGACTATTTTGAACTCAATCACTTAATAGATGAGAACTACGATCCTAGCTCTAAAATTGTGTTCAGTAGTGATATGTTTCCAGAGACGTGGGCGCGTTACCCTGCTCAAAGAACGTATGTCGTCGAGCAATTAGGGGCCACTATTGTAGAAGACGGTTTGGATATGGAAACTGATAAGATTCCTGATACAGCAATCAGACATCTCAAAATAGGGGGTTATCGGTACGGAACCCCAGGGCCAGCACTGCGCTTAGTTGAAGAAAGTAGTCGTCAGGCTGTCATGGTGCTTGGTCAAGACGCAGCGTCTGCTCCTAAAGCAGTGATGGTTGCAAATGTGAAAACCGTTGAGATTTCACAAGGAAATGAATTGGATACCCCTGTTTTAAGAACGATGTTTGGTTCTGAACCGAATCAAATTGAAAGCTTGAAGGTGACAGGTCACGATGGTCGGCTTTCTGCTTTGGGGGACTTTGGTTGGTCAAAGTTAAAAATGTTTCATTATGAGGCAGGCTACCATGGTCATGGGCGCAATGATAAAGCTAATAATGAGTATATTTTGTCAAATATACTCCCCAATGCAACTGATTTAGTTCATTTGAGTGTGGCGTTGAACTACGAGGTCAGGGCATGTCACTTTTGGCGATTTGGTAGTACGGCATTGGAGTCGTTTACGTTGAGTGGCACATGGGTAAGCCCGCAAGAAATTTTCACCATTTTGGAGCAAAATCCCAAACTGGATAGGCTACATGTCACACCTTATATGAAGCCAGATGACGATTGCTCTCCAAGGGGTAAGCAACGCCATGCGCTTAAAAAACTCTGTATGTCCGAAGCGAATACGATGGAGATATTATCTGGCGGAGCATTCCAAGCCTTGCTTGAATACGTACCAGACTTACAAGAGTTGGAATTTAGAAAACCACGTTTTTCTGCGTATAATGATTTTCTTTTAGCTCCCAATGCGTTACCGGGTCTGAAACATTTGGCATTTCCACAATCTAATCCTGGTATTGACTATTGCTTGGAGAAGTGTCTGCCTAGACTTTTGAAGGCGGCACCCAATTTGGAAACGTTGGAGTTTTGGCCCGGAACAGTGCTTCCGCAGATCTCTTTACCAAAATTAAAGAAAGTATCTTGGTTTGGGAGGTTGTCTCCGGAACGGTTGAATAGTTTTGTGGCTTGTGCGGTCAATCTTGATTCGATTACTTTTTTGTATCATATACAAGATGGGGATAGAAAAATAATATGGCGGCCAAGTGATTTTGAAAAACTTCCTTTCAAAGAAATTGATTTGTGTTCTTGGGGGGATCGGAAACCTGATGAATGGCACGGTGCGAGCACGGCCGAAGCCATCATTCGTCAATCCCCTAAATTAGAAAAAATCCGCATCACAGACCCTGAAAACGCCCCTATATGGCTGAAACAACTATGTATAGAACGCACGATTGCGCTTGAGCCGACAGCCTATTTCGCAAAAGGCTCTGAGGTAAAAAAAGACACTCAATCTCAGCCGGAACCAGCATCACAATCTGCGCCAATTGAAGCGGTAGACGCAGTTGTTCATCGACAACAGTCCACGCAATGGATGAACCGTTATTTTCAACGTGCAACGGAAGACGTTCCGCATACTTTGGATAGTTATTTGCAATCCTTGACAACAGGTGAAGGGCGTAATCAACTCGTGTATTTGAAAAATCGTCTCTCCCTGAATGCTTTGATGCTGCACCTTGAGCAATATTGCGAGGGTAAGGAACAACCTGTTTACCCCGCTAATGAGCCAAAAGATTTGATTTGTTCCTCGCGTTATATGAAACGCGAAGGCGATGTGGGGAGGATAAGACCTGGTCCTGGCGGGAAAATGGTTGTTTTTCTTGCAAACAAAGCACGGGGCTCGCAATTGCCAGCGATCATTATTGTGAATCAGGACAATTTTGAAGCGGCGGATAACGGGCGATTTAATCCTGTGTTTGATCCACCGAAGGTACGAAAAGCAGGTAAAGATGTGCCCATACCAGAATCTGCGATTGTCTTGGTGTTGATGAATTTAGAGAATCCGAACACGTATGCCAAAGCAGATTTGTTATCACGGTTTGCTCCGAAATATCGTAAGCATTGTCCCTTACCTGACGATAGGCTTCTGGAAGGATTGCCGCAGATCACGCAAGCACCGAAAGGTCTTCCTGCAGACACAGCGAGCATTGAATTTTTTGGTCAAGAAAATTGGCGCGCTCGCATGGATGGGCGCTGGATCATGGGTGAGCAATTTCATTGGCAGGAAGGGGTCTCTTCCGACGCATTGCACTCTGGTTCCTCTCTGGTTCTTAAGAATTTGGAGGTTGAAGATCCTAATTTTCAATGGTATTGGGCTAGAACACTGTTGAACCACAATCGAGAGACGGGACAAATTGTCACCACTTATGCCGCTTCTGGTTATGATTGGGAAGTTTTGAATCAAGCATTAGAATGGAGTGATGCTGAGACAATGACAGCGCCATTCTTATTAAATGGTCGATATTTGTCTAAGTTTTTTAAGCATTATGAATCAGAAGATCCTAAGATGATTTATGCGGATGGCTTGGTGGAAACACTTGCCGGTCAGACGATAGATGTCTATCAAACAGGTCCTATTTCTCTGGGAAATAAAGCAAGGTTATTGGCAGAGTGTCTAAAATATGACGTAAAAATAAGGTTGTCTGAAGGGCCATTTTCACTCCTAGCTTACCAAGCATCAGTGACGCTAACCACTGATATTGATTACAGTTTAGAGTCGTTATTCGGTAGTGCGGATATTGTAATAGATATTTCCGAATGTGAAGCAGCCCAATTATTGGGTAAAACGGTTCCTACGTATGATGATCACAGTCAAAAATATACGTTTCAAACGTCGCCATCCTTTTTACGTACAAATTTGGCTGCAGGCAAACACGTTGTTTTGAAAGGGCAATTCACCCAGGCATTGGTCGATAGCCTTGCGTCATTTTTGCTGTTTCAGCATGCGTTACCTGGTTTTCTAAGTTTGGTGACCACACCCGATTCGAAATTTGATTTTTGTGCGGGCGTTGTTTTGGAAACGGTCGACAAAGAGGATAAAAAACGAGCATTATATGCTAAATATCCTACCGAGATCGAGTTGGTTGATCGATTACTTGCCAATTGTCCCGATAATGAGCCCTATGTGCGTTTGAATCAGCGCATGCGTTATATGTTGCGCCAGCAGCGTCGTGGCGTTGTTCTGGATCATCCAAATTTATATGAGTTTTCTCAAAAAAATTGGGATGGATTGGAAAAATTGAGTGAGCGAGCCTCTGACCGAGAGGTCGACGATGTGATGGCGCAGCGAGGCCAAGAACTGGAATCCATCTTAGCGGATGAACAGATGGTCGTCGTTTTAGGTAAAACTGGAGGCGGTAAAACTGAGTTTATGAAACGAAGGTATCCTGACGCACATTATGGATTAAGTAAGATCTCAACTTGGCTTGCGGAAGGGCAGCGTAAACCATCCAAATTGGTGATGGATGAAGCAACCATAGCAAAATCCAACTGGACTATGTTTGAAGGATTACCGCATAGTATGTTCTGGAATGGGAAATATCATCAGTTAAACAAAAACCACCAAGTTATTTTTATTGGGAATCCTTATTCTGACGGGGGAGAGCGCAGATTAGCAACGCTATTTTTGCGCCATGGCAATACGTGCATTTTTGATCCGTTGACGGCGAAATTTATCGGGCAGGATATCTTAGAGCCCTTGTTTGCAGGGACTCAAGTTGAACCGACAGCAGTGCTTCCTACTATTTTGTATGCTTATGACTTTATAGCGCGCTTACCCAGTCATTCGGTCTTAGTCACACCTAGAGAATTGTGCACGATGACCTTGCTGAGCATCAGCACGAAATTGGCTGTGGTTTACCAAGATGTGCCACCTCAGGATATCGCTTGTTTCTTTGCATATTATATGACGAAAGCCTTGGTCTATGAACAACATCCCCGGGCATTTCTGCATGCGTTTCCCGCGAAACCAGTTTGGGAGCCGACTGTTGAGCACACCATTGCTTCTGATGATTTTCTGCTGACGGATTCTCGAAAAATCGTCCTACAATTGTTAGAAGCTTTTGTACGCTTACGTCATTTTAAACAAGCGCCCAATAGAACCAAAGAGCAAAAAATCAGCGGGCTTGCGTTTTTTGTGTTAGAAGGGGAACCAGCACAAGGTAAAACAGTACTGTTAGATAGCGTCTTGAGTGAAGAAAATCCTGTTTATCTTTCAACGATTACAGATCCTGAGAAACGTACGCAACCATTGTTAGACGCATTTCGTACAGGACGTGCGGTGCGCATGGACGAGATGAATACCGTCGCGTTGTCTGAACAAGATATGAATACCATCATGTCTGGTTATGATTTTGAAACCAATGAAATGGCCGATGAGTCTGGATTCATGGGATTTGTGAGTCAAAATCCTATTACTTTGGATGGGCGGCGTGCGATGACGAATGCAGAGGCGCGGCGTGCTTTTACTTGGAAATTAGAAAACTACACGGTGCCAGAATTGTGCAAAATCGCAGAGCATCATGGGATGAGCGGCCTTTACGCTGAGACATTTGTAAATAAATTTATGCGGGAAGTGCATACGCAGAAGGTTCATGATGAGACACCCTGGACAGTAAGAGAATTGATTGCATTGGTGAAAGACGTTCGCAAAGATTCGGTCATTACTATCCAAACCCAATTTCGGCGGTATCATCAACGAGGAACGTTACAGGAAATGCGACGAGCAGAACAATTGCGTTGGCAGGAATTGCAAGCCGAGCAACTGCAGCAGCAAGCGCTTCAAGCAGAACAACTGCGTCAGCAGGAACTGCAAGCTGAAAAACAGCAGCAACGCCTTCAAACCCAAAAGGCTAAGCTCACAGCGTCGCGCCAAAATCAAGGCGGTGCTGTTTCTCACGGGTCTCAGAATGCGGTGCCTGTTGCTGTTCCGAGCAATCGTAGCCCTGCTCCGACCCCACCACCCATCCACCATTCATGGTTGATACGATTTTTACCCGAATTGACCGGCGCACTGCTATTTTTAGCAGGCGTTGCACTCTTAATGAGTGCTGGATCGGTTGGTTTGGCAGTCGGATTGATGGCAGCAGGTGTGGGGTTGTTTGCTGTGGGGCGGGTGAGAGCTTGGCGTGCGCAGGAGGAGCCTCTTGGGCGGGCACCACCCCTGACTGCTTAGTGAGACATCACGCGTAGCCTGCCATTCACGGTGGCTCACACTTTAAATCATGCCATGTAACCCAGGGAGTTTCGAAGATTTGAACTCCTGGGTTACGGTTTTGTTTGGTGTCAACAGACCCTACTATTTAGATGAGCGCGGGGAGCTGAGCGGTTGTAGTCCTGGGAGCTTCAGAGCGAGTTGATCGCGCATAAAAAAAGCATGCTGCGCCACCTAATGCCATCACTGACATGCCAACAGCCGCGCCTGTGCTACTAATACCTACCATGATAAAGGCGGCGATGGCTGCTAGAATCAAGATGGCTCCATAGATATGAAAGGCCTTTTGAGATGACATGCATTGCCATAAAAAAGCCCCATCCCAACTTCTGGTTGGTTCTGAATTTTGCCGATGAGTGATGAAAGGCTCGGGCACAGGATGTGAAGAGGGCGGATGTATCAGAGTATGATCATCTTTTTCATTAGAAGAGGGATCTTGCTCTATTTTAACGCTTTGTAGAGGAGGGTTTGTGAGCGGCTTCATCATTTGTGCGGGTGCTGAGATAGCTTTTGCTGGATTATCTCTATAGTAGGCTTCTTGATTTTTCATGACGCTTTGTGGATGGGCATCATAGTCACTTGGACTCAACCCGCAGAGCTTCGCTAGTTCGTCACACATAGACTTAGCCATATAATGAGCAACTTCAGGACCGCCATGTCCATCAATGACGCTAACAAGCCTTGGTTTACTTGGAGTAACCGTTTGGACACAGACTGAAATATTATCTAATGAATGTGATAGATGAAGTTCTGTGCCATCGATTGTCAGCTTTCTTGCTACGCTAACCCATGCTACGCAGTGTTGTGCAATCTTTTGTTCTGTTAAATTTTCTGCTCCAGATTTGTGTAGCGCTCGCAAGGAGGCGAGCATTAATTGTTCATGTCCGATTTTTTTATCAATGATATTGATATACTGATCAACTGGTTCCGTAAACCCGTCGCTAGTCGTGATGATTTGGGTTTTAGCAATAGCGTGTCGTGGAATACCCCGTTTATGAGCCAGTTCATCAATGGATGCTCAAAGATCCCCTCAAATTAATTCTAAAAAAACCTGCTTAACTACTTGATAAAAATAAAAAAAGGATCATGATTCCTCATTTTTAATGAGGAAGGGTCACTCAATGAAAGCCGATTCAGCAGACAAATTAGTCAAAATCTCATCT
>CAMCUM010000046.1 GCA_945878975.1 Legionella genomosp. 1
GCGTACTGCAAGCTTGAAATGCTTAAATTTAAAACAGGACTAAACCACTTCGCTATCAAATATAAGTTGATTGTGCGAGCCAATCAGGTTGCAATGCAGGAGCTAAAAAACATGGCTTGTTGACACGCTCCGTGCGTAAGGTGAGTTATAACCTTTTTCGTCTAAAATCATCCCCCGAGCCATTTGTATCAATATATCAGTAAATTGCAATAATTGCTGCGTGCTCAGACTGGTTAAATCAATTTCTCGGTCTATTTCTGCTGTGAGTACCTCGTTTAAATCATCAGCACAGATTGCTTTTGGTTCTAAGCTTCCAGCAGCGACAGCTCGCCTGTTTTCATTCTCTGCTTCCTCTATTTTGTTCGTTGCTATATCAAACATACCTATGGCAAACTCTTGCCATGCCTCTATCGAGGTATGTTTATTAGGACCGATTAGTTCTTGAAAATTAAGCATCGCCATTCTCGCTTTTGAATACTTATTACTCATTATAGTATCTGGTTGATAATTGTCACGAGATGACCCATTTCTGTATAAAAATGACAGAGCTAGAAGTATCGTGGTAAACTGTGCAGATATTAGTAATGATCCCTGATTGAGTGACAACATGAAATTTTTATCTGTCCTCTTATGTTGCGTGATCGCTGTGGGTGTACACGCACAGGAAGTGTATCCACGTGGCTGTGTTCCTTGGCCTATTCATGATGCCATGCCGGTCATCACCGCTACGCAACCCTTGATGCTGATGCTGCATAATTTATCGGACACTGATTTATGGGTGATACGTCCCGCAAGTGATCAAGGTGCACAAGCGGGGCTTAGCAGTCTATTGCAGGCAGGGAAATGGGCAGCTTTGGCGATCAATCAAGACAAAGCTTCTTTGCCATTACAATGCATCGAATCTAGACCTGGTCATGAGCAAGCCATTCCTTGCTCAGATGTGTTGGCCATTTGCCAATGGCCAAAAGCAACATTTCCAGAAGGAAACGCGGGTATTTTTTGGGCCGCAGAAAACAGGCTCTTAGCACCCATCCAAGCATACCTTGCTCGACAAGGTTATGTCTTACATCCTATTTAGGTGAACAATTGTGACTAAAAAATCGAAAGATCCCTTTTATGCAAGGGAATGTGAAAAATACGAAGACCCCTTACCCAGTCGGGAATATATTATAACGACACTGGAAGAATTCGGTCGTCCCATCACGCGTAATCAACTGGTCAAAAAGCTGGAAATTGAAGAGGAAGGCAAACAAGAAGCACTGAATTTTCGGTTGCGCGCCATGTTTCGCGATGGGCAATTGATGCAAGATCGACGCGGTCGCTATTGTTTGTTCGGCCACATTAATTTACGCCGTGGTACCATTCAAGCCCATCCCGACGGATTTGGATTTTTTATTCCTGATGAGGGCGGTGATGACATGATTTTGTCCGCCTCTGAAATGCGCGGCGTGATGCATGGTGACATCGTCCTGGCTTTTCAAACCTCGGTGGATCGCCGCGGTCGACCAGAAGGGAAAATTCATGAAGTCATAGAACATGCGAATGTCACAGTAGTCGGGCGTTTTTTTTCTGAACATGGCATCAGTTTTATCGCACCAGATAGCAAACGCTTGCCCCAAGATATCTCCATTCCAGCCGAATTTACGCTTGCAGCCAAAAATGGACAAATCGTACTCGTTGAAGTACTCGTTTTTCCAAGCAAACGCTCACAAGCCATCGGAAAAGTCATACATATTTTAGGCGAACATATGGCCCCGGGCATGGAAATCGAAATTTCGATTCTCGCTCATGCTATCCCCACTCATTGGCCAGATGATGTCACAGCAGCCGTAACAAAAATCAGCCAAACCGTCCAAGAGCAGGATCTAAAAAACCGCGCGGATCTCCGCGCATTACCCTTTGTCACCATTGACGGTGCGGACGCCAAAGATTTTGATGATGCGGTATACTGTGTCGCCAAACCCAAAGGGGGCTTTCAATTATATGTCGCGATTGCAGATGTCAGTCATTATGTGCCGCTCCATTCCTCTCTGGATAAAGAAGGCGCACGCCGCGGCAATTCTGTATACTTTCCTGGCAAAGTGGTTCCCATGTTACCGGAAGCATTGTCTAATGGTATTTGCTCGCTCAATCCCAATGTTGACCGATTGTGTATGGTCGCTGAAATGGCGATTAGCCCAGAAGGCAAGGTCAAGCGCTCACAATTTTATCGTGCGGTCATTCATTCCAAAGCACGTCTGACTTATGATCAAGTCGACCGATGGATGAGCGCCGGCACCCCCGAAAGTCATAGAGAGCATGTATGGCCTGCATTGCAGGATCTCTTCCAATTGTATCAACAATTATACAAGCTCCGCAAACAACGCGGCGCGATGGATTTTGATACCACAGAAACGCAAATCGAATTTGATGACAATCGCAAAATTCAACGCATCAAGCCATTGATCCGTAATGATGCCCATCGCCTAATCGAAGAATGTATGTTAGCCGCTAATATGGCTACCGCAAAATTTCTCGAAAAAAATAAGATTCCTGCGCTCTATCGCGTTCATCCCGCACCCGAAGAAGATAAGATTGTTGCACTCCGCAAATTTTTGGGGGAATTCGGTCTGAAATTACCCGGTGGAAAAAAACCAACACCGAAAGACTTTCAACAAGTGTTGGCTCTCTTGGATGGCAAACCTGAAAAAAATTTGATTCAAACGGTGATGTTACGTTCTCTCAAACAAGCGACCTATATTGAGGCCAATGAAGGTCATTTTGGATTGGCTTATTCTGCTTATACGCATTTTACTTCACCGATTCGTCGTTATCCAGATTTGCTCATCCACCGTGCCATCGGTCATTTGATTGATAATCAACCCATTGAACGTTTCTCATATAGCGATGAAGACATGAATCGTTTGGGGAAACATTGTTCTACCACTGAGCGCCGCGCTGATGAAGCAACCCGAGAAGTGGTCTCGTGGCTCAAATGTGAATATATGCAGGATAAAATTGGGCAAGTTTTCCAAGGCAAAATTACAGCAGTCACTGGTTTCGGTATTTTTGTCGAATTAAATGATATTTATGTCGAAGGGTTGGTACATGTCACAGCTTTGCGCTCAGATTATTATGCGTTTGATGCTATCCAACACCGTTTGGTTGGCGAGCGCGGCGGCTTGGTTTATCGCTTGGGAGATACCATAACCATCTTGGTCGCTCGAGTAGATTTGGATGAACGAAAAATTGAATTTGAACTAGCAGACGAGCAAACCGATGACTGATCACCTAATTTACGGTTTGCATGCGGTTGCCGCATTGCTCCATAACCCGCAACGGCATATCAAACAAATTTATATCAATCAAGATCGCCAAGACGAACGCCTCTTAGCAATATGGGAACTGATTCAAGTACGGGCCATTCCCGTCATTGCCTTGACTGCAGCAAAGATGACAGCAAAATTTCCAAATCAGGTGCATCAAGGCATCGTTGCTGTGGCGGCGCCTTTGCCAGCTTTTCATGAAAAAGATTTGCCCAATTTACTGGCTGCCACCAGCAAACCGCCATTGGTTCTCATTTTAGATGGCGTCACGGATCCGCATAATTTAGGGGCCTGTTTGCGCTCCGCGGATGCTGCTGGCGTAGATTGCGTCATCATTCCCAAAGACAAATCAGCCTCGCTCACCCCTGTTGTCAGCAAAGTTGCTTGTGGTGCTGCAGAATCTATGCCCGTTTTTCGCGTCACCAATTTGGTGCGCAGCATGGAGATTTTAAAAGAACTGGGTATTTGGCTATACGGTGCCGCCTCCGAAACAGAACAATCACTCTATCAACTCGGTGGCCGCAGCCCCATCGCTTTGGTCTTAGGTGCAGAGGGAGAGGGCTTACGACGATTGACACGCGAGCATTGCGACGGCTTATTCGCCATCCCGATGCTCGGATCAGTCACCAGTTTAAATGTATCGGTCGCCACAGGTGTCGCTTTATATGAGATTGTACGCCAGCGTAGCACTGGAGTTAAAGATGAAAACCTCGTAAAATGAGTTATTTTTATGCTAAGGCCCTACGTCCTACGGCTTGTCCGCGGGACGTGGACATCTGAATTGTTAACAGACCTTATTTACTTTTTATTTTAAGAATCTCATGAATATTGATAATCTGATCCAAGATATTTCTCGTATACATTATGACAACATCCTCGCATGGCATACAGCAGGGGTGTGCATCCAACAGGAAGGATTACTAAAGCTCATTGAAGAGAATCACGCCTTTAATTTTCAATTATGGCAAGCTGAGGACCGTGCCAGACGTGAAGATATGGGGCATAGTTTTGTATATGAAGCCAAGCGCGCCATCGATTCTTTTAATCAACAACGTAATAATCGCATGGAGTCCATTGACGAATGGCTGGCCAATACCATCACATTGTCTACCGCAGAAGATTGCCCCGTACACTCTGAAACACCCGGGATGATCGTTGATCGCTTATCTATTTTATCATTGAAGTCACATTATATGACGCTACAAACGACTAGGCCGAATACCGATGCCAGCCACCGTCAATTGTGCCAACAAAAATCACAAGTATTACGAGCACAACATACGCAGTTGACACAATGCCTACAACATTTTCTCCAAGATTTACACCACCAAGTCCGTACATTTCGACGTTACCAACAATTTAAAATGTACAATGACCCTAATTTAAATCCCGAACTCTATACTCATTCCAGCTGAAGATATGCAATTAAGTTGATATTCATAAGGATGCGGAGAAGAAAGTGGCGTTCCATCCTCACCTGCAGGAGTATAAGCCTCATCCACATCAAAGGACATATAAGGGATCCCTGCTATTTTCTTTTTGTTCTCATCGAAGAATCTACGTGCTTGACCGGCAGAATCTTTTGCATTGTTATTGCCATCAGGTCGCCCAACAGCAAAGCCTTTCGCCGTGGCTCGCATACCCAGAGCAGCTGCAAAACTCAGTGCGCCCCCCACGAGAACAAGCGGCAACATCCACCATTCACAATCCGTATTTTCTAATAACCTGCCAAAAAACTCCCTCGCAGCATTATTCCCTTTGACCATCCCTTTGAACAATAAGCGAAATATTTCACTCCATTCAATCACCATAAAATCAACCGGTGGCTCAAGGGGTTGATTATTGACGCAATCCAACGACTTGTTTACGTCATCACGACTAGCAGCTGCCTGATTTAAATTTTCACTTGTCATTTTCTTCAGCATCTCGCCATGAAACTCTAGCGATAATTCCAGCTTAGTTTGTTTGACTTTTTCCAGATAAAAATAATGACTGATAATGCCTTGGAGGCAAGACACGACAATAGCCGCGATTCCTACTACCAAACACCCAATGATAAAGGCCGGAGGACAAGTTGCTGCTGAAACATAACACAAGCTAGAAACCATAAACGAAAAACTCGACACAGCTCCTTGAATTGCTAAGCCATTTTGCATACCTTCCAAAGCAGCAGCACAATACGTACGATCTAATTTTACTCTTAACTTCTCTTGTAATGCATTACTCAGTTTCAATTCATCATGTAATTCGTTCCATAATAGCAACGTGGCTTTCTTATGTTGACTCAAATTGGCAGTGGAAATAGGCGCTTGTGTGGTTTCAATACCATGGAGCTTTAACTGCTCTTTCCTATGTTCCATCGAACTTTCTAAAGCCTTAATCGTCTCTACCAATTCATTATGTTCAACGTCGACCTCTTCTTTATCTAATAAGTTCTCTAACTGCTCATGTAACATGACACAGTCTTTCTTGGACAATTCAGCTTCCGTTCGCAGGATCGTCACTTGCAAACGCCGCTGAAAATCAAGCGACTCTGCTACGCGCGTTACCACACAGGTTAGGAACAATCCTGCCGATGCACTCAACATGAAAAATGCCATATTGGGCGATAAGTATTTTACGGTCATTTTGGCCACAAAAAAATAGAAATATAGCCCATTCCCAATCGCTGACCCACCCGCCGCAATCGGCTCTAGCCAAGTTGTCCAGGCATCTTGGTTTTGAATTTTGTTCTTAGTTGGATCGGAATGACTTGTGAGGATCTCTTTGCGTGTTTTGACAAAATCTTGGTAAGTTTGCCCTATTTGGCACCCATCAATTTTGGGGTGACCGATTGTTTTCAATTGCGTGGTAGAAAGGTTCAAGACCGTTTTGTCTTGCTGTACCTCTTGGTATTTCTTATGAAAAGAAGCACTGTTTTCCTGCTCAACCAAGTCACCCTTTTTCGTCACATAATACAGCCGCTTTTCATCCTCAATCCCATCCGCTTGCGAAAAATAGACATAAGAATCAGACCATTTTTTATCCGCCGTCAATAAGGTAGATGCCTCTGTCTCACGCACCCCGATCTCCGCTTGATTCGCCACAAAATGGACATGCAGGTTCTTCCTATCTAATTGCTCTGAAGATAAGGTATTTTTATACAGATAACTAAAATATTGTTTCATTCTATTGTGAATATTAGCCGTTTGCAGTTCTGAGACTTGCGCATAAAAATCGGACCACTCTTGTTCTTTCATATCAACAAGTTGAGCAATACCGAACTGATTGACGTAATGCAAGGCCTTGCTGTCTTGCAAAAATATCAAAGAGCATTCAAAACCCGTATAGGATTTTGGCAATTTATCCAATAGGTGAAGTGGTGCTTTGATCCCCTCAATCAAATCAAGATTGTTCCTAACCATTTCTTTGCGTGCATCACGAATCCAGCGTAACCAGACCCTATTGATTGCAGACAGCGTTCCGCCAAGCACCATGGCTGGGAACATCAGCTGCATCAAAAAAGATTGCTCTGCAACACCATATTGCAACATCAATGAAAAAGCCGCCCATTCTCCTTTGCCTGTCCATTTATATTCTTTGCAGATATCACGCACATACGGCCAGTAAAACACCAAAGGCTTTACCCAAGGCGCATCTTTATTTTCATCATAATAACTGCCTAATGTAGAAAACCCCACTAAAAAAACTGTAAACAAAGCAGTCAAAGCAAGCCCTTCTGGCGTTTTCTCTGCTTCATGAAACTCTTGTAATGACAGTTTAAATTCTTGAGGTGTTAGGAATTCGCTCGATTGCTCATAAGCATGGCGCAGGGTATACACCAAACTACATAAACTCACACTCAGATTGAGGGCATCCGCTAGCCCATACCAACGATAGGCGCCACCGGATTGATGGTATGGTCGAATAAATTGCCGAACCGGAACGGTGGCTTTCTCGCAATAATTATTGGCTTGATTGGTAAAACTAAATAAGGAGGAACGTAATTTATGTGCTGCTACATCAGTATAACGGTAAAGATTGGAACGGGTATCCGTACGATTGATTAACAACGACGGTTCTACCAAATCGCTACCAGCCATTTATCCCTCCTCTGGCATCAAACAACAGACTCTCTCGAGGACAATATTCAGTGAACCAGGACCAAATATATTACAATGTCGCAATGGAAAACATCTGTTCTTGACCAAAACGACCACCCACATGTCGTTTAGAAGTGCGCGTATTATACAATAAATTTTGGAAAATGGAAAGAAGAGAAAGCAGGGATCTTTAGATGCGTGTTGCAAATGTCTTTGTGAGAGATGCAACGACTCATTGCAGCATAAAGACCGAACGGGATCCCGCGGACAAGCCGCGGGACGTAGGGTTTTTGCAGATAAGTTGTCAGACCCTACGACAAACAGAAGTCGAAGAGCCCTCGGAACTAGGTATCACCCTCTTCGCTGCTGTTTGCCCTGGTGGTGCTGTTGTAGAAGACACAGGCGCCGGCACAAAGAACGCGGATCCTCTCCTTCTAGACGCAGCGCTGCGTTCGAATTTGACGATCGTATCATCAGGACACTCTAGGCTAGCAACTTCTGCTACGGTGAGTGGTTTCAGATCATTCATAGCACGGACAGCCTTAAAGGTTTCCGCATTATATTCCGCACTGATAGCACTCTTCTTTGACGGACGGAAACTATCTAATTTACCGTGCATCCACGCAGAAAACTGACTAAGCTTATTCCAAATCGTAAATCCAAGATCCCGGAACCAGAAAACGACGTTCTTAGCAGTTTCCACAAAAGAAAACGCCCATTTCGACAAGCTGGCAGTCCACCATATTGGTCGCAAAATATGGTTCTTAATCCGAGTCAAGAATCGAATATCGTCCCCATTCGCATCACCCGATATTTTAGCCAAGTTGGTTAAGCCTTTGATGAAGCCCTTGCCTTGTTCGACACGATTTGCGAACTTACGATGTGGCATCCGGATATCGCGTAAGCGATCGGAAATACTTTGTACGAACTTATTTTCTGACACAACATCAGAAGTGCTCTCTGAGCCTTGCAGATCAGTCCTCGTGAAATGCTCACTGCAATCCACAACCGTTTTACCAAAAAGCATGACCTCTCCGAACAACTGCGGCATTGCTGGGCCCTGCATTTCGTCTACATTTCCGTCTCTTCCTGGCTTTGGCAACAAAAATTCTCTTACAAATCGCGGCAGATCTTGGTTGTTTACAATGTCTACCAATGTCAAGATGTGGTCCGCTGCTGAAGCCGGATCAGGATGATCATTTGCTTCGAATAATGCACGAATGTCATCATGATTTAATTTTCCAACAAAAAGACGAAGACTTTCCGCTATTTGCGAATGGAAAATAATCGGTGCAATATGATCTGCTAGTAAATCGCCGAGCGCTTTATGGTCTTCTGGGTTTTCTCCCATAGCCACCTGAAACAAAGCCATAGGCGCCTTAAGTTCGGCAGGGAACGCATCGGCCATATTCGGCCCTCTTGCAAGGTTCTCTTGCAATTCCTCTCTTGAGAAATCGTCTTGGAAGTCTAGCTGCCGCTCAATATCACAGAGAGGTTGGTTTAATTCTGCTGGTAACGCACGTCTATCTTCTGCACTAAGTCTCAATACCTCCAACAAAGTTCTATTATAACCCACGTGACGCGCTTTTTCCTCAAACGCCTTTACAGCCACGTCTACACTTCTAGGCATAGGTTTCCTTTTTCGATCAGCTGCCTGCATCTGATTCAGCGCCATCATTAAATTTTCTTTTATCTGAAGCCTTTCTTCTTCTGTCGTACCTTTCGCGACCATATGATCAAATAAAGCCGTTCTCACTGTGGGTGCTTTCTTTCTGAGCCAAGCAAGCAACTCCACGCCTGGCACAACCATACTGATCAGATCAGTGAGATGCGTTTGGCGAACGATTTTTATATAGGTTTTATCAAAACGGCTTTGAGTAAAATACTCATGTGACTTCAAGAGCGCTTTTCCGCAAGCAGAACAATCTTTGACAAGCTCAAACAATGGCAAGGCTGCCGTACCTGCAGCTGCAGAAGAAACAGCAGGTAGCTCCAGGAATTCCTTTTGGAAACGAGCCTGATCTTGCGTTTTGATAATCTCGACAAACGCTAGAACGCGCTTCGCACCAGCGTCTGCTGCATGGGCATTATAGCTTTGCGTTTTCAACATCGCGACACATTCATCTTGACGAATCGTTTCAAAAACACGACCAAGATCCCTGAAGGGTTGCGACGAAATCATACGCATAATTGTATGCGTGGTATCTTCTCCCAACCCAATTTGACCCATAACGTGTCTGCTCGCATCACCCTGCTGCAATAACTGCACAAGTTCACCCATCACCTGTTCAAACGACCGCGTATTAGTTTTTTGCTCTCGAGCTTGAGGTCGCGCAGCAACATATTGCCCAAGCCGCTCTTTGCTCACTTGATGAGTGTCAAGTAACTTTTCGAACCCAATCAGTCGCGGTAATAAATAAGTCTTCTCTACAGAAGTTAAAGTCCTAGCTCTCTCCACTGGCGTGGCATTCAGAATCTCCAGCAACCTTTGTACCGGATAACCATAAAGAGACGCTTGTTGTTCAATATGCTCGATATCACTCTCAACCTCTCGCGGCAACCTAATCGCTTGTGCCTTTTTGATCTCTCTTACCATCCGTTCCGCTTGCGCGCTTAATTGTTGAGACAAGTTTCGTAACACAAACATATTCAAAGCCGGTTTTTGACGTGTCAACTTTAAATAGAGGCGGTCATTTAAACTACGCGGTGCGCTAGATAAAGACGCTTGATGTTGTTTTAATTGGTCCTGAATCTTTCTAGTTTGAACAAAATTAAAAGCATAGAAAAATGCTTGGGCAGAACTTATCGCTGATTTTACTATGAAAACGAGTGACGGAGACAATTTATACGGATTGCGCAAACCCTTAATATCATCTTCCAAAACCGCCATGGCCTTGGCCACAACGCGCGTCAATTGCTTACGGCTCAAACCAATATTATGACTATTTCTATTATTGATATCACGCAAATACAATGCAATCTCTTCCGTGATCTCAGCATGTAGACTTGTCGCATCTATGCTTGCATCCTCTGTGTTTTTGTACTTAAAGTACAGCTCTCTGATACGTTTTGCGAGATTAATACCTAATAAATCAATACACTGTTCATTATATTCACCTTGAGCACGGAAAAAATCGGTGTAATAATCATCTCGATTTAAAAGCTTAGGATCAAAATTGGTAGTCTGTTTATTACCCAAAACATGAATATAACTTGGAACCACTGTCTCGTCCAAACCACGATTTCGCCCACTCGCTTGAATGGTGATTTCTGGGGAATTGTTCGGATTCACTGTTTGCTCTGCAAGATTCAAAACAGTATGCAAATTCAGATCTGAAAACCCTTTTTGCTTTTTGTTGGAAACATAGGTTCCAATAAAGCCCAAGCGAAAATAATTATCCGCCTGCTCTTCCGTCAGCCCCTCATAATACTTGGGCTCGAACACATCTTCATTGCCTCGTCCAATGAGAATCTGAATAGAATGACGCTGCCGTTGCTTAGCATGCTGGGTAAAGCGACCATGCTCATCAAAGATGGCCTGGGTATGTTTTTTCAAACCAGTAAAGGGTCGTGAATCAGCCACTTGGGTTTCCGAATCGGCCATCCCTGTCATCACACCCATCACCAAATACTTGTTCGCATAACGTTTAAAATTAGATCCAAACTTTTCATAATCTGTCTTTGGCGCTGGTTTCGTGGCACTACTGCTCCATCGCTGGTAACTAGAAGAAGAATCATCATTATAATCATAACCATACTCACTCGCACCGGCAGTCATCTCTGTCATCAGCGTCTGATCTAAGAACCAGTTATCAACAAACGCTTTTTTTCGCTCACTCAATCCCTGCCCGAAACATTGATGTAATCCCGCCAACAAAGTACTGATTTGTTCCGCGCCGGCGGCATCAATCTTAGTTTGTAATTTTTCTTCATAATAGGTTGCTGTCTTTTCACGTGATGTTTCGCTATATTTACGTTCCACCAAAGCCAACAAACCGTCTAAATTCTCTTTACGCATCTTATTCAACGTGATTTGATCGAGTCCCGTCAAATCTGACAACACATATTCCACCAAATAATGGAACATATTCGAATGCATTTGCGCAACCAGACCTCCGTCCACCATGTCTTTCATCCTGGCTTTGGTTTGCGCATCCGGCAATTGCGCGCTCGCTGCGTCCCAAACAGCAGCACGTTCTTTCGCAATCAATTCATGCGCACCCCACAAAGGGAGGCGTTCCTCACTTTGCTGCAGTGCTTCGAGTGCTTCAGGGCGAAATCCTCCACGTGCGGCCTTCCCAAACACAGAACTGCCATCTCCTATGTTTCGCATATGCTCCTGCACACCATTAGGCTCAAAAGCACCTCTGGAATAGACTGGAGGTGCCGTCGTAGTAGAGGGACGACTAATACGACCTAGCTCCGGCGCACGTCCAGCGATATGTTGGTATCCGCTCCCAGTTGGATTTTCATGTAAGTAATGCATAAAATTGACTAATGTTTCATTGTCGTCAACAACGACCAACGTTTTACGCGCAGCAGCCGAATGCAAATTCCAACGCGGTCCTAAGTCAGATTGACCTGGCTCAACATCATAATGAAAATGAAATGGCAAACGTTCAATGGCGAATTGCGCCGCAGAGCTAACTTCTGGGAAGAGCATATTCGGCACATGAATCGTGATGACATTTTTCATCCATTGCCACCAATTAGTCGTATGCCTTCGATTCAGATCACCAAAAAATGGTACTTGTATGGTTTCAAACTTAGGTAAACGCCCTTGACCTGCCTGCTCTTTTTGCCGATTCGACATAGACGCAACCGGACGCTCGCCAGATAATTCGAACGTCTCTTTATCGGGCGTTGCTGTCAAGAACATAGAAAGCAAACGGTTAGGCAATTCTAGCAAACGCTTTCTGCGACGCTCATTACTCATCAGCAGATGTTGCTCATCCACGCTTAAGAAAGTAGTATCGCTCGGTGCCTCGAGGAGTGCTTTATGATGCTGATCCAGCAAACGAAAACTATCCGCTACAATCAAACTACCTGGTTCATCCTTCAAATGATTCAACTTATGCGCAGCAAGTTTTGTTTCATAAGTGTCAGCCTTCCGTAAGGTCTTGATCTGATCGACCAACTCGTCAGGCAGCAATTTGTGCATATCAGCTACAAACTGTGGAATCAATTCGTCTGGCACACCAAAAATACCCGTCACTTCCGTCAAATATAACACTTCCATCCACAAGGCCTGGACAAACGTCTTACCAGTACCCGTCGCCAATGCCACCAACAAAGCACTTAAATTGTCCTCTGTTTTTAGTTTTTTAATGATGTTCGACAAGGAGATCAAATGTGTACGATAAAGATCATATTTACCTCGACCACCAATGGTGAACTGTCTATCGCCATCTTCCAAGCGCAGCGACACATCCACTTTTCCGTCTCGCGACATCTCTATTTTAAAAGGTTGCTTGGTGAATAAATTAGCGACTTGATCATCCGTATATTGCCCCAATGCTTGAACAGGGACGGCTTGGGCTGGTGAAGTGATGACTGGTTGACCCAACGTTAATTCGTATTCACCCCAGGAGTTTTGGCTTAATTTCGCCTGGTATTGCTTTCCAGCTATCGTAATATCCATGCTCGGCTTACGATCACGCAGCATGATTTGATATAAGTCCATAACCGAAAAAGCGTCGGTTTGTGTTGTATAAATAACGGCTTTCGTTTTACTAAAATCTAGCGCCAAATAGCCTAAGTAAACTCGCTCAGCATTCCCAATTAAGCGTTGCTTTTGCTGTGGACCCAATCTCATAATGAACACCTTTTGAACAAAGAGCTGGCGATTATAGCAAAATACAATAAAAAAACTAGTTTTTTTTTCATAGCATGCATCCTGGCCGCATTTAGACTGTGACTTCAGCCTAAAATCTGTTAGGATCATTTACATTTATCAAGCCCGGGAGAGCAAATGCGTTTACGCACGCTATTTTTTCTTTTTTGGTCTTTATACGCCGGACATGCTATGGCAGAAAATTCCAAAACGGTTTATGGATATATTGAAAAAGCCACATTGACCCAGCAGGATTTGACGTTATCAGCCAAACTGGACACTGGCGCAAAAACAGCTTCTTTGAACGCGACCAAAATTACTGAAATTCGCGTGCATGGAAAACCGTATCTCAGCTTTATCGTACCGAGTAAAGAAGGGGATATTGCTTTTCAATGTGAGTATATCGGAAAAGTACAAATTAAAATGCGTACAGGAGAAAATCAAATCAACACCTTGATACGGCACAGCGTCAAACGTCCGGTCGTGTTGATGCCTATTCGTTTGGCTCATACAGAAAAAATGATCCGTGTGAATTTGACCAACCGCAAGCGTTTCATTTACCCTTTGCTATTAGGTCGAGAGGCGATCATTGCTTTTGATGGCGTGATTGATCCAAGCAAACGGTATACTTTACCCGATCCGAATCAACACGAAACCGAGAAGGCATCCGCATCATGACTGCCACACAGCGCCATTTGTATGGACTCATCACGGCACTCCTTATCATTGGGCTGAGTCTGTTTTTTTATCGCCACCAAGTTTTGGATGTGCCTTTTACAGATACTGAAAATGTAAACTCTTGGATGATTGAAGCCAATCTGCATTTCACATCAGAACCCAATGTCCCAGTCAAAGCAAGCTTTAACATTCCTTATTTACCACCCAATTTTACCATTCTTGATGAGTATTTTGTGGCTCAAAACTATGGCATCACAACCAGTTTGAATGGTTATAATCGGCAAGTTGTCTGGTCGCTACGCCGCGCTACAGCCAAATCACAATCCCTTTATTACCGCGCCATTGTCCGCGAAACGGACAATGGCCCCCCCGTGCTTGGCAAACCCCCACACAGTAAAGTCACCTTACTAGATGAAAATCAAAAAATTGCCGTGAATGCCATCACCAAACAAGCGCGTGAAATTTCAGCAGACATTCAAACTTTTGCGCAGGCAACGCTCACTGAGCTGAATAAGAAATCGGGGAATGCCAAATTATTGGTTGGCAATCAATTTGACGATACCCATTTGATTGACGCAGCCATTTTGATATTGAACCAAGCAAAAGTGCCTGCCATCCTGATCCAGGGCCTCCATTTGATAGAACAAAAAAAAGCCAATATTGCTTTGTATCTCGGCGTCTACAACGGGCAAGAATGGGTCTATCTGAACCCCAAAACTTCTGCTGCCGGGTTTCCTAAAAATTTCTTATCCTGGCAATACGGCGCTGAGCCCATGTTTGACGTCATGGGAGGCAAAAAAGCGCAGTTTTCCCTCACCATCTCACCCACACCCATCAATGCGCTCAGCATCGCCAAAACACATGGCTTACAGACAGAATCTCAATTATTACGTTTTTCTCCTCTGCAATTACCTATTCATGTTCAAGAAACTTACAAGATTCTTTTAACCTTACCCATTGGGGCTTTCATTATTTTGATTCTGCGTAATTTCATTGGGCTCAAAACCTTTGGTACGTTTATGCCAGTATTGATTGCATTGGCATTTCGCGAAACACATGTCATCTTAGGGGTCAGTTTATTCACCTTATTGGTTTCCCTAGGACTCATGGCACGGTTTTATTTGGAAAAATTGCGGCTACTTTTGGTACCCAGATTGGCAGCGATCTTAACGGTGGTCGTATTACTGATGCTCACACTCTCGATCGTCAGTCAAAATCTCGGTTTGGAAGCCGGTTTATCTGCCGCACTATTCCCCATGGTTATTTTGACGATGACCATCGAACGCATGTGCATTTCTTGGGATGAGCGCGGCGCTTCAGATGCTCTCAAATCCGGTAGCGGCAGTATGATAGCAGCCGTCATTGCGTATTTTGCGATGTCTTACCAACCGCTACAATATTTGATTTTTGCTTTCCCTGAACTTTTATTGATCCTTTTGGCGCTGAATTTGTGGTTTGGCCAATATCGTGGCTATCGTTTATTTGAATTGATGCGCTTCAACGCATTGTCACGAGAAAAAGCATGCTAGGCATCGGCACGTTCAGGCGTTTACATCGTGCAGGCGTGTTAAGCATCAATCAAAGAAACGGTGACTATGTCTTACGCTATAATCGCCGCAAATTGTACCCATTGGTAGATGATAAATTAAAAACCAAACGTCTGGCGCTGAATTCTAATATTGCGGTACCAACATTATTTGGGACAGTAGAAACCGAACATGAAATCAAAAAAATTGATCTCCTATTAGAACCTTATACCGATTTTGTCATCAAACCCGCACATGGTGCAGGAGGAGACGGGATCTTAGTGATCACCAACCGCGTGTTTGGTCGCTACCGCCAAATCAATGGAAAACTGCTCACCACCCAAGACATCTGTTATCATTTATCCAGTTTAATTTCTGGCGCCTATAGTCTGGGGGGCAATACTGATTACGCCATTATCGAGCGACGTGTCATCGTCGACCCAGTCTTCGCGCAAGTCAGTCATGAAGGAGTGCCAGATATTCGAATCATCGTGCTCTTAGGGTATCCTGCTATGGCGATGGTGCGATTGCCAACGCGATTATCCGGTGGCAAAGCCAATTTGCATCAAGGCGCAATTGGCGTAGGAGTCAATTTGGCCACCGGCCTCACGTTTGGTGGCGTATTTCATAATGACACGATCGATTATCATCCCGATACGTTAAACCCCATCGAAGGCATAGAGATCCCCTATTGGGATAAAATTTTAGACATCGCAGCCAGCTGCTACGAATTAACCGGATTAGGCTATATCGGAGTGGATATCGTCTTAGACAAAGATCACGGCCCCATGATGCTAGAGCTCAATGCTCGTCCAGGCTTAAATATTCAAATCGCAAATAGAGAAGGCGCCCTCCATCGCTACCGCAAGATCGAAGCCCGTGCCCAAGCCCAAGGCCGAGAATCCATCCCTGCCCGCATTGCATTCAGCCAAGAACAGTTTGGACTTGCAAACCCTGCTTGAATAGATTGATAAGTCCTACAGCAATTCATCAAAGGAATACCGGATGTTTCAACAAGAAGAACAATTAGACGGAGAAGCGTTGATTCGCTCTATTCATGCTGCAACAGCCGAAAACTCTCGAATTCATACCTCATTTGCGAATACGCTAGAGGCTAATATTAGTACGGTATTTAATAGCGGCTATAAGTTTATCTATGAATTATTGCAAAATGCGGATGATGCAGGTGCTAGTTGTATTCAATTTAACTTGACGGAATCAGAACTCATTATTTCGCATAATGGGACGCCTTTTTCTGCTGAAGACGTGAATAAATTATGTGACAATGCTATGACCGATAGTGATAAGTCACGGCAATTGGATAAGACAGGTTATTAAGGGGTTGGATTCAAAGCCGTTTTTTGTATTTCGAAAAACGTTACCGTTGTTTCAGAGCCCTATTGTTTCGGTTTTGACGAAGCACACTGGACACAATCAGCGCGCGCCAAATACCCATGGCCAATTATTCCTATTTGGACTGATATTACAACGGTGACAAGTAAACTTCCCAGCACGTCTAACTTGAAAGTACATTTTATATTAAGTGATATCGATGCGGCGCAAATCCAAGCGGAACTGAATTTTGTATTTCAATCAACCGAAGTTTTATTATTGTTACGGCATATTGGTGAGATAAAAATACACTCTAGAAACGATCGAGACATTGTTTTGCAAAAAACCATCCCAAACGCAGATTCGATTACCAGCTTAATTCGTTCTGAATCAAAAAAACGTTCAGAGCGATCTTGGTTACTGCATGCTGTCAATATAGAGGTCCCCGCCCAGGTTCACGATGCGGTGCAAAGTTTAAGCGCTGCTGAATGCCCTGAAAAAATCAAACAAGCAACGGTTATCAGTTTGACATTTGCCGCACTCATACAAGATGACCAATTAATGGGGATGGAAAAAGCACGGATTTATTGTTATTTACCCACACAAGTGTGTGCTGGATTACCTTATCTGGTTAATGCTGATTTTATTCTTAATCAAGATCGTTCTTTGTTAATGAACAATATTTGGAATCGATTTTTATTAAATGCCATTGCTTATGAACAATTTATTTGGTTAGGGCGGTTGGCAAATAATCCACGTTGGACAACGTCGATTTTGAATCTATTGGCTTTACCGAGTAATGGTGGATACAACCTCCTGATCACTAAAGTCACTTTCATCAATACGGATCTCAAATTTTGAAAAATGCTTGGCAATGATAAACTCAACTTCAGATTTCCCCAAGTTTTTGAATTGGTGCACAAATCCAATTCTGGAATACAGTTGAGGAAAGCGTTCAATCATTTTTTCAATTCCAGGCATCCCAATAAAAATAAAGTTTGTCTTACCTGCGTCATATAGCTCTCTAATCAACTCAAATGACTGTGATTTTAGTCTCTCAGATTCATCGATGATCACCAACTCTGCAAAATTACGATTTTCTTCTCTCACATGCGGAGGGATCCCCTCGGGATATAAAGTCGCCTCTTTCAAATGGCTAAACTGTCGCTGCAATTTGTTAATACCAAGAATCACTTCTTTTGGAGAAGACCTCAGCAATCCCCTCATTTTAGGTCACGCAAAAAATCAGTCCAAAACCCTTGTTTTTGGAGTAAATTATCAAAATTTTGCATCAGATTGTCTTGTTCTTCTTGAGTGAATCTGAAGAAAAATCTGTAATAAAACTGACCTTGTCTAA
>CAMCUM010000047.1 GCA_945878975.1 Legionella genomosp. 1
CGGGCTTGGGGAGCAATGGAACAGCCAACCGACTTAAGGATTTTAAATCGATCTTAGCGCTCTTGACTCCCCATGCTGTGCATCATCATGCATTTCCTATATTGAATTTACTTCCCAATGCCTTCTTCAGCCATGCGGGCACTTGATCCGTCTTTATTTCCAGCAAGTGGCCATTGGTAATCTCTGCTAGCCAGATATGCTCATGAGTTGAGTTGTCAAAAATATAAGCGCGATTAGTGAACTGGATAGCTTCTATTAACAAATCAAGAGAGCGTTGATAGCGGCTTACAATCTTATCCTCTGGAACGGAATGACCGCCCATTTTTACCCTATATCGAACGCGTGAAATATTGATGACCGGGTCTTCTGTAGCCACATAGTATAAGTAGGTTCGATAGCCTCTTGATTGTGCCTTTCGGAGAAATTCAACCTTATCCGAAGTTAACCAATATTTTCAACACCCACTGTGGAAGAAAGTCAGGGATGGCTAAACTAAACAGATGGATTGAAAAAGTTGAAAAAAGTGCAGTCTCTTGTTTCGATGGATTTATTTCAACGCTGGGGAAATACAAATCTTACATCGTTAATTATTTTAAAAAGCGAAAAAATAGCGGCTTTGTTGAGGGAATGAATAATAAAATCAAAGTAGCCAAAAGACGATGCTACGGATTCTCGGCTGTTAAAACTATTTTTCAGCGCCTGTTTCTCGACTTTCAGGGGTTCGAAATTTACGCATGATTAATTTCTACAGATGCGCAGAAGAGCCTGAATTGAGGCCATTAAGAAAGCCGAGTACTGCTTAAGTGACTTGGCTGTTCCATTGCTCCTCAAGCCCCAGAATCAACAAAGATCAATTTGGCTTGGTTTTATTGCTTGATTTAGTGAAACGACCACTTTTGGGGGTTGCTCCACGCGACCCGCAAAAGACGATGTTACGGATTCTCGGCTGTTAAAACTATTTTTCAGCGCTTGTTTCTCGACTTCCAAGGGTTCGAAATGTACGCATGATTAATTTCTACAGATGCGCAGAAGAGCCCAAACACGATATAATGGTAGCCGGTAGAAAGTTAGCGAAGATTATAAACGATTTTGAGTGGGATTTGTAGGCTCTGTGGCATTGGGATTTTCTGTTTTTGATTGGCTATTTGATCGCATATCTTTTATTTTTTCTTTCGTTTCTGTTTGCATCTGGATCATCGCACTACTCCTTCTTGTAACCATTTCACCCATGAATAACCTATAAATATTGATTAAAAAAAGACTGCCAACTTGTTTCGCTGCCTCCATTAACCAAGCATCACGGTAGGTTGATAACGTTTTTTTATTTTTAGGGTCTTCTAATACTCTTTGAAATGCTGCAAGCTGCTGTTTTGGATTTAGATTGCTATCAGTTAAATGCCTTTTTGCTTCTTCTACTATGTTGTATTTATCACGAGCTAATTTTTGTAAAAAAGGCTGGTCTTTGCTTTTTTCATCATTAAACTGACCGCGAAAATCTTTTTTGAGTTTTTTTAAGTAGTCATCACAAATTTTTTCGTATTGATTAATGTTTTTCTCCAGGTCTGACTTTTCTACTTCAGTACAATGTTTATTTTGATCAATTACTATATTTTGAGCGTACTTATTTATTTGCATGCCTATGTTTTCACCGAATCGCTGCATAATATTTTCTTGAGACTCAGTTTTATCTAATGGGTGTCCTGTCTTCTTATCTACGCTTATGCCGCACTGCCGCGAGCATCCAGAAGTAATAACTTGACTATAACAAACTACTGCAGCAGAGAGCATTGTTTTCATCAGCACTTCTTTACCTATGCTCTGTTCTAATGTCGTATAATTTTCAGTTCCCATCGCTAATTTTATTTCATCTTTAACATCGCTCAGATCGGGTGTGAATAACGCGCTAGAAATGCTCTCAGAAATTATGTTCATTTCATCAGTAATTTTTTTACCAAGCGCGTCTTGTTCCTTTTTATCATCTAGCCCAATCGTTAACGCATTTTTTCCTAATTCACTCATCAATTGCTCATATAAAGCAGCGTTGGTGCGACCTGGCAGTTTGAATTTATCAAAAACACGAGATAAATTGCCAATATCGTTACCATCGATTTTTTTTTGAGCAAAAGGGGTTTTTAAAGCGGCTATTAATCCATTCACGAATGTTGAAACAGGCATTTTATCTCTCCGTCCATAGTTTCAAGAGCTATTGTTACTATTATAGCTTATCTGTGGATCAAGTCCGTATACTGCTGTAAAGTTTTGTAATTGATTGGTTGCCTAAAAACAATACATTTGTATGAATTGGTTTCTATTCGGTTATGAAAGGCTCTTGCAAGAGGGCGGGATTTTACGGTCCGTGGCACAAGGGGCCACTTTGAAATAAGTTCCTAGAATCCCAAGAGTCGGTAATAAACGCATTAAAATAGGTCTTTTATTACCATAATGTTGTTATATTAACATCAAAAATCAGATGAATTTCAGGCATGGTTCAAAAAGCATGGTTTTTAGTGAACACTGAGCGTGAAAAATCCTGCCAAGCTGTGCTATGATGTTGGCATAAAAACGTTCTTTAAAAACCTATGTAATTTTAAGCGGCTTGCTTGTACCAAGGCGTAAACCCTAGCATTTCAAGCCATGGTTTATCGGTAATTTTCAGGATAGTTGTCGCTTGAAGCAGAACAGAGTTGCTCTACTCGAAGCATGATATCTCAATAAAAAAATAATGCAATATTTTTCTTAACTCCCAAAAATAAACATTTAAGCAGCTTTTAGGTCAGTTCTTTTGGTGTTTAATAACACTTCGTCTACGCGATCCCAATTACGGGTCTTCCCAGACCATCTGTAGGGATTCTTTTGTTTTGCGAGTTCGTACACTTGCGCTCTTTTGGTTAGTATTGCCTGATCTTCTTGGTTATGTCGTGCGTTAGGGGTCACAAAATTAATACCGCTATGTTGATGGACATTGTTATACCAAGCAACGAATTTTCTCACCCATTCTAAAGCTAACTCAGTGGACTTAAACGGTTTATCAGGATACTGAGGGCAGTATTTTAGTGTTCTAAACATTGACTCTGAATAAGGGTTATCATTACTAACAGATGGCCGACTAAAGGATGAAGCTATACCTAGATTTTGCAGCGTTGCTAGCATCATCGAGCCTTTCATCGGGCCGCCGTTATCAGCATGTAAAGTAACCTCACCAGCGCACACGTTCTCTGTCTTATACGCCAAAGAAACAACCTCTGATGCATGCTCGGCTGACTGCTCATCAAACACATCGAAACCAACAATTTTTCGACTGAAAACATCTAAGAAGAGATAGAGATAGAAATATTTACCGCGTATGTCGCTGGTTAAATAGGTTATATCCCACGACCACAGCTGGTTAGGTTTAGTGGCGGTGAGCTCATCTGGTTTTCGGTGTGTTCTAGGGCGCGCAGCACTCCGATGCTGCGCCATCTTATGTGTATGAAGTACCCGATATATCGTTGATTCTGAACCAATATAGACACCTTTATCTGCCAGATTGGGTACAATTTGACTCGGCAGTTGATTGCAATATTCAGGTGAGTTAACAACCGTAAGGATCTGTTCACATTCAGCATCACTGAGCTTATTTCGTGGCACAGTGAGTGGCCCACGGCGTTTATCTTTAACGCTACATTCTTTATTCCATCGTTGATATGTACGGGTATTGAACTCGAGCAGCTCGCAAGCCGGATGAAGCCTGCTCCCAGCAGAACAGGCTTCTTGTATCAAGCTAATAGCGGTAAGTTTATCTTGTTCGCTGATTAATCGTCCTCGCTGTCCCCCCAAAGTAAGTCGGCTTTTTTTTTGAGAACAAGCAAAGCTGTTAACTCCGCCAATGCCTTATCTTTACGGTTTAAGTCACTCTTTAATTGCTTCATTTCATCTTGTATTTTCTGATGCGCAGCTTTATCTTCTTTGCTGTTAGAGCCTTTATCCGTAGCACGTGTCGTAGTTGCACCAAGACTCTCTAAAATCTGCTGTTTCCACGCCTCTATTTGATCATAATAAATTCCTTGTGTTCTACAGTAGGCACTTTGTTCTTGCTCTGTCTTGCCCGCTGTATCCATAACAGCTTGTAATTTAGATGACGGTGACTGATCTTTTGGCCGCTTTTGAATCCGCTCTTTATTATTAGTTTTCTTTTTCATATCATGCATCCATGAGTAAACAGTAGGCGAAGGGATATTAAATTCTTTGGCCAATTCTATTACACTTGGTGCATTAGGTGCTAATGCTTTAGATAAAACGCTTGCTTTGATTGCATCTGTATATTTTGTGACTTGTCTCATCAGGAACTCCAACCACCCCGCTTAGAATTAATTTAACTCAGAAGCGACAACTTTCCTGAAATTGGGGGCTGATGCAACAGCCCTTAAATTTTCTATGGTTATATTAACCGCTATTTCAGCTAAGGGAATGCCAAGCTGATTGTGTCGTGCTTCTTGAACATCTTCCATATGAGTCTCCAGTTAAAGCGGGTTAAAATCGTGAAGTTTTACCAAATAATTTAAGTTGTCTTATGATAGATGCTTGCTTTTGGGGTGATGGATTTTCTGCATCTAGTACTTGAACAAGACTATCGGTCAAAGAAATTAGTTTTTTATGTTGTTCTAGAAGATTTTGGATGGTTGATTTGTAGGATTGATTGCTCTTTACTAGCTCAAGCAATTTGAGGTGCAAATCTTCATTATCATGCACTGATTCTTTGTGATGCATAAAATTCCTTTAGGTGTTGGATTTGATAAGCAAAAACGTTCCATCAATTATTATGCTTAATTAGCAGCGATCTTAAATAAAAAACATACAAAAGTCACTTATTATTTTTACATTATGGTTTAAATAAATACTTCAAACATAAGTTTCGATGATTCTTAGGCGAGTCAGCACAACTTACAATAGAGGATAAAAGCAAGTAAAATGCGACCTACTTGATTAGGGTAGATCAAAAATGCAAATTCTAGATGAAAAGATAGCCTCCGATTCCATCAAAGCTTCACTCTATTCTAATGAATGGGCCGAGCCAATTCCATTTCCGACCATTGAAAGTGAAAACGCGCCTTACCCGATCGACGCATTACCAGGATTGCTTCATACGACAGTTACAGAATATCAACGGTATGGACAACAACCCCTGGCTTTAGTTTCTTGTGGAGCATTAGCCAATGTTTCTTTGGCGTGCCAAGCACTAGCAAACGTTGCAAGAGATGATTATTTAGTGAGCCCTGTGTCTTTATATTTTATAGTGATGGCCGAAAGTGGAGAGCGCAAGACAGCTTCCGACAACATGTTTTCAAGGGCTGCACGTTTATGGGAAGAAAAAATACGTGAAGCCAGAGTACCTGCTATTCATGCAGCGGTAGCGCTGCATCGTGCTTGGAAAACGCAATGTGACGAAGTAAATCAACAGTTAAAACAGGATTCATTCAATGGCAGTCCTTCAATTAGCACAAGAAAACTAGAAGATCTGATGCGCATTGAACCCGAAATTCCATTACAACCTGCGTTATATTTCGAGGACATTACTCAAGAGGGACTAGCCCATCATTTGGCCAAAGGTTGGCCAAGCTCTTCAGTTTGGAGTGATGAGGCTGGATTTATTGTTGGAAGCTATAGTATGCAATCAAGCCCAACAAGATTTGTGGCACTACTCAATAAATTATGGGATGCCAAAAATTTCTCAACTCATCGCAAATCCACAGATAAATTTACCTTACAACATAGAAGGATCACAATAAACCTGATGATTCAGCCAGTGTTAATGCAAGAATTGTTGTCGCAGCCGACTAATATTGTGAGACAAAGTGGTTTTTTACCACGTTGTTTATTAGCACATCCTTCAAGTTTAATGGGGAAACGATTCTATAAGGAGATGAATGGTTCTTTGTCGTGTTTTGATGCATATGATAGGCGAATAACCGAATGCTTGTCAGAGACCGAAGATTTGACCAGTAAGGGCTGTGTAAGGCTACCAACGCTCATCATGACTACTAAAGCAAAAACTAAATGGGCAGAGCATTTTAATCAAATAGAATCTGGTTTGGGTGAAAATGGGCGATGGACGATGATCAAGGATTTTGCTAGCAAAGCCTCTGAAAATGTAGCTCGTTTAGCCGCTCTTTTTCACCTGTTTGAAGGTAAGAGAGGTGACATTAGTGTCGAGCACGTTGAAAGCGCAATTGAAATTATTAATTGGCATTTACATGAAACCCATAGGCTGCTTAGTTCCAAATCAGCTAAGAGCCCATTCTGTGATGCTCAAAAGCTTATGAAATGGTTGATTGAAAGAAAATTTCCATTTACGTCGCAGAGAGATTTACAACGCATTAGCCCTCTACGGGACAGAATACGACTCAAAGAAGCAATTGACGTTTTGATCGAGCATCGCATTCTAAGAGAAATATCTGACTCAAAAAAAACAATACTAGAAGTGAACCCATACTGCTTATAGTGTTTGGTGAGTCGGCCAGCGGATCTTCCCCACTCGAAGTGCCATACTAGAATCGACTTTTTGCTTTCTACGCAACAAGACCACATTTCCGTGATCCTGTTACCTAGCAGGTACATACCAATTATGTCGCACGTGCCAGAAAAAGTAATACTGATTACATCAGAGAAGCAATAGAATAAAGATCGATGTAAAAACGCTTTAAGCACCCCAATCTTCGTCGTCATCATCACCAAAAAAGAGAACTAAATCCATCTCACTTAACTTATCGAATTCCGTCATTATTTTTATGACTTGATCTTTAGGATAAAATTCGTAAGTTTTTTCTGCAAATTCCACCAAATTGATCTGCTCTGTTTTCATTGATCTAACCACGGGTTGGAGTAATTTTTTCATATTAAATAACGCAATACGTTCATCTTCTATAGTCTTGAAGTGCTTTTTAATATAGCTACGGAAAAGAGCTGTGTCTAAATCAAACCAGGTTTTATAAAGATAAAACTCTGAGAGTTCATCCAACCAATTTTTCATATAATGTCGCGCTTTATCTTCTTTTGTCTCTTGTTTTTTATATCGGTTTAGCTTTTGAAAATAGGTGTTATATAAAGGTGTAGCAATATTTTTTAGCCACTCAAAAATCAACTGAGTAGCGTAGAGGTTGTTTGGCTCCCCAATAAATATAACGCCATCTGAAGAGCTTCTGTTAGTCACAAAAATATGAGTGGTGCTAAAAAATCTGCAAACAAACTGTGCTAAATAATTTGGATATTGGAGATAGTGCTTCGGCTCGAAAGATAACTTATCGCTACAGGTTATTTTTTCCGCATTAATATCATCTTCATATGAGATAAAGCCATCATCAAATAATTCTTTTCTGAATTGGCGTATGCATTGCATTATTGGGTGCTGGAGGTTTCCTGGTGTAAACGTAGAGCAGTTTTTTATGAAAAAATCATTAATAGCAGCATATTGATGGCTATCACTGTTTTTAATTACCATAACATCTGACATACAAATTGCTTAATGATTTTTCTTTTTTGATAGCAACTTAATTTCTTCAAGAGGTAATTTGGTTACTTCCGCAATAAGTTTGATATCCAATTTTTTTTCAAGCATACGAAGCGCTGTTTGTTTTAATTCTTGTTGAGCCCCTTGCTGATATGCTTGTTGAACCGCTTGCTGGCCTAATGTCATGACTTTATCCTCAACCTCTTTTGAAAATCTTTGATGTAAAAACGCCCAAAATTGATTTGAATTTACCAAATTACCTTCATTATACAAATAGTATAACAGATCGGCAACATCATCACTATAACCTAATTGATCTAATGTCGAAAATGAGGATAGCAATACATTTTCCAAATAATCTTGTAAATTATTATCGAACACGTGTTTCAAACTTAAGAGAAGCGCTTGTCCTCGAACACGTTCTTGCAATCCAACTCTTAGTTCTTCATCAGGAATGGCTGCCAAATCGACAAGACAAGTGGGTGTAGTAAAGAGAGTATCAAATAATGGTTTTGCTTCTTCTGGCGCTATCATGTCTCGTAAGGTTAAAGAGTGCTGGTAGGGTTTAGATGCATTAGAAATTACCAATGGATAAATGAAGGGTAATTTGTTAGATTTAGCGCGACTTTTTGATGATTTACGAATACTATCCCAAATAGTCCCAATATAGCAAAATTGTCGTAATGGCATCCAAACATCGGGCTCCCTTTGCTGTTCAATCAATACCCAGATAAAAACATCGTCATCACTGTTTTTGCAACGGGCTTTAAATAAGATATCTACTTCTTTCATTCGATGTTGCGAATCGACAAAAGTATCCGGCTGACGTTCTAAGAAACTTAAATCAACTAATGCTTTAACAGAATCAGGCAAATAAGCTTCTAAAACATCTCGAGCGGTTGCCACATTCGATAACAGTCTTCTGACTAGTTTATCGTGTGGTTGATGAACAGACACCGCATTGTTCTTAGGCTTATTTGTATTCACAATTTAATCCAAAGTTATGATTGTTAATTTTTTATATTTACAAGTTTATTTGCATCTCATCCTAATTCAGGATCAGCAATACCAATAAGTCATACCCCATAGTGCCGCACCTGCAATAATACCTAACCCCAGGTAAAATAGCTTTTGATGAAGCGCAAGGCGTCTGTTTTTCACATAAAGCTCCTAACCGGCATGGCTATGATGGATAACCATCGCTGCAAAGCCAATAAAGCCACCAAGGAAGCCTATCATTACCCCGAGTGTAAACCATGTTTTTTTATTATTGCATAATCTACATTTGCTCATAATAAATATTTACCATGCCAACCAATAATTGAAAAAAATTATTTTCCACTTAATTCTTTTGCTATTTTTTGGAAATGAAACTTTAATTCTTTTAAATCAAAATCACCCAATCCACATTTGTGAGCCAATTCACCTAATTCTATTTTCTTTTTACTTTGCAACTTTTTAAGCTTATTTTTAGTGTCTTCGATGAGTTTCAAATATTCTTGCTCTTTGTCAGAAGTGGTCTTTTTTGTTTTTGCCATTTTTATTTCTCCAAAAATTCATCGAATCATATATTTATTAACAACTATTTTCTTTCAAGAAACTTGCAGTAAATATGAAGAGCTCCAAAACCAAATAAAAGCATGCCAAATCCAAAAATAGACACATAATCTACTTTGGAATTTTCAAAATCATTCCCCACTATGAAAACCACTAATTTTTTTATGAAATCAATAAATGGCACAAAAATTAAATTTCCTAAATCATAAAATAGATCATATGACTCTAATAATGATTGAAAAATAATAAACTTATGGAATAAACCTAAAAAACCTATCATCATCAAAAAAACTAACGTCATTATAACCCAAGCATGAAATAATGGCTTTAAACCAGAATACATAAATTCCCAATAATTTTGTTTATTTTTCATTGAGTTGTCATTGCAGTATAAATTGATTAATTATAGCAATTTATCACATATAAAGATAGAAATTTCATCACAAACACGCAATGAATATGCGCTGAATTTTTCAAAATAATCCAATAAAAATAATGAGTAAAATTAAGAAGCCAAATGATCCTTTCCTAAGAGCGAGCACACCTTTCGCAAGCTGGAAGCATGCCGCTTAAGGTATTGAAATATATGGTTTTTATTATGAATTCATCAAGAAAACCTCAGAATTGAGCGGTGAACAGGCGGTGAATGATTTGGTGAAACCACGGTGAAGAGCATATCCCTTATAGATACAGGGTCTATTAACCCACCTTCACCAACGGTTCATCGCTGTTTTCACCAATGGTTCACCACATTTTGACTGGTTTTTTCTACCACATTAAGACGCACTCTCGATTTCCGTGAGTTTTTGTTCAGTCATTTTCCATAATTTATCAAAATCACTTTGCTCAAGTTTGAGTACTTCAGCAGATACCTTTTTGAGTAAAGCATTCATTTGAATAATTAAAAGATTACAATGTTTATCAACTTTACTATCGCCTTTATCCATATTTTCAAATGAATCGTGTGCTAGATAATTTAAACCAACACCCATCAATTGATTAATAATATTAGACATGGAATCATTTTGTTGAACGGATAATGATGTCAGTCTGTTGTACGTTGTTTGCGGCAAAGATATAGTAATCCTTGGCATGTAAGTCCCCTTTTTTATCGTTCTAATTCTTTGGTTTTATTTGGATAAATATTTTTACTAACCTCGATAGCCAAGTCATTATTGATGTTTTCTCGTTGTCGTTGTTTTTCAATAACCGGCTGAATTGAAATAGAAGTATATTTTTTATAAATTTCTTGATGTGTTTTTAGGTTTTCAGAAGATAAAACATCAAGAGAGGCTAATTTTTCGTGATTTCTACTCTCTAATGCGTGGATCAACTCTTCCTTGTTATCGGTAACCAAGATCATGCCATGCACTGCTCTTGATATTTGGACATAAAAATTTTCCATTGTTACCGAAAATCGTCGATAAGACTCCATTAAACCAATGCCATAAGGTGCATCTTTCCCTTGAACCTTATAATTAGTTAAGACAAACCCATAATCGATGTGTTTTAGAGTAGAGCTATCTTTGCTTAATATCGTTTCCAGACCATTCTTATCCTTAAAAACCAAATCTTTTTCTCGAATCTCATCCAAGATAGCGCAATCTCCATTTCGAACATTCTCTGATTCGAAGTTTCTCGTCCATTGGATTTTATCCCCCACCCTAAGCTCAATCGGAGATTCTTTATAAACCTCGATAATTCTCTCAAAGGCCGAGGTGTGTGTTTTGTATTGCGGCAAGCTCTTTAAGGGAAATAAAAGTGTATTGCCATCTTTATCCATAAGAGGCAGTACATTATCTCGGCGATGAATTTTAGTAATACCATCAATCCTATAATATTCACCTTGTTTGACACGATGCTGCCTAAAATCTTGATTAAATCGAAGCACATCATCTTTTTGATAATTGGCGGTAAAACGTAGTTGTATCGCTTCTAATTGTTTAGATTGCAGCTTGTTTTGAGTAATAGGTGCATTTTTTAAGACTCCCTCTTTAATCAAACCCTCTCTAATTCTCTGTGTGATTGCCTCACGATTCGCATGTGTAGGAGCAAAAAGTAACGTTTGGTCACGAACTTCTTCTGATAAAGATAACCAATGGTTAGCAATCCAATCCACCCTCTTTTCATGACTGGAAAGCTCTTTTACTTCAATGTTATCTAATGCCTGACGTGCTTCTCCTTTTGTGGAGTGAACAACGGCTTTTAAAAGATCTTTATTTTTTTGTCGGACGATTTCATCCATGACACTGGTTTTTAGATCATAATCTTGAGTTAACCCAAAGATCCTACCACAACTTATGCTTGGCAATTGCGCCCTATCTCCCACCAACACAAGCCTCGCGCCTACTCGCTCAATATGTTTAATAAGCTCATGTCCTTGCGAGGATGAAAGCATAGAGGCTTCATCAACGATATAGAGCATTTTAGATAGTGAATTGATTTTAGCCGACTTCAACTCTTGGTGAACTATGGGGAACACATCTGACTCAATTCCTGCTTTTTTTTGTAATTCATGCGATGCAGAGCTTGCAACTGTAATTCCGCGAGTAGAAAAGCCCTGCTCTTCAATGAGTAACCGTGCTTCACTTAGCATGGTAGTCTTAGCAACCCCTGCATATCCTTGGACAGCGATAAACCTATCTTTGGTCGTCAATATGCAATTCATTGCTTCTTTTTGAGATGCGGTCATAGGATATGAAAGACTCTTAGCCCTTGTTTCTTGGAAAGCTGCGACTAGTTTCAATTCACAAATTGGTTGTACAACACCCTTGTTTTGTTCGATTCTTGCAATGGATTCGGCTTCCATTGTTAAAAGCCACGGTGTTGTGTAATAAGATTGATTTGTATCAGTGCATTTAGCCCTGTATAACTTTTGATCCTCTACCGATTTCGTAATAGAGCTTATGAGAGAGGCAAATGAAATAGGTTTATCACTGATTAGGCTATGTTTCAAACATTCAAACTTTAACTCTCTGTCACTAAAAACCGACGTTCTTTGGCTTAAAGTCTCAATCGCAACATTAACACAAACAGCCGCTAATTCGGATTCTTGAGGCGTCTTAGATAAACCGGCAATATATGCCATAAACTTTTCTTTTATATTAGAAGCCCAAGACTTTGGTGTATTAAGTGACATTGGATTTTGCATAAAATTATGTGCATCAAATCCAATGTCTTGGGCGCGTTGTTGCCAACTCCCTTGTAGTTTATCAAAATCATGTTCTTCTTTTCCTTGTCGTGTAAGTAAGGCGGCCTTCGAAGCGCCCTCTGCACTTACCCAGCCTTTCTCATCCATAAACGCCTCAATTTCTTTCCTACGGCTCGAAAATTCTTGCAATACGCTATCTGAAATCCCATCAATTTCAAACAATCCAGGTTTTTTAATGTTAAGAGAAAACCCTGCCTCTTTTAGACTATTTGCCAAATGTTGTCGGTATAATAGGCCACAGTAATGAGCATTATTTTGCACTTGCTCAACGACACCATGTTGTCGTGATTTATCGCTCGCAAGTGATTTGGCTTTTCCATCCCAAAAAGTCATATTCATTGTGACACAATGGGTATGTAGCGCCGGATCGCCATTACGAGAACTAGGCTGCCTGAAACTGGCTACCAGTAAATTACCGGTTTTTTGATAAATAATTTTGTCGTTTACAGATAAGCGGGTTTGGGCAAACTCTTTTTCAATAGTTGAAATTGCAAATTTCACCGCATTATCATGAAAGGAGATAAGCTCTGGCGCCACTCCAAGTCCTACCAAAAGTGATACAGACTTTGGTGCAGAAAATGTCATATCGAACCCAGGACGATGTTCCCCCTTAAAATTCTTTAAAACTTGTCCGTCAGGCAAATGACCCTTCAATAAATTTTCTAAATCCTTTGAGTCAATCTCTCCTTCAAGACCTAAATATTCACGACCACCACCCAGCCAACAGGTAGAGTTTGAGTCAGATTGATAATATTCAACAGCTCCTAAATAATATTTAGATGCACTCGTCGCCGATTTTAACGGTTGAACACTCAGCATATATATAAATCCTTCAATCTAAATACTCGCCTAAGAACCCTTTCACGCTTGAGCTAAGTGAAGAGGCAGAAGTGACAATCTCTTTTTTCGCATCTAAACAACTTTCTAAATTGTTTTCATGGTCCACAATATGACTTGCTGATTCATCAAATATTTGGATTTTTTTAACTGCCGAATCAACATCCGGATTAAGTTGCACAACAAGGGCTTGTTGATTGATTTTCTCCAAAGCATCAAAATCAATCACACGCTCAATTAGAGGTTCGGAGCAAGTTTTCCGCTCTATATAATCCATCTTAATTCGTGCAATAGGGTGGTCCCCTATCACGCGTACATAGCATTCCAAGTCTTCCATAGTCATAATTTGACCTGCATCTACTGTTTTACGAGTAACGCGTTGCGTTGAAATGGTGTTTCCATCTCTTATAGAATCAGGGCCATAGGACTGACTTTCACGTACTTCATCAACTAGTTGTTCTCCCAAGTCATCAGATACCCATTTAGCTACCCTACTTTTGGGACTCCTGAAATATAAGCTCGTATTCAGTAAGTCAGTAATTGCATGAGCTTCATGATGACCGTATAAGAACTCAAGCTGGGTTATTGATTGAATGCCAATTGCTACACATCCTCCAAATTTACGAATATCTGCCACCGTGTCGGATAAGCCTTCAAGCCTTTGAAGACTAGCCGACTCATCCATTACAAGCCAAATACGTTTGTTAGTATTGGGTTTCAATGATTGAACAGCTTGCATCGCAAGACCTAACCATAGAGAAATTAGAGGCTTAATTTCTTTGTGATATTTCGACCGCGATGTAATAAAAAGCCACCCTTTTTTAGGGGCGTCTGACTCTATGACTTCCTGAATCCATTCCTTGATAGAAAATTTAGGCGCACCGTTTTGATTAAGGCCTTCTAAAAATCTTAGCGACTTCATGTACGTTGCAAGCACTGACTTAATAGAAATAGCTGTCTTTTCAATTTCCCGGCTAACAAGGTTTTCAGATTCAGTCCCTTTTAATAAGTCGCGTAAATCTTCAAGTGTTGTGGTCAATAGTAATTGAAGTAATAAAATGGCACTTTTATCCTCTCTATTACGTATTTTCCACATCATACTTGTTAAAATGGTACGTGCTGAATCCACCCAAAATGGGTCGCTCCCCTGAACCGCTTTAGGAATCAAATAGGAAGCAAGATTTCCAAATTCCATAGGATTGTCACATTCGCTCCATAAATCCCAATTGGCACATGAGACGGATACAGGATTAAGTTCAACATCGATTTCCTTATTAAAGAAATACGGCTTTATGGTGCATTCCTTGTCATAAATAATCGCGGGCTCCCCAAGTCTTTTGATTTCATCTAAAAGCCTCATCATGGCTTGGGTTTTCCCAGAACCTGTTGAACCGTGAAAAAAAAACCCCTGAAACTCAGAGCGCTTAGGTATTGGAAAATTTGTTAACAAACACACATCTGAAATACCCCGTTCGCCTTTTTTGACTGACTTTTTGAGCGCCTTAGGACTTGCCAATCTGGTGCCTGATATATGCCTATCAACACTGTAACGCTCCCCTTTTTTCATGAAAAAGCGTACAAAAAAGAATAGGGCTACAATATAAATCACAGCGCTCACGATAAGTGCTATCACCAAATCGTGCATCAGCAATTGCTTTGAATGCGTGACTGCTTTTTGTAAAACAGGACTTCTTAGATAGTAGTCTGCCGAAAACCACCCATGACTCCCCTGCCAAATTTTCTGGTCACCTAGGCCTAGCACTGACAACACTTTCGCATAAACTTGCAACCCAATTGCAATCAGTTGAAATTTTGAGGTATAAAACAGAATGGCGCCTACTAATAGGAGGTAGCATGTGATCCCCCAAACAATAAGACGATTGGCAACTTGTGCCATCATCCGTGTGTTATACCCAAAAATCTGACCACCTCTTATAAACTGCTTGCCTTGCATACACTGCCCCCTTATTAAATTAAATGTTTGTTACGTTTTCCGACAAATGTCTTAACGCCTTCAAATACAAGATGTAAGCCCACTCTTTCTATCTCGTAATTAATGAAAAACATCATGAACACCATAGAGAGGATAAGTGATGAAAAATGAACAAATCTTAAATCAAATAAAATCCAATCTAATTGGAAAGTACTAAGGCTGCTTAAATTGGTATATTTTGAGAAATCAAAAAACATGGAAGTTGCGACATAGCACATACTGTAAATGACCGAATAGCCAATACTGATTTTCTTGAATTGCTGAAGAATAAACGACTCTGACTCAAGCTTGCCCTTTAAAAGTTTAAACAACAAAAGTGGCCGTCTTATTACAAAACTTATAACAACGCCTGCAATAGCACTATAAAGAGCAGTCTTGGTTACCCAATATCCGTTTGTCTCAGGATATAACCCCAAGCCATGCAAGACAGCTTGTAGACTCAAACTCAACCCAAATAGCAAGAGACTTAAGGCGATAAAAATCAAGAAAAGCCGTCCATATAAGCTATTTCTAGAAACAATATTAGGCTCAATGTGTAACAAATTTTGAGCGTCTTTTTCGAACAAATTTTTCAGTTCTTGAGTTTTCATGGGTTTTTCTCCTTGTTGGCATGAATTGATTGTTGAGTCTTTTTACTTATAGCGTCACTTAGCTCTTTAATATCTGAGCCATTCACTGAATTAAGATTTTTAAGAGCGTCCAAAGAGGGTTGCTCCATTGAGGTGAAGCCAAGCCTTCCCATCTTAGCATTTACATCAAACTCACTATCTTTTAGGGTTTTTTGTACCTGAGAGTGCTTGGCAAGCGCTACTGAATCGCCTTGGTATTGGTGTAGCGCATCGCCAGGACTTGCTTTTAACATCGTTTCTACTTGATTATGAACCGCGCTTTGCCCTGCTTGTGAGTTTAGAAATTCATTGGCCCATACTTTTTGTTGAGTAATACTTTCAAGATCTGCCTTGAGCATCACAGCCATACCCTGCTCTGGGTGGTTTTCCAAAACCCAGTTATGGAATGGCTGATTAAGATTGGTGTCAATGGAACCAGCAGACTCTTTAGCAATGCTTGCAGCATTCTGGTATTGCGTGGCCTTGGAGTATTCACTGCTTGATTGATGAAGGAGTGCCTCCCCTTTAGAGAAGTGCGCTGCAATTTGCTCTTGTTTGTTCAGGCTTTTAACGTCGCTGACATCTAAATGATGGCTTTTTGATGTTGCAAGCATATGTTGATAGGCATCATGAAACGCCTTGCCTTCGCTTGAATTTTGGAACTCTTGTTGACTAAGACTGTAAGACTGTCCCGCTCTATAATTAACACTACCGTGAGCTGACAATCCTGTTAACATTGCAGCACCCTTGCCTGCCAAAGAATCCTGAGTATTGAATTGCGCACCAATGGCTGCTTCCATACCAATTTGTGCGGATTTATCGTAATGTTTGTTATGTTGTCTGACGCTATCTTGCATAATACGTAAGTCTTCTCCTATGCTATCAGTCGTGGTGTTTGAAACCCCTGTACCAGACCTGAAGTCGTTATTGTCTGTATCTGAAAACTGACTAAGTGTGTTTAATCCTGATTGGAAATGAGAATCAGCAGATGTTCTTAAATGAGAAGCATTTGCAAACGACTCATTAGCGCTTTGATGTAAGGATTCAACCACCCTATCAGAACCATGCACGCTAACAGCTGAATTTGAAATGGCCGGTAGAACGTTTGCAATATGTGAACCATCTTGGGCTGTCATTGAAATTGCGCCATTTGGCATTTGCTGACTACTCATGCCTTCAAAATGAGTTCTATTGGTATCGAATTTATGCGCATTAGTGTTGTCATAATTCATATTCCAACCGCTATAAGATGCCATCGATACATTGCCGGTCGCAGCCGATTGCGCCTCTCCGACTGAAAGAGATTGAGCAATCCCACCAAAATGTTGCGCGGCGTTATTTAAGACAAAAGACAGGCCTTTGGTAATGAAATAAGCTAAGAATGGAACTGAGGCCGCCAATGCACCTGCTGTATAAGCAAAATTGGCATGATGGCTTGAAAGAACATCACTATTTGAAAAGGTGATTTTGATTTTTTCTATTTCGGACGAGCTAACCGGCACATTACCGGAAATCGACACAAAAAAGTGAATAATCACAAGCATCGGAGGCCAGCTCCAAATATAAATTTGTGATTGCAGAAAAATCGTATAAACATTTTGCGCCAATGGCACAAGCGATAACAATAAAATCAAAGGGAAAAGACAAACCATAAGCATCCAAATGTTTGTCATATAATAAGGCAGTCTTAAGCTTGCCAACCAAAAAGTATTGGCCTCAGCAATATGCATTTTTTGCATGCTTTGAGTATTGGTGTAATTCATTAATGCTGCATCTGCCCCAGAAAAGGCAAACGCATCGCGTGCGGCATCGCGGGTTGCGTTAATCAGAATGTTTTGTGTAAGCGTTTCTGCAGCAGAGGTCGCAATCCCAGTATAATACTCATGGGCATGTTCAATTTGCTGCCTAAAAGCGCCTATATTTGTTTTCTTATCCATGCGCTTATTAACACGATTGAGCTCTTCATTAACAAAAGCACTGAGTTGCGTGCGAAGACTCTTGCCCGCTTTATCTTTCCCGCCCACTGCATCAATGCATGAAACATTGCTGCCATCGTGTAATACCACGCGATAAATTGGAGATGGATCGTTAAAATAAAGACTCTCTAAGTTATCAGAATGCACAAGCTCATTAGGCGCAATACTATTGCTCCCCAAAAGCTTTGCCGTGAAAACGCATTGCCTTAGATAAGCACTCATATCAAAAAGAAGATTGGGGTTAGGCGTGAGATTCGAAGCACTCAAAGCCAGAAACACTCTTGAACCAAAAATCATGCCTGATTTCACAAAGTCCAAATCATCTACCGTATGAAATACACT
>CAMCUM010000048.1 GCA_945878975.1 Legionella genomosp. 1
ACGTTAGAATCGTTATATTACGAGTTTGTTCTTATTTATCAATTGAATGAGCAATTAAATTGGCTCAGTTGTAATTTGACCATCTCCTGGATGCCGCGGACAAGCCGCGGCACGTAGGCGTCGGGGATGAATTGTAAACAGGCCCTAGATCAAATCCCTTATAAATCCGATGAAATCATACACATAGGTGATGAATTCACATCTGATTGTGCCAGTGCAAACGCCCATCAAATAAAAAACATTCATTATGCGCAATCTTTTCGATGGCAAACGGAAATAGAGGATCTTGAGTCAAAGGTACGATTGGGAGTGGAGCGCATTGATAATCAGGGAGCCTGGTGCCACATCAGAAGAAAAGTAGCGAATGCTTTCAGCCGAAGTACCTGTACAACAACTTATGAAGCCTATGGTGCATTTATATATGGCCCAATTTTTTATGGTTTTGGTGTATGGTGTATACAAAAAGCCAAGGAATTAGGGATAAACAAGATATTTTGTTTTACAAGAGAATCACATTTACTTGTGCCCTTGTTAAAAATGATTGCGAAGGATGATGCCTCTATTGAAATACTACCTTTAACTATTTCACGTCAATTTGCCAAGTTAATAACAATTAATAAAATCAGCGTACCATCCCTCTTAAATCTGTTTTCTCCAAAGCGTCAGTATTCTGGTGCGGATTTTTTAAACATATTAGGACTGAGCTGTGAAAATAATTTATATATCGACATAGATGATCAGATATTGTCTAAAGATCAGATTTCAAAATTATTAACCTCTCTATTATCTAATAAAAAATATGCAGAAGAGATCACCTTATTTATCAATCAACAAAAAAATGAGTATGAAGCCTATTTAAAATCCATTGGATTTATTGATGAACAGAACAGTACAATATGTGATTTGGGTTGGAGTGGTACTACGCAGAGATTATTACGAGAATTTTTAGCACAAAAAAATATTAGATTAAATATGACCGGTTTGTATCTTGCTACCAGAAAAGAGGCGTTAAAAATACTATCTGACACTGATAGTTTATATGGTTATTTGATTCATTATGGTCATGCCGACGCCTGTACTGAGTCATTTTTCAACTCTAATACAATGAAAGCAGAATTAATCGACCTGGTTACTATGCCAAAGCATGGCAGTTTCAAGCTATTTGACCAGGGCACACCAATTTTTTCTCAATCATTGCTAAAATCATCTCAATTAAATCAAATACAAGATATTCAACATGGTATTTTGTCGTTTGCTAGAATAGCCAAGCTCTATTTAAATGACAATAAAACGACATCGATAAGGTCTTTGCATCGAGATGAATTTTATTCTAAAGGCAAAGAAATCGCTCTCAATATTATACTACGAGCTAGCCTTTCTCTCACCACGATAGAAGTCGATTTAATCAAAAAATGGCACCTTGAGCCTGGACTAGGCAGCAGTGAGCTTCGTAAGCTTTTTCCAGACAACATATTGAATAGAGACTCCGTATCTTGACTAGCTGAAGCTGTCATAAGGTTGTTGGGCCGGAACTCAACAACCTAGCGGAACGCTACATCAGCAATATAATGTGGTGCTACGCACAGATGTTGGGCCCAAAGGCCCAACCTACTTTACATACGATAAGACGTCTCATCATCACAAGAATCACCCAATCCAGTATCTGGTGTGGTCGACCGACTGGGGCGTAATTGTTCCGTCAGTTCATTTACAATGCGCAGCACTTCGGCACGCTCTTCTGGACCATCTGCCTGATCTTGAATATGAGGACTCAATCGTGCAGAAAACCCCTCACATATTTTTTCAAACCCTGTTGTGACCTTTGTTTCAAAATCGATGTCCATTTCACGGCTATCATTTATTTCCGTGATAAGGCCAAACAGATCATCTGCGAATCTTTGAACATGTTTCAACAGTTCTGGCTCTGCCCGATAAGAAGTCATGGTTGCCACAACCCTATCCGCAACAATGGATAAGCCCCTCACTCTTGGCTCAATCTCAGAGCTCTTAGCAACCATTTCTATATTCACATCATATTCAGAGGACACGGCATGTTGATCCTTATTACCCTGACCTGAGAACAAATTCACAAGATTCTGAAGCGCTCTGAGTACCATTGCCAAAAACCAATGATGATCTGGTTGCGCGCCATCCTGAAACTGGGGAGGTCTGATAGGCAAACTTCTTGCTAAATCCTCTTTAAATTTCTGTGCAGTCAACGAAGAAAGATAACCATCAAAAGGACCACTGATTTTCCTCATAAACGCCTGATTGATTGTACGCGCCTCTAGTTGATGAGATTCTAATCCTGTTTCCATCAAAGGTTTTGTTTTTTCAGTCGTAAAATCAGCCAAATTAGCCAAACAAGCGCTGGCAATAGCTCTCAGCATCACATCATGAAACGTCTCATCCGAAAAGAGTTTCCTAATTTCAGCATATTTTTTAAAATCTGCGCTAATTTCCTCATTTAGGTTACTCCGATCTGAAACCATAATTTTTTCTGCAATCGCATCAATCAAAGGGATGAGTATTTCACGGATAGGATCTTTTGCGCGCATCACAGCATCATAAAATTGAGCTCTGGTACCAGCATCCACTGCCACACTGTCGAATATACGATTGAGAACCGCTGGATCCTGCGTAGTAATCGCTGTGTTTTCAACACCCAAAGTACGCACCATATTAAAATAACCTGAAGTAAAGTGCAGTTTTCTTAAAAACCCTGGGGTTACTTGCCTTGCAAATTGTCTGGTAATATTGCTGATTAATTCACTATTATCTTGTCCCATGATAAATTCCACCCTTTGTGTTCATATTTTGATTATAGACCATGAAAAAAAATATAGTGAACAAATCCTAAATTTTTAGCATAATATGGCTCCTTTCATTTATGAAATAGTGATTATGAGTCTATTAAACGTTTCCAGTGGCAAAGATGTACCGAATGACGTGAATGTGATAATTGAAATCCCGATGCATGCGCAACCAGTAAAATATGAGGTAGATAAAGACTCTGGTGCAATGTTTGTAGACCGATTTTTATCAACGTCCATGACGTACCCTATTAATTATGGCTACATTCCCCAAACGCTATCAGAAGATGGTGATCCATCCGATGTCATGCTTTTAACACCAGTCCCTATTATTCATGGTTCTGTCGTCCGCGCTAGAATCATCGGGATGTTGCGTATGACAGATGAATCTGGCATTGATGCCAAACTTATGGCAGTTCCGGTTTCCAAGCTGAGCAAGGATTATGATCATATCCAATCTTACACCGATCTCCCTAAATCGTTGCTCGCACGCATAGAACATTTCTTCATGCATTATAAAGATCTAGAAGAAGGGAAATGGGCAAAAGTAGATGGTTGGGACAACCGTGATATCGCGCATCAAGAAATCATGCAATCTATCCAACGCTATCAATCACACGCGTAATAAATTTTATGCGTGTTCTCGGCATTGAGTCTTCTTGTGATGAAACGGGCATTGCGCTGTATTGCTCCGAAAACGGATTGATGGCGCACGCCCTTTTTTCACAAATTACGATGCATCGCCCCTATGGGGGCGTCGTTCCAGAATTAGCATCGCGCGACCACATCAAACGCATCATCCCACTCTTGGATACGGTGTTAAACGACGCCAAACTGAGCTTACAAGAGGTAGATGCGATTGCTTATACAGCAGGGCCCGGCTTAGTAGGTGCCTTATTAACTGGCGCATGCTTTGCCAAAGCGTTGGCTTTTGCGCTAAACATTCGCTGTTTGGCCGTCCATCACCTTGAGGCACATCTCTTAGCCGCCAAACTGGCTATGCCTAATTTGGAGTTCCCATTTATTGCATTCTTAGTATCAGGGGGCCATACACAATTACTGGAGGCACGTGCTTTAGGCCAGTATGAACTTTTGGGGGATACGCTAGACGACGCGGTTGGCGAAGCATTTGATAAAACCGCAAAAACCCTGGGCCTACCTTATCCAGGAGGCGCTTATTTGGCCCAACTTGCCACAGAATCGCATGCGACCTCTTTCCCACGATTCCCACGCCCCATGTTAGATCGCCCAGGCCTGGATTTCAGTTTTAGCGGACTCAAAACCCACGCGTTGCATACTTGGCTCAAAAGCCAACAAGATCATGCAGCCAAAGTCGGGATTGCCCAGGCATTCCAGGCTGCAGCTATAGAAGTATTGGTACAAAAATGCCGGCGTGCACTAGAAACAAGATCCATCAAAAAACTAGTGGTAGCCGGTGGCGTCAGTGCGAATCAAATGCTGCGCGCGCAATTACAAGCTATGGTCACAACTATCGGCGCTGAGGTTTACTTTCCCGCCATGGAATATTGCACCGACAACGGCGCCATGATCGCCTACGCAGGATGGCTCCATTTCATGCAAGGAGAGCGCGATCCTTCATGGGCCATTGATGTCTATGCGCGTTGGCCACTCTTCACAAATTAGCCGAACCACTTCAACCCAAAATATACCCTTTACGGATGAGTTTTAGGTATTTTAGGCGACTTGATTTTTGATTAAAAGCGAGTAATAGCAAGCTCTATTGCGAGTTTTTAATCAAAACGCACAGGCAAAAAGCGATAGCATAAAAACCTAAAACTCATTCGTGAAGGGTATAAAACTACGCCAACTTGATTTTTGATTCCTGCCCACGCCACAACCGTAGCATATTCTCTTGGTGCTGCCATAGTACTAGAAGCGCCATGCCTAAAACCGGTAGCACCCCATTCACATTGGGTGCTAAAAACCATAGATAAACAGGGGACAAGCCTATAGCAAGGATAGCTGCCAAAGAAGAATACCGGGTAAGCCATGCTACGACCAACCAAGTCCCAATCACGATGAGACCCAACCATACATTGAGGCCTAATAAAACCCCTAAACCAGTGGCCACGCCTTTTCCACCTTTAAACTTAAAAAAAACAGGGTAAATATGGCCTAAAACTGCTATCAATCCAATATAACCAAGATAGGCTGGCGCGAACTGACTCCACTTTACTAATAACACAGGAAGCAAGCCTTTGAGCATATCGGCTAAGAGTACAATCACAGCATATTTTTTACCTGCGATACGCAAAATATTGGTCGTACCGGGATTACGAGATCCTTGCGAACGGGGATCTGGCAAATGGCACAGCTGCGCTACAATCACTGCAGAGCATAATGACCCAACACAATAGGTCAGCAACATCACAATTCCTAAACCAAACATAACCAACCCTCATTGACGTAATAAACGGATATTATTCTCAGCTAACACAAGCGGATCTTTGGTGCGCAACACATTAATATCCAAACCTCCGCGCCGAGTGTATCGCCCATACACCGAAAGTTTTTGTGGCTGACATTGCTCTAATAAATCCATAAAAATACGTTCGATGCATTGTTCATGAAATTCATTATGCTGACGAAAAGAAACGATGTACCGCAACAACCCTGCATGATCAATCTGAGGCCCCGTATACTGAATTTGCACCGTTCCCCAATCAGGCTGATGGGTGATCAAACAGTTTGATTTTAATAAATTAGAAAACACCGACTCGGTCACCACCTGTGGTTGCGTGATCAAACACGTTGGATCCACTGTATAATTTGTGCATGACACATCCAAATGATCCAAGCAAATACCGTCCATCTTGGCATGCAACTTTTGGTCCCTCGCATCGCACAAATCTGTCACAGTCACTTGGACAGGCATGCCCACTACGGCAGACAAATCTCGAATGATAACGGCTTGCAGCGCAGACACGTCGTGAAATTTGCTTTGATTCAATGAATTGAAATAAAGTTTCATGGATTTCGATTCAATCATATAAGGCGATTCACAGGGGTAAACAATTTCAGCGGTGGCTGCAATCGGCTTGCCTTTTTCATTCAACCACGATACTTCATAGTGATTCCAAAGATCAAAACCAGTAAAAGGTAACGTAGCACCAATGCCTATCTCTTCACGTTTACTCTGCCGCGCTAACGGAAATAATAAACTGGGATCATAGTTCGTTTTATAATCAACAGCTTTACCCAAATCTGATTGTTGCAAACGGTTGGTCGTATCTGACATTGACTCTCTCTATAGAATAAGCGGTGAAATTGTAACGAGATTATAGGGGAATGTATATACAGCGCGCAGTTTAGCAAAAGAAGACTCCCTCCTTATCTGCGCATAGCCTCTTTCATCGTTTTTTCAACTAAGTAAATGAAGTTGGATTCATTTTGTTGAATAAAATGCATACGTGGCAGAATAAGTTTTTCAAGAAGTATTTGTCCTTTTGCAATCTCTGAATCGTTGGAAGATACCTCACCCATCATGCGTCGAATGTTAACGTCACCCCGGTGCAAAATCCGACCGACACAACCGCTAAACGCTTGTTTAGGCGTCGTTTGCCAAGAATGTTTTATATTTTGGAAATAACTCGTTATGAGTGTTTCAAAAAATAGAAGATTTACCTTTTTCTGAAAGGTAATACGGTAACACTCCAGAGCATATCCAATTACTTCCACCATAGGATTCATCGGTGCAGCATCATCCCAATCTACAATATGAGGTTTATTTTCAGCATCCCAAAGCACATTGCGGTTATGCATATCTCCATGAGTCATAACTAATTCATGATTCAGTGCAGGGATTGTAGCAGCATAAGCTCTATTCCAATCAATAATGGAAGGCAATAATTTCCTCAAAGAATCATTTCCTGTTATTCTTATCAATTTTTCCCAGTAATCATCATTAGAATAATGGTAATGCGCTTGACCTAATAATTGAATATCTGCGTTATGCATCAAAGCAAAAACTGCTCCCATAGATCGGGCATGATTCGCTGTCATATTTTCCTCACCCAATAAATAGCCTTCTATATACGGGTAAATAATAAAATAGTCCCCTGCTATCTGCACGACGTGCTCACCATCAAATGATAACGAACAGACTGCAGGAACTTGCATCTTGAACATCAGCCCAGCAATTAGTTCGGAGCGCTCATAAACCTCTTGGAAATTTTTTTTAACCGCAAAATTGGGGTGATGAATATTGATTTTTTTAATTGCATAATTGCCAGAGGAAGTCTCTACCTTAAAAGTAGTATGTGCAGTCCCACCTTGTAAAGGCACAACATTGCCAATAATCTTCCCAAGTTCAAGTTTTTCTACTAAAGGTTTAAAGTTCACAACCCCTCCTTATCATCTGTTTCATAATATTACGATATCATTTATAAAGGATGCTAACAAAGAAACTACATGATACTATCGACTCATGAGTTTTAAGTTTTTATGAGCATAATATGTGTTGGCTCTAAAACCTTCACAACAAACATAATCTGTGTAATAATTAATCTTTTAATCTGGAAATACATGCTGCGTTTGCCTCTCTTTTTTGTACTCCTGTTCACTTGTGCCTGTGCTTGTGCATCGGTGGATAAGCAGTTTCAAGCCTTACAAACCAAACCAAATGAGTTATATGCCTTCCTCAAACAAATGCCTAAGGGTGGTGAGTTACATTATCACTATGATGGTGCCGTCTATACGGAAACCATGCTGGATCTGGCGACGCAAGGCCAATTATGTGTTCATCCATTGTCCTTGTCTTCACAATTTTGTCATGATGATCCAAAAGCTTTGGCCATTCACAATATTATTCAAAACCCATCTATGATGACCAAAATCGTGCATGCTTGGTCGATGCAACAATTGGTACCCGGCCAAAAATCCTCGCATGATCATTTCTTTTCCGTCTTTCCCAAAGTCGCCACATTTTATACCGCCTTGAAGGGTCCGCTTTTGGCCGCTATTTTAAAAAAAGCCGCTAAACAACATGAGCTCTACATGGAAATCATCGCTTTGGGTCTAGCAGGTGATGATGATTATGCAAAACTAATTCAACATGAAAAGGATTTTTCTAAAAAACGCGCCATTCTGCTTGCGAACCCCAAGTTTCAAGACAGTGTGCAGCAGATAGTTACTCAAAGTGAGACGTTCTTACCAGCAGCGCAGTCAGCGCTACATTGCGCGACCAATCCAAACCAAGCCGCCTGCCATATCCAAGTCAATTTTCAATGCTATGTACGCCGGGTCAAATCCCTTGATGCGGTATTTGCCCAAGCCTTAGCCGGATTTGTAGCGGCTGAACACGCGCAAAAAATTGTCGGCATTAATCTGCTTGATATAGAAGATAGTACCACTGCACAAAGCGATTACGCTCAACAAATGCAAATTTTTGAGTTCTTACATGCACAATATCCACACGTGCATATTGCTTTACACGCTGGTGAGTTGTATCCGAAAAAAATCGCTCCTCATAAAGTGAACGCTCCCATTCGCGATGCGATTGTAATCGGTCATGCAGAAAGAATTGGGCATGGATTAGATATTACAGACGAGCCTAATCCGAATGAATTAGCAGATATGATGGCCAAAAAATCGGTCGCTGTTGAAGTGAACCTGACTAGTAACCATTTGATATTTGGGGTACATGGCAAGCAACATCCCTTGAACTTCTACCTCCAACATCACGTCCCCGTGGTCCTATCCACAGACGATGAAGGAATCTTGCGCACAGATTTAACCCATGAATATCTAACCGCGGCACGGGAACATCACATCGATTATGCAACACTCCGACAAATCAATCGGAACACCTTAACCTATGGATTCATACCCGGCACCAGCATATGGGCGGATCCTCAACACGCGATCCCCGTATCAGATTGCCAAATACTGACTAGCAAAACGTGTCAAACATTTATCAAAAACAACCCCAAAGCCAGCTTACAATGGCAGCTGGAACAGGAACTTGCGGTGTTTGAGCGGCAGTGGGCGTAAGCTGAGAGTAACTTCAATGAAAACCTTGATTACGCTGCGCTGCATCAAGGCTACGTCCGTGATAAGAGGTAGCCTTGATGCAGCGCAGCGTAATCAAGGTTCGAGCTTCAAGGTGAACCCGATAGATAAAAACCCTACTCCTTCGCCCGCGATACATACGTACCGGTTCGTGTATCCACTTTAACAAGCTCACCAATTTGTATAAACAACGGCACACGCACCACTGCGCCAGTTTCTAGGGTAGCCGGTTTACCGCCGCCGCCGGAGGTATCACCCTTCAAACCAGGATCCGTTTCGGTCACTGCTAGTACCACAAAAATAGGAGGTGTGATGGCAATCGGTTCATTATTCCACAAAGTCGCAACACAAACATCTTGCTCTTTTAACCACTGAGCGGTATCCCCGACCTTGTCAGCATTCATCGCATATTGTTCATAATTCTCTGGCTGCATAAAATGCCAAAGCTCACCATCATTGTACAAATACTGCATTTCCACATCGACCACATCTGCGGCAACAAACGTGTCATTCGCTTTATAGGTTCGTTCAACCACGCGCCCAGTTATCAAATTACGAATTTTCAATCTCGTGAAGGCTTGGCCTTTACCAGGTTTGACAAATTCACATTCTAAAATGTTACATGGTGCATTATCCACCATAATTTTTGCACCGCATTTTAACTCATTGGTATTCATTTATGACTCCGGACTTGCGATCTTGTGTGGTTTTCGTTACAGTTCGCACAGTTTATCAATTCTGTGCAGTGAATGCGAGATTCAACCCCACATTGGCAAAAAATTCTGGCGAACGGCTTTTCCTCAGCCCAAGAACTGCTCAAAAATCTCAATCTATCACCTAGTTTAGGCTCCCATTTAGCAGATCAATCGTTTAAAACGCGTGTCCCACGTCGATTTGCAGCTAAAATGGAACCAGGAAATCCCAAGGATCCTTTATTACTTCAGGTACTGGCCACACATCAAGAATTGCAAATGACCGCGGGATATGATTCTGACCCATTGCAAGAAGCCACAGCCAACCCTATCCCTGGTCTCATTCACAAATACCCCAACCGGGTACTCCTAACGATTACTGGCGTTTGCGCGATCAATTGTCGTTTTTGCTTTCGACGCCATTTTCCTTATACAGAAAACAATCCTGGTCAGCTGGGTTGGCAGCAAGCCATGACCTATATCCAACAACACCCTAATATCCATGAAGTGATTTTAAGTGGGGGAGATCCCTTATTGGCCTCGGATCAAACGTTGGAGCGACTCTTTGCTTCTTTGGCAGAGATTGAGCATGTACAAACCATCCGGTTCCACACGCGCGTTCCCATTGTATTGCCAGAACGGATTCAAAAAGATTTCATAAAATTGGTCACAACCAAGCGCTTTCGAATGGTTGTGGTCGTGCATTGTAATCATCCGAATGAATTAGACGATGCCGTGCAACAAGCTTGCGCGCAAATGCAACAAGCAGGATGTTTGTTATTAAATCAGTCTGTTCTGCTGAAAGAAATCAATGATCACAGCAAAATCTTAGCCAATCTAAGCCAGCGCTTATTCGCTTACGGCATTCTACCTTATTATTTGCATTTGCTTGATCCTGTACAAGGTGCACAACATTTTGATCTCGATTTAGATGCGGCCCTCACCATTTATCAAGATTTGCAAAGTCAATTACCGGGTTATTTGGTACCTAAATTAGTCAGAGAACGCGCTGGCATGCCTTATAAAATGATTATGGGATCCTAGGGTCTTTTAACAATTCACCTCAAGAAGCCCTAGTGACTATGCCAACTAAGTTCCTCTGAATCTGAATCGAAATCATTCCCTTTGCCTTTATGAACTGTAAAAATCAGATTAGAACGTTTGGTGACTGCTTTCAAATGGCTTTCAATAATATTGTTTAAGGGATCCGTTTTATAAGCGAGGTGTTTCTTCCAAAACGTAAACGTACTATCGCTTTCTGATCGCTTATAATGTGTGACATAGCTCGAACTTGCCTTTTGTAAAATTGCTTCCATTTGCATTAAATCTGCTTCTGCTGGAGAATTTTTTAATTCGTACAAATCACCTAGTAAATCAGCCGCTATACGGATGGTATCAGGATTATATAAACCAAAAAATTGTGCCCATGGAACATAAGATAAAAATGAACGCCAACGTAGATAGCTCTCTAACGCAACGATGATCTTATCTTGTAGTATCGTTTCGGCATAACTTGGACGAGATAATTGATTCAAACTATCACATAATTGCTGATAAATAATAGGCTCACTCCCTCGCTCTTTTTTATGCATACGATATAACGCCGTGTTTAAGCCGACAAGATATGACTGCACTTTTTGGCGTTTTTGATAAGAGTCTCTGTAAGGATTCGCCATTTGTTTTTGCACAAGATGAATGGTCTTCGCGACCCAAACGTCCTCCGGTGATGGCAACAACAGTTGATAGCGTTGTAACGTTTCCAAAACTGATTGAACATACTTTTTAGAATCCGGGATAATTTTGCGAATTTCATGCGGAAAAAAACCCGTCGCTGACGATCGCTTGATCTTCGCAATGACTTTTTTTAATAGATCTTTCGCCACATGCGGGGGCAATCTATCAGATTGATATAACGCATTTCTAATCTCTTCTACAAAACCATCAGACTGCCTGTTTTTTGTAAAAACCTCTTGCTGCTCATCCCGTGATGACCCAGAACCAATCCACGTTGCAGAGACACGATAACGATAATCACCGGCGATAGATTGTAAACAAAATTGCAAATAAGACAATTCATCAGTCACCAATGGCTCATTGTGTGTCGCCTTTTCTATGCGAGCAACCCCTTGCGGATCCTTCAAAATATCTTCCACATACTGAACATCCGGCATGTTGAATTTTACCAAAAAATTTTGATAAAACTCAGTATAAGGCGTAACTTTTAATCGTCGGAACTCACGAGAAATATCTTGTTTCGAATAAGGTTTATTACGATCAATCGGCATGACATGCTTCTCAAAAAACCAGTTAAATGTTGCTGGGAATACTGCTTTGAATAATTCGCGGTGTTCTTGATTAAGAAACAAATCCGAATCCAATACATACCGCTCACGCTCAAAAAAAATCCGCCGTTTGTGATATCCCCGTACAATAGGACGACTAGCCAGTGTTTTATATTTTTGCTGAGCCCTACAAAGATAGATAAGTCGTTCTTCCGTGCTCAGTTGTTTTTGTGGTTCACTTAGTTTTTCTGCTATAAACCCAAAGCGCGCGCGCGATCCATGCCAATAATGATTTTCTGCCCCTTTAGGCAACGTGCCATGCGCAATATTAAATTTCAATAAGCTGTCCTGTGTTAAAATCTGACTTTCTGAGGGAGACAATTCCAGACCGTCCTTCGTTGCTAATCCAGCACCATGCCGCCCAGGTAAGTAATGAAAAGCAACGCGCGTCTTTAGATTCGCAAACGCATAGCGATCCGGATGTTGCGGATCAAAACCCGGTTTATGCTCATTTAACATCAAGGTAATTTGAGCTTCTTGAACGCTTGGTGGCACATGATAAGATTCTGGATCATCCCTGCGATCGCCGCCCGGCACAGGATCGACTAAAAATAAATTAATTTTAATACTGGGATGCATCGCATAAATAATGTTGGCCAGCCGCACACAATTATCGGCACCACGACTAAATCCTTGGAGATTCAATTCCTTCGGTAACACGCCATTATTTTGTGTAATCACTTCTTCTATATAAATCTGTGCTTCCATAATAGAGCTTTCAATGCCTTCGCCGGTGATGACACTATAAGATCGTTGCAAAGCATCTCGATAGTGACGAAACTGCGCATTCGCTAACGCTTGATCAACTGTTTTTTTACCTTCACTATAAAAATAAGTTCCTGGCATAGGATCGTCTATCGTGCCTTTACATCCAGGACCATCGATTAACCAGGCCGCAACCTGTGAATTGGGCGCTTGCGCTAATGCATTAATTTGATTATGAGCACTCACCAATGCCGTCTCATGAGTCGTACGATGATGACCAGATCCTAAAAAAGTGATACTCACGGTAGTTTTATGCTTCGGCATTTTGCTCAAAATAAATAAAGTTACTCTCTTAACTATAGCAAACTATATAAAGTTCGAACTTTCATAAACTAAAAAATAACAAATCACCCTTCCCCATCTTTACGAGCCGTAGGCGAAGATCCAGGTAGCATCACATTAGACCACTGGATCTCTTCGCTGCGCTCGCAAAGACGGAGAAGTGGGCCGGGAGAAATAGGCTATTAATTCCATAGCCATCTTTTGCATCAGCTCATCACGCTGGTATTTTTTGATAAAGACCTCTCTGGGATGGACCACAAAATCCAATTGAGAAATTGCTTTGCAAGCCAGCTCCGCATGACCTGGTTGAAACACCATAGCATTAGTAATTTCAGCTTGAATAAACTCGGCAGCATACCCCGCCACACCCGCTAAAATAGGTTTGCCGGTTGCCGCATATTCAAAGAGCTTGGAGGGCAATATTTTACGAAAGACATGGGTATCATGAAGGTGCAAAAATAACAGATCTGCTTCAGTATAAGCTTGTATAAGCGCGTCACCCTGCGCTACAGGTAGCAATGCTACATTGGGACAAAGCATGATCGCCGCCTCCAACTGCGGTTTACGCGGTCCATTTCCCATAATTTTAATTTGTGCACAGCCTTCCAAAAGCTTAGCCAATTGCGGCACAATGCATTCCAATCCTTGACCATCACCGATATGTCCCACATAAAGAATGGTAAATTGCTCACTGGCATGGTTGATAGATTGGAAGCCCCCTTGGAGAAAGTCGTTATCGATGCCATGCGGATAATACGTTAATTTTTTATCAGAAAAACGCTGCTGCACATACGATTGAAATCCTTGCGACATCAAATTCACATGCTGTGCCGCCGCTAACGTCCAATGTTCTAATTTGGCAAACCATGGTTTGACAAATCGAGCGACATATTTGGGCAATACCTCTCCCAACGTATCAACAAATAAAGCTCGAATATCCAAAAACAGTATCGCTTTCTGCCGCCGCGCTATCCAAGCTGCCAAACTTGCCATCATCAAACGTGAGGAACTCGCATAAACCACCTTGTATTTTTCATATTGAACTATTTTTCTAACTTGGCGCGCATACAGAAAAAATGCCCATCCTTGCCCCCAAAACCCAGGGTGATGTTTGGGAATCGGAATACGACGAATACGTAACTGACCATAATGCTCAAGTTCACAAGTCTCCGGGGAAAAATACCCCTCTTGATTGTGCATCGTGGTAATCAAATCAATTTTTATGTCATCCCGCTGCATTTTCAGCAATTGTTCCATGAGTGCCATCGTACGAAACGAGCCCACTCCTGAATCAGGATAATAATCAAAAGACAATACCAACAATTTCATAGTTGCTCACGTCCTTGTTGTGAACAGGCTTATTTCATCATACTCAGATTGCGTTGAAAATAAAAGTAAGGAACGGGTTTACTCTATGAAACGATTCTATTCGTTAATTCCCCAACGCTCTCTATTTTTAGAGTTAATTCATTACCAGATTGCAACCAATAGCCATTCTCCATACCACACCCACCAGGTAAAGTGCCTGATCCAAATAATTCACCAGGTTACAATGGTTCGCTTTTTGAAGCATAGGCAATCGCCTCACCCAGAGAATATTGCATATTCGATGTTGTACAATGAGCACGATTTATGCCATCAATGATCACAGATGCTTGTAACCGATCAATGCGATCATTTATTTCATCCGCAGTGACAACAATAGGTGACATCGCATTGAGAAAATGTTTTGCTTTTTGAGGACCAAACCCTGATCTCATTTCAGCTATTTGTACATCACGCGCACTCAAATCATTCAACACAACATAGCCACCAATGGCTTGGATAGGATAGCCCCAAGCTCTAACTCGCAATCTAATGCCTGGGTATAAGTTGGTGCGTGAATATCAACCCCTGATGTTACGAAATTTAAGTGATTCCCAAAATAATAAAGAGGTTGGGTGTACCACAACGGAGGGGGTTTCAATCTAGGGTACGTTTTACCCGCTATGCTTTCATAAAAAGCAATCATTCGGTATTTTTTTGGCAAAAATCGCTTCACAAATCCGCGCGATGCATCAATAAAATCCTTCTCAAACAGCAAAAAATCTCGAAATGATAATGGCTGAAAAGCTCGCTTTTGAATGAATAAATTTCGATAGATCTAACGGATCATCTGCAGCAAATGCTTCCACCCCAGCACGTTGAGAGGCCCTTTCTGTTTGATGAACACATTTCTTGCCATCATAGATAACCGAGAAGTCACCTTAATGAAGGATTTTATGGAGTCATCAGACGTTTGCATAATCCAATTAACACGCTGCTGGCGTTCGGCGCGATAGCGTTCCAATGCTTCTCTTACTGAAAAATTCGCAAGTAACTCAGATAAAACGATGGCACCTTCAAACGCACAAGCAGCCCCTTGTTGGAGCATAGGTGAACAAGCATTACTGGCGTCACCTATCAATGCCAAATCTCCATGACTCAATATCGGGGCAGGAAGCGAACGAAGACGACCGGTATAAATATGATTATTTTCCGGTAATATTTTTAATAATGATTTGGCGATGCCTTGATAGTTTGCAAATAGTTGATGCAAATTTACCTTCGCTTCATCCGCGTGCTGATACTGAGCTGCCACATCAGATTGATGCGCATAACAATAAATACGATTGAGACCCATGGGATAAGCCATAAACACGTTTTTCATCCCCAGCATATACGTAGGTTGCAAATGCTCGGTCGGGTACTCACAAACCCAACGCCAATTTGTCACGCCTAAATCGTCCAAATCAGTTTGCCCAAAGCCCAAATCACGTACCGTGGAATGAATACCGTCTGCACCAATGACGGCCTGAAAATGTCCGTTCAGTGCGGGATTTGAAAATACAACGTCAACCCCGCTCTCTCTTTGTTTGATATCTGTGATAGTGACATTGAAATGGATATCATCTTCAATATCTTGTTTTAAGATATGTAACAATTCCGCTCGACCAAGGGCTACAAATTTATCCCGATTCAATGGATCCGTCAGCAAAGAAGCTTGACTGATAACACAACCATTCGCACGTGAATAAATAATATCTGTCACTTGATGCAGATGATCCACGGCCTCAGAAAAACCCATATAACGCAGCGCTCACACTGCATTAGCCGGTAATGCAATACCAGTGCCGACGATATCCAAAGCCGACTTTTTTCAATCAGCGTATAAGCAATACCATGCTTTTTAAGCTGTCTTGCAAAACAAATCCCAGCAAGACCTGCGCCAGAAATCAGAATGGAATTCATCAGCTATTCCTTATCACCACTAAGATCGTTGTAATGTTCTAAGCTCATTTAAGACTTCTTGAACATGATTTTTTACACTGACTTTACGCCACACGTACCGTACTAAACCATTTGGATCAACTATAAAGGTACTACGTTCGATGCCCCTCACTTGTTTTCCGTACATCGATTTCATTTTTATCACATCAAATAACTGGCACAGTATTTCTTCAGAATCACTGATAAGTTCAAATGAGACATTTTGTTTGGCTTTAAATTTTTCATGAGACAACAAACTGTCGCGCGAAACGCCTAGAATCGTTGCATCAAGCAGTGAAAATTCTTTTTCATAATCACGAAAATCACAAGCTTCGATGGTACAACCAGGCGTCGCATCTTTCGGATAAAAATAAATGATCAGCCAGTGCCCGCGATAAGCTTCAAACGTTGTATCTAGTCCATTTGTCGCTTTGAATGGAACCGAAGGGACTTTTTCGCCTATCTCCATAATATGACTCCCAATGAAACTGCCACTTTGTAACCACTTAGACATTTTACGCGTTAATAATCAGGATTAAAATGCTACCACAATTCTATATTCTGCGGAAAATGAAATAGATGACGTGCGTGCCAGCCCAATTTTTTATTCATAATTGACTATACTTAATACTATGTGGATTCATTATAGATTACTTTATAGCGAGAGCTTGATGAAAACTGTCAACGACATCCTATCTCAGAATGATATTTTATTCATGTTTCCGAAAATTCAGGCCTATTATGCTCGATATTTGGGTATAGAAGTGTTACATCAAATCATCAGTTTCGCACACGATTCAGATTCTGATAAGACAACCGATCTCTCCCATGCATTTCCACACAAAATTGTGAATTCAAATAAACTGCCTCAAGATGCCAATCTTAAGACCTATCAAACCGGCAAAGTACTAGATGCTGGCGAGATCACATCCATTCTTGTAGCGCATTTTTATACACAACTCGAACAGCAAAATCTTGAATTAGAAACACTCATCACCCTCAAACAACATATTGAATATTTAAAATCTCAGCACCTAAATTATGATTTCATCGACGAAAACCCTGAGGCTATCGTCATAGTACGCTATTTAGATGGATTGTATTTTTCGGTGTTACAACAAATTAAGCAAAAATTATATACCAAACTTTCTGAACCAGATTATCAATCTGATGCCTTAGTGCATCCCCTTATCCATCAGTTAAATGAATTGAGTAGCATACTACCGCATCTCAACATGCCTGATTTACTTGATTTTCAAAGCTGTCTTGATGATTTGCAAACAGATAACAATATCCCATACGATATTCTGGATGAATTACAACCATTCGTGCAAGCCATATCCGCTAAAATCAAGAAAAATATCCAGCACACATTGAATTTTATGATCAACAATATGGAAACAGAAACGTCGATCTTAAACGAACGCTTACCTACTTTAAAAAGCCAAATTCAAATGAAACGCGCACTGCAAACAATGCAAACCGCTACTCATCCTACGCTTGAGCATTTTCTCGACCAAAATATTAAAGCTACGATACTAGGTTTGTTAGATCGTTATGAATTAGAACTCACCTTACGCACACCCCTTGTTTCGTAACTGAAATTAATTAAAATTCTGCTCCTGCTTTTATGGAGGAGCAACGCATGGATATGCTTGATATTTACACTGACTATTTGATATGCCAAAACAAGCACGCGACTGCAACGGGTTTG
>CAMCUM010000049.1 GCA_945878975.1 Legionella genomosp. 1
AGAAGACTACGAAACACATCCTCAGGATCTTGTTTTTTATTTGGAAAACAAACGTCATCTAAAGCAATTAAGACAGGAATATCGTTGGCGTTTGCTAATCGAACTGGCACAGGTTTAAACGTGACTGTGACTGGTTTGTGCGGATCATATTGCATTTGGCGTTCTGAACCATGCGGGCTGAGCCCCAGTTTTTCGAACCATTCTTTATTCAGAGATTTTGGCGTCGAAAAATACAAGGTATGAATGCCTTCTGCTTGCAATGTTGGAATGATTTCTTTTACCAAAGCGCGGGCGATGCCACGCCTCCGGTGCGCTGGGTCCACCATCAATGCAACTTCGCATGCGGTTGCGTAAAAGAAGAAGGTCCGTAAATACCCGACTAACAGATCTCCGTCGTAATACAGCAGATTGCAAGGCAACATGTGGCGCTTATCAATCAAATGTTTATAAATAGGAATCGTGTTGTGATCGACCTCGTGGCAACGTGCCATCAATGCTTCTAGGTCATCGATTTGTTTCAAACTCATTTGGTGGGTGCGCGTTATCATCATAGTTTAAGAAATCACAAAAAATATTACAAATACCCCGGACAGTATCAGTAGCAGTGGCTCTACTTTTTTATGTGTGAGTATTTTTAATAGAGTATATAATACGACTCCTGCTCCGATACCATCTGCGATGGACTCGGTGAAAGGAATCAACATAATGGTTAGCATACTGGGCGCGGCAACTGTCATCGTATCTAATTGTAAATCCTTGACTTGTCGCATCATAGAGCAAGCGACGTATAATAATGCGGGACCGATAGCAAAATTTGGAATTGTCTCAGCCAATGGGAAGAAGAATAGCATTAAGAGAAAACCAAGAGCAACCACGATGGCAGTGACCCCCGTTTTTCCACCTGCTGCAATACCCGATGCGGATTCAATATAGGGGGACGTACTAGCAGTACCCAGTAATCCAGCAAAAGTAGAGGCGGTTGCGTCGGTGATAAGGCTACGCTTAAATCTTTTAGAATAATTAGGACATTGCTTCAGAAGTGGCTCATTTAATAAGCCGATGATAGTGCCGGTCGCATCAAAAACGGTGATCAGAAAAAATGTGAAAATGGTTTTGACACCCGTCACTGACCATAACCCGGAAAACTGCAACGATAAAAAAGTGCCTTCCATACTGGGGGGCAATCCAACAACGCCGTTCCATTTTGTATAGCCAAAGATCAAGCTTAAAAGTGTAATACTCAAAATGCCATATAAAATGGCACCTTTGATGCGGTAATAATCTAAAACCAGAATGATGACAAACCCTAACAAAAATAACAGATGTTGTGGTTCAGTGATATTCCCTAAATGTAAGGTGTGTTCATCCAAGACTATGAGGCCGTTAGTTTGTAATGAAATCAATGCAATCAATAAACTGATACCGATTAAAATTGCAATTTGTAAGTTGTAGGGGATAGACTCGGTGAGTATGCGTCGGAGTGGGGTGAGAGTGACTCCGATGAACATGAGTCCGGAAATGAATACCATTCCTAAGGCATGCTGCCAGTCAATTTTAAGACCTTGTACGACATTGTAGGTGAAATAAATATTTAATGCCATACCAGGTGCTACGCCGAAGGGGGTTTTGGCATACCATCCGGTAAAAGCACATGCAAAAGCGGTAATCAGACAAGTTGCGGTAAAGACGGCCCCTGCATCCATGCCAGCTTTGTGTAAAATGGCTGGATTGATAAAGATGATATAGACCATGGTTGAAAAAGTGGTAATTCCGGCCAAAACTTCTGTTTTGAAAGTAGGACTACGCAAAAAGGACCGAAATTGTTTGCTTACCATCATGGGCTATAACCTCTTTTAGGGGTAAGTACTCACTCCGTAGCAGGGACCGGCCATATTTGTCGCATCTCGAGTGAAAAAGCGCCCTCAAAATGTTCGCATACTGATCTATGCTGCGATTTTTCAAGATCTTTTTCGCTCGACCTGCACTCAAATCTGACCGTTCTCCAAGATTCCGGTACCGGATCGAGTTGTTACTTTTTGGCGCTGTGACAAAACAAAGTCAAGAGCCTTAATCCGCTTTTTTTGCAGGCAATTTTTCTTTAATACGTGCTGCGCGACCTGCCAAATTTCGGAGGTAATATAATTTCGCTCTACGGACATCTCCACGGCGTTTGACGGTAATGCTATCAACTACGGGGCTGTAGGTTTGAAATACACGCTCTACTCCAACATTATGCGAAATTTTACGCACTGTAAATGCTGAGTTTAAACCGCGGTTGCGTTTTGCAATGACAATACCTTCAAAAGCCTGAAGGCGTTCACGCGTACCTTCCTTGACCTTTACTTGTACCAGCACGGTATCACCTGATTGGAAATCAGGGATTATTTTGCCTTGCATTTGTTCTGCATTGATTTCATCTATGATGTTCGCCATCATTACTCCTCGGTTTTCTGCTCTGACTGAAACTCAGCCAGCAATTGTTGATCTGTTTCATTTAAAGACATATTTTCTAACAAATCTGGGCGTTTCAACCAGGTTTGTCCTAATGCCTGCTTTCTTTGCCACTGGGCAATCAATTGGTGACTACCACTCAACAAGACTTTCGGCACAGCAGTTGCATTCACTTCTGCTGGTCGTGTGTACTGGGGATGATCAAGCAAGCCATGCATGAATGAATCAGCTGCTGCTGAAGCAGGATGCCCTAGACTTCCCGGAAGTAAACGAACGATGCCATCAATAAAAACCATCGCCCCTAATTCCCCACCACTTAATACAAAATCTCCTATGGACCATTCTTCGTCAATATCATGCATAATGACACGTTCATCGATGCCTTCATAGCGTCCTGCTACAAACAACAACGGGCAGCGTGTGGCTGCAAGATGATTCAATTTTTCTTGACCTATTTTTTGCCCTTGTGGACTTAAATAAATGGTCTTACATCCTGGTAACTGTTGCTTGGCATGCGTAATTGCTGCGTGCAACGGTTCATACATCATGACCATGCCGGGACCGCCACCATAGGGCCTGTCATCAATTTGCCTATGGTCGTTCAAAGACCAATCCCGCGGATTCCAGCAGGTGACCTGCACCAAACCTTGGTCAATGGCTCTTCCTAAGATGCCATAGTGTAAAGCGGCAAACATTTCTGGAAGAATAGTGATGACACCTATTTGCAGCATACTCAAAAATCTTCATCCCAATCAACGACAATTTGTCGTTGTACAGGGTCTACTGAGACAATATATATCTCATGGATATATGGAATCAAGTAACGTTTGCTGCCTTGCACTATCAATACATCATTGGAGCCAGTCGGTAAAATTTGGACAACACGCCCGAGCTCGGCACCACTCTTATTGACGACCTGCATGTGCGTTAACTCATGCCAATAATACTCACCACCAGATAATGCTGGTAGTTGAGCAGAGATTATGCCAACGTTGCAATTGGTTAACTCTGCAATATCGTCACGGTCCGTGTAGCCTGCTACATTCACCAATATTTTTTGGTTCTGGAGCTGGAAACTGACCACATCCAGAGGCAGCCATTGATCTTTTTTTTGGATATGCCAGGGCAAGTAGTCCAAAATAGCAGATTCAGGTTCTGTAAACGAGATAACCCGAATGAAGCCCTTTAATCCTTGCGGACGACCAAAGCGTCCCAGCTTTACCCACTCAGACTCGTTATTCACTCGCAGAGGTAGCTGATTTTTTATGTTCTTTGGCTAAAGATGCGACGCGATCGGATAATTGCGCACCTTGTTTTTGCCAATGATCGAGTTGGTCCAACTCTAAATGCAAGCGTATTTCGCTACCACGTGCAATAGGATTATAGTAACCAATATTAGCAATATAATTACTATCACGTCGTTGGCGACGGTCTGTCACAACGATATGATAAAAAGGACGCTTCTTCGCGCCAGCTCTGGCCAAACGGATCACAACCATCATTACCTCGATAAGCTTTTAATAAAAATGTCCTGCATTATATGAAAGATAGAAATGAAACGCAAGCAGACCCTCGCCAAATGTGTCAAATTGAAACGAAAAGGGTCCTTGTATAAGCCTAAAAAGGACCTATACTGGAAATGAGGCTTTCAATTTGAACGATAGGAGCTAAGAATGAAGAAAACGATAGTACTCTCTGCAGCAATGATTTTATTGAGTTCGGCAGTTTTTGCAGTGCAGGAAGTAAAAGAAGGCGCTGCAGCTGCAAATGCTGCGACAGGTCAGTTTGAGTATACATTTGTTACACCGTTACCAGCGGGCGCTAGTGTAGTGTGGCGCAATGGTGGAATAGGTGTAGGTTATCAAGGTGAAACAACCGCATTTTTTGATGCTGTTGCCGCAAATTGTGAGCGCAGTGGTGGGTCGGATGGCGCGTATCAAGTTCAGTTTTATCTAGGAACTGCAGGTGCAGCGTCCACTGTTGGCTGTGCAGTACCAGATACGCAGAAATAGATCATCGCTGTCATGCAGAGGCAATCTATTTTAAACAAGTGGATTGCCTCCATACGTACCGTGGCTTGTCTGTCGGACGTAGGGCTAAAGAGTTGCTTTATTTGGTAGCAATGCTACTATCGTCGGCATGTTTTTTTTATAATCATTTTAGCCTCAATGTATGCATGACCGCAGCTTAGAAGAGACTCTGCAACACCATTTTCCTATCAATATAGAGCAAGCCTCATCAAACTTCAGATTTTTTGCGGTGTGTAATGAATTTGATGTGAACTCAGTTATTGAAAGTTTGGCAGCGGAGCTAGCCACAATGCCGGCTAAGACGGATCAGAGAAAGGTAGCGTTGCTTTTCGGAGAGTCTCATTTTTTATCACTTATGCCGATATTGTCTCAATTTGTTGATGTGATAATATTGGCAGATATCGAAATAAAATTACATGTCCATAATCAACATCTGTTATCGACTTTTATCAAATCTGAAAATATATCACAATTTTTAAAAAATTATTGCCAAGATTTTCCAGAAATCCCTTTTTCGCCCACTGATATTCCAAGCAAACGAACCATCCATCAGAACGTTGATCGTTTACTCGGTAAAATGTCCCGCGCATTTGCTTCTTTAGGAGCGCATCATTTTTTGAGTAATAGCTACCAATATCAGCAATGCAAGCAAGCCTATGAAAAATTATCGATAGTTCAAATTCAACTTAATTTGGTAGATATTAACGCATGCCATCATTTGGCCTGTATTCTGAGTAATCATGAGGCACAAATAGCCTTCTGTAATTTCACTAATATCTATCAATTTGTAGATATAGCTATTTTGCGCTCGGTCACCACGCAATTATTGCAGTATTCAAAACCTGATTTCATTCTTTATTCCATAGGCTCCAGCTATCGCCTCAATGCGCAGTACACGCGAAATATTGAGGGATATTTCGCGATGGCAAATCGATTCCACACGCAATCGAGCTCCATATACGCCCTACATCCTAGACCGGCAAAATATTCTTTTTGGCAAGCGTCAGTAGAGGAACCAGAAACCCACGATAGGTGGCAATGTCATATTTCATGAGAATCTAACAAAAATGGTAACGCCTCAGGTACGTCATGTATGAGGCATAAATGTGCGGGTAGCAGTATCTTTACAACTATCGTTCAATTTACGACGTCCCGCGGCTCGTCCGCGGGATCCATGGATTTATCCAGATCTTTGGATCCCGCGCATAAAGCGCGGGACGTAGGAGATTAGGTTAACTTGTAGACATACATGCTCTTGCCCTGATAGTTTTGGGTCGTTACCAAAAATTTTGAAACAGCCTATACTGAATAGGAGGCTTTAAATTCTAACGTTAGGAGCTAATCATGAAGAAAGCGATATTACTGTCTGCGTCACTGATGTTATTGAGTACTGCGGTTTTTGCGCAAATGCTATCTAAAGAAGCCGAAGTCGAAACGAAAAGATTGGCTAATTGGCAGCATTATGTTGATTTCTCCCCGCTATTACCACCTGATACAACCGTGTCTGTGGGTGGTTTAACCGCGACTGGGGGTGGAACGGTTATTGTGACGTTCGCAGGTGTAGCAACAGCAGCTTTTGAATACAGTGGCTGCTCAAAGAACGCTCAAGGTGCGTACGAGCTTGTGTATACTCCGTCAGTGGATGCTATGCCCGCCACTGTAGATTGCGTATCGAATGCCGCCGAAAGCGACTCAGTAAGCAAGTGATTTTTTTACGCCGAGTCAATCCATTTTAAACAAATGGACTGCCTCGGCGGTCATTTTTGTACGATTAGAACTGTGTTTGTTGTAGGAAATTTTCGCGATTTATGCGCTATCTAAATAGGAAGCCGATCAAGGGATGTGCTTGGCATGATGATTGCATTGACACCTGATACGGACTGAAACTTAGGCTACGCTTTCTTATTCCTTATCAGGCAAAAATTGATTCATGCCTGGTAATCCTTGTACCCCTCTCATCATATTTTTTAAACCGCCTGGCTTAGAGATTTTTTGCATCATCTTCTGCATTTGCTCGAAGCGTTTTAAGAGACGATTCACATCTTGGATCTGAGTGCCAGAGCCCATGGCAATTCGGCGCTTACGTGAGCCGATGATGATTTTGGGTACGCGACGCTCTTTGGGGGTCATAGAATTGATGATTGCGACGGTTTGCGCTAACGATTTGTCGTTCACTTCGTTTTTCGCATGCTGTGGTACGTTGGACATTCCGGGTAATTTATTGAGCATGCCAGAAATACCGCCCATACTGTTCATTTGGAGCAGTTGCTGTTTGAAATCGTCCAAATCAAAGCCATTGCCTTTTTTGATTTTTTTAGCTAATTTTTCAGAGGCTTTTTTATCCGTTTTTCGCTCTACTTCTTCGATCAAAGAGAGAATATCACCCATCCCTAAAATGCGTGACGCAATACGTTCAGGATGAAAGGGTTCGAACGAATCCAGTTTTTCACCAAAACTCATAAATTTGATAGGTTTGCCTGTGATGTGTTTGACAGATAATGCGGCGCCACCACGTGCATCGCCGTCCATTTTTGTCAGGATCACACCCGTTAACGGTAGCGTATCATTAAAGGCTTTGGCTGTGTTGGCCGCGTCCTGTCCAGTCATCGCATCCACAACAAAAAAGGTTTCGATCGGTTTGACGATTTGATGAATGTCTTTCAATTCTTTCATCATGTCTTCATCTATGTGGAGGCGTCCCGCAGTATCCACAATCAGAACATCGATGAATTGCTTTTTAGCAAGATCCAATGCTTGGGCGACTATTTTAACGGGGGTTTCACTCGCATTCGTAGGGAAACAGTCAACGCCGATAGAGTCGGCTAAAATTTGCAATTGCGTGATCGCTGCAGGACGGTATACGTCTACGCTGACGAGCATCACTTTCTTTTTTTCAGTTTCTTTTAAATAACGTGCTAATTTGCCGCAATTGGTGGTTTTTCCTGAACCTTGTAAGCCTGCCATCATACATACTGCAGGGGGTTGTGTACTGAAATTAAACTCGACTCGCTTTTCCCCCATGATATCGATGAGTTCTTCTTTGATGATTTTAATGAGAGCTTGATTTGATTTGAGACTGCTATCGATGTCTTGGCCAAGTGCCTTTTCTTTCACTTTTTCAATAAATGCTTTGACCACGGGGAGTGCCACATCCGCTTCTAAAAGCGATAAGCGCACTTCTTGCAAAGCACCTTGCATATTTTCTGCAGTAAAGCGACCTTGACCAGTGATATTTTTAAATGCCCTGGTTAATTTTTCAGTTAATTGATCAAACATGGTTAACCCTAACTTAATAATATTGTGCATATCTTACCATTATACTGCGCACGGCCACAATCTGAAGTTTTTTGGCATTTTTTGAACCCCCTCTTTTTTTATAGGCAAGAGTGCTACAATGACGCTTAGACAGTGTGTCAATTTAAGGATAGGTCGTGCACATTTCTGTGAATTTTCTTCTTGCTCTGGTAGTGGTTCTGGTAGTGATTTCGGCTTTTTTCTCTGCTGCCGAGATTGGTGTGATGTCTTTAAACCGCTATCGTTTGCGGCATTTGGTGAAACAAAAACACAAGGCGGCTATTCGGGTCAATCATCTGTTAGCGCGCCCTGATCGTTTGCTCAGTATTATTTTAATTGGGAATACCGTTTGTAACATCGTAGCGTCTATGGCCATGACGTTGGTTGGACAGCATTGGTATGGAGAAACGGGTGCCATCGCCGCTTCGGTAATCTTGACGCTTGCCGTATTGATTTTTTCAGAAATGACGCCCAAAACATACGCAGCGATACATCCACAAAAAGTAGCCTTTTTGTGCTCTTTTCCACTGACCGTATTACAATGGTTATTTGCACCTTTGGTTTCGGTTATTTCTTGGGTGGCCAATCTTTTGTTAGGGCGCTTGTGGGGCGCTAACGATCCTATGCACAAAGATGTTTTGTCGGGAGAAGAATTGCGCTCAGTCGTGCACGAAGCCGGTGGTCTTTTGCCAATCGAGCACAAAGGTATGCTGCTGAGTTTGTTGGATTTGGAACAGGCGCGCGTTGAAGATATTATGATTCCGAAAGCAGAAATAGTGGGGATTGATTTGGAGCAATCATGGCATAAGATTTTGGAGCAGTTAGAAACGACACAACATACGCGCTTACCTTTGTATCGAGGCTCTATTGATCATCTGGAAGGCGTGGTTCACTTACGTTCGGTGTTGAATTTATTGCTCGATAATCGTTTGGATATGGAAGGTTTATTAAAGGTCGCTGAGTTGCCTTATTATATTCCAGAAGCAACGCCTTTGAATGAGCAAATTCTCAATTTTCAGAAAATGAAACGACGCTCTTGTTTTGTCGTGAATGAATATGGAGATTTGCAAGGGTTGGTCACGATGGAAGATATTTTGGAAGAAGTGGTCGGGGAGTTTACGACAGATATTGCAGATTATAGCAAAGATATCGTGCCGCAAGGCGATGGCTCATTCATTATAGACGGTAGCATCACCTTGTGGAATTTGTCGCGCATGCTCAATTGGCAATTACCCGCTTTGGGCCCAAGAACCCTAAGCGGTTTGATTATTGAATATTTGGGCTATATTCCACCCGCTGATTGTTGTTTAAAAATAGCAAATTACCGTCTTGAGATCCTCAAAGTGGGGGACAATACAATTCGCAGTGTCTCTATGGTAAAAATAAAATCGAATTAATGCATGGCTGGATTGTGGTTATTATTATCTTTTAAAAGCACGCGCCTTATATATCGCAGCTTTGTGTAATAGTGACTCATCTGCAGGGGTATCATCTTTGTGTTTTTCAGTAAATAATCTGTGGCGGTGATTTGGAGCAGCCGTCGAAATGTGACGAGTTTGAGATGGTTGTCGCGTAGAAGTATGTTCTTTTTCAAACGTTCTCCGTGTTTTGAGCCGTTCAGGGGATGATTCAGATGGCTCAGGTGGGGACCGTAGGTAAGATTGGACTTGGTGTATCGCATGTTCAGTAGTTTCAACCTGTACAGCCAGCGTTTGCTGAGCCATGATGGGTAGCATGGCAGCTACGGCAATGCTGTTTGGGTGGTCTGCGCAATACCTCTGTATCTCATCTTGCAAAAGACGCGCTGCAATGTTGGCTGTTTGCTTATCTGTGGCTTTTAACAGCATTTCGAATTTTGATTGAATGCCAGCGGGCAATGGATGGATATCAAAAATTTGTGCATGGCCTAAAGTATCCGCCAGAATTTGACCATGAGAGGCATCATTGAGAAGCGTTTGTTGGCTAATTGTCAATGACATGGCTTGGACCAAGAGGGCATATTGCGGATTATAATGCAGATCAAAAGCCATCAATTTTTGTAGGGTCTTTGTAGTGAATTTTTGATTACCCAGGTCTATCTCTAAATTTTCATCTTGTTGCCAAGCTGTTTTAAGGGTCTGAATCTGCGCTCGCATCTGTCTGCCTTCTGTGGAAAAAGCAAACACATTAGATCTCAATCCGCTTAGCAACGAGTGTGGCGGATTTAAAAAATTGAAATAATTTTTAAGGTCGAGTGCTTGATTACTATCTACGGCCTGAATTTGGCTACACAGGCTCATTTCGTGCATCAAGGTTAAGTCGGAAATGGCACCTGACCAGTCTAGCATAGGGTAGCCTAGTATCTTATTTGATTCAGACATAGCAGGTGCTTGCACGAAGCACAGGGGTAGGTTGGAATCTTCATTCTTGATTTTTCGATTGTAAGCATGCGCAGCGTTCAAAGTTTGTTGGATTTGTAAATCATTTGCGGCGTAGACATAATAAGTGAGGGCAGGCGTTTTTTTATAACGACAAGTCTTAGATAATTGAGTCAGTCTATCCTGAAATTGCGTTTGATATGTTGCAGCCGGTATGCTCTCGGGAAGGCTTAACGCGGAGCTATGAATGGCCGAACGTTGGATGGCATTTGATGGGGTGAAGGATGTGCCTTGACAGCGATAAGTTTTGATTCGACGATAAGTAGCTTCGGAGTCGGATTGTAGGGCGCTTATTTCTGTTGCCAAAGATTGCTTGGTATCAAAATAGAGGATTTTATTGCTGATTTCTTGCATAGCTTGGGTAGTTGGACCACGTGTATGGGTTGTTTCTTGTTGCATTTGTTTGTGCAATTCACGGATGAATAATTTTTTTCCGTCTTGTCGCAGTTTATCTTGCACGGCAGTTAATCTTTTATTGAGCGTTTCCATATTGAGGTTGGCTAACATTTTTCCTTCATGCACACTGGCATATACTAATCCTACTGCTAAGTGCTTGATTATGACCGCATTCATTTTTTTATTGGTTGCCATCAATGCGGTTTGCATCATTTGTGAGGTGACGCCCTCTGCTTGCATGGCTGCTTGATAGGTTTGCGCAATTTGGCTGAGGTACATTTGCATGACTTGTTGTAAGGGGTATATCGCTGTTTTGTTGTGGTTAAATAATGCGATAATCTTTGGTGCGAAATTGGGGGCGATGTGTTTTTTGAGTTCTGTAGAGAGCGGTCGATAAAACCGTTCTCCCATATCAGTATTGGGTGCATCGGCAATGTCTAGACTCCAAATTATGATATCTGGGCTCATATTTGAGCCAAAAACAGTGACAAGCGCACGACCTTGTGGGTCAAAAGTATACTGATTTTGATCAATTTGATGACGCATCTGCGCTATATTAAGCGGTAATAATAGGGACTCGGCTTTTTCTGGCTCGATCGGTATTAAATTGAGTGGGTCATATAATTCTGCTAATTGTGTGAGATTGCCTGGGAGATTAGAACCGACGAATTGATTCAGAGTTGTCAGAAAATTATTGATAAGTGCTTGTCTTGTACTGGATTCCTTTCCGAAGGGTCTATTTTGAAAATAACGCAATTTTTTTTCGGCCTCGTCTTTTATATAAGGATGTTGGCAAGCTGCGATTTTTTTTTCTAACTCTTTTATTTGTTTGGCAAAATTTTCTGCTTCTAGTATTGGTTTGATGGGATCCAAACCCGTTGGATCGCGGCGGACCTTGGGATATAGTTTTTCTAATTGCTCTAAGCTTAAAGTATTAGGATTTTCTGTAAATGAGTTGAGCGCGGCTACAAATTCTATAATAGTGTTCTGCTGGGCAGGGGAGTATTTTGCAAGATCACATTTCTTAATCCAAGGTAATTCCTTGAGAGCGATCGGGGTGATTGTTGGGTCGCCAGTGCGAATAGCTTGCTCTAATTTTGAAATGAGATTTTTGTAATGGATGGCTCGATGAGATTGGTTGATTTTTTTAGTGAATGCTACAGGATCGATGCTTGAGTTCTGTAATGCGCTAGAGTATTCGGTTTGCAAATCGGTGACATGTTTTGAGAGAAGGCCTGTTTTTGAGTGTACATGTCCTCCGTTTGTATGGTAGTAGAAATCAATCGTGATAAATTCTAAATAGAGATCTTGGAAAGCGTTAATCACAACAGGGTTGGGAGGCTGTTGGGTTTCTGCTTCATACATGAGATCTGTTAGCAATTTTTTGTAATGATCATGTTCAAAAAACTCCAAGGAATGTTTGGTGTAGTAGCGGTTGATTTTTTTAGCGATCGAGGGATCTAATGCGTTTGCAGTAGCCATAATGAACGGGATCTGGTGGATAAAAAGATCACGATCATCCAGATTGTGATGGCCCAAACGTGTCTTTAATTTTGCAAGTTTTTGTTCAGATATATTGCCAGCTTCATCGAGGATAGTACGGAAAAGTTGCGAGATTTCTGCGGAACCAATTTGTTCTGTCACGGATTGCACCATTTCGGCGCTATTCAAAGTGGTTTCATTATGAGAGCCTTGCAATGCAGTATAAAATTCGTCTTGTGCAATCTTTTCAGTGCATATAAATAGCACCTCACGTTTGTCATCAGCGTCTACTGTGTTGCGGATTAATGTAATGGTATATTGGGCATCAGGTCCATGTCCAAATCTCGTGATACCGAGTGCACATGGCACGCCTTCATCATTAATATAGGGAAAGCCAAGTTCAAACGTATACAATCTATCTCCGTTTTTTGTAGCCGCCTCGGTAATTTCGTTAAGGAAGTTTGGGTTGGCTATGTATAGGGTGCAATAGGGTCTGGCTTCATAGTCACCTTGTGAATAATAAGGATTTTTTTGATAATGAGCGTGGTCATATATGATGTTTTCAGACTGGAGGGCATTGTGTCCTGGGCGTAATTCTACAACGACTGCTCTTGATTTATCTTTATCTATTTGCGAGGTATATAAGTGTTTTCGTTCTTCTTCGGAAGTTTCTGGGTATTCAAATGGAAGCTTCAGCGCAGTTAAAATGGCTGGATAAGTATCCGTATATTTCCTATAACGTGACATGCTGAACCTATTAGGTTTCCATTCTTATCGTTTATTATAGGATATAAATAAAATTTATTCTAATTGGGTTTAAATAAGACACTCTCGGTTGCGCAATGCGCTACCGATCGTATGGCCATCTAGTAAGGCCAATTCGCCGCCTGAAGGGATGCCGTGGGCCAGTTGGCTGATTTTGATGGGGAGGGTCCGTAGCTGCTCTTGGATGAAATGCACCGTGGTACGGCCTTCAATGCTGGGGCTGAGTGCTAGTATGACTTCTTGAATATTGGCTTCTTGTACATAAGTGCGTAGGCGAGGTAAGCCGATTTCATCGGGGCCAATCCCATCTAACGGGGAGATTTTTCCCATTAATACAAAATAGCGTCCGCGATAAAGCATGCACTGTTCTAGTGCCGTGACATCTGCTGGGCTTTCGACAATGCATAACAAATTGGGATCACGCTCTGTATTCTGACAGAGATCGCAAAGGGTATGACTCGTGTAATTATTGCAAGTTTGACAGTGTTGAATCGTTGTCATGGCTTCAGATAAGCACTCAGCCAAATGTAACCCGCGCTCGCGCTGATGTTGTAATAAATGAAACACCATACGCTGCGCGGATTTGGGTCCAACGCCTGGTAGACAGCGCAATGCATCAACCAAACGTAATAACGCATCCATTGGAGGTTATCTTCCCTCTTCTTCTTTCATAAAGTCAGTTGGGATATTCAAACCAGCTGTTAACTCATTGATTTTCTTTTTAGAAACTGCTTCAACTTGACGCACAGCATCGTTAGTCGCTGCAGCCACTAAGTCTTGCAACATATCGACTTCTTCCAGCAATGAAGGCGCAATAGAGACGCGCGATACTTCATGACGACCATTCATTGTAACTGTCACCATGCCGCCACCCGCTTTGCCTATCACTTCTAATAGTGTCAGTTCTTCTTGCGCTCTTTTCATCTTATCTTGCATGACTTGCGCTTCTTTTAATAAATTATTTAGGCTTCTGCCCATTTCATCTGCACTCATTTTATCCCTCGCTAAATGTTCAAAATTATTTCAATATTAAATCCGTAAATTCTTATGTTAACAGATTTTGAATGAATGGGAAAGAAATTATCTAGAGCGTGTTTACAATTGGGGTCACGGCTTAGGCTTCGTAATTTATACTGCGCGCAGTATAGCTAAGCGCTATCGACCGAGTCTTCAATCAGATCGGCAGAAAATTCTTTTTGTAATTGTTGGAAAACGGGGTCGCTTTGCAACGCTTGGGTAAAGGTTTCTTGCTGTTTGATATCAGCAGCTTTTTTTTGTGTGGCTGGAGAATCCAGGGTTTCTTGTTGATATTGCAAATTCAAGCGAATGGTTTCTTGGTAATAGGCCCCCAAACTGTCTTGAATACGGGCGATGACCGGTTTGGTAAAGATGGCTTGATGTGCGCTTTCTACTTTGAGAATGATTTCATTGCCTTTTTTATCGACTAATTCAGAGTGTTGCATGGCGGAAAGTGCTAGGCCACTCAGTTGCAATTGCGCGATGATAGTGGCCCAATCACTAGGTTGGGAGATGGGCGGTTCACGCAGGGGTGCTGGTTCTTGTAGGGGTGGCAAGATAGGCTGAGCAATTGCAACAGGGATTATCGCGGGGATTGGCTGCGGTGAATTGTGTTGATAAGCCAATTTGGGTATGCCAGCAGGCGCCGCTGGTTTAAAGGTATACATACGTAACAGCGTCATTTCAAAGCCAATGAGCGGAGTGGGTGCAAAGGGCAAATCGCTCAGGCCTTTTAGACCGATTTGATAAAATAATTGGGTATCTTCGGCGGATAACTGTTGCGCAAACAGAGTCATGTCAGGAGATGCCAGGTATGCTGGTGCATGATTGGGTTGCGTAGGGAGCATTTGGACGATTGCGATGCGATGTAAATAAGCCAGTAGCTCATCCAATACGTAGCGAAATGGGCTGCCAGTCTGAGCAATGTTACGGCTAATGCTGATTAATTGTTGTGAATCTTGTGTGCAGAGTGCTTGTAATAATTGCAGGGCATAATCTTCTGTGGTTTGTCCTAATAATCCTGCAACATTGCTTGCTGTGAGCGTGTCTGTACGTCCGGCTAAGCTTTGGTCCAAGAGACTCAACGCATCGCGCATGCTGCCGCGTGCTGCTTTGGCGATGATGTCTAGTGCTGGTGGTTCAAATTCAACTTGCTCGGACTGTAAAATAGTTTGCAAATGTGCTGTGATGATAGGTTCAGACACGGGTTTCAAATGAAATTGTATACAGCGTGACAAAATAGTAATAGGTATTTTCTGCACATCGGTGGTTGCGAGTAAAAATTTCACATGCGCGGGTGGTTCTTCCAATGTTTTGAGCAATGCATTAAAACTGTGTTGCGATAACATATGCACTTCATCGATCAAATAAACTTTGAAGCGCCCGATCGTGGGGGCATAGGGTACATTGTCTAATAATTCACGGGTGTCTTCTACGCGCGTTTTGGAGGCGGCGTCAATTTCAATCAAGTCAATAAATCGCCCTTGCTCTATGGCTTGGCAGTTGTCGCATTGTAAACAAGGCTGCGCGGTCAGTCCTTGGACACAATTCAAGGCTTTGGCCAGAATACGTGCAACACTGGTTTTCCCAACGCCCCGAGTTCCAGTAAAAAGATAGGCATGATGCACACGATTTTGCGTGAGTGATTGAGTGAGTGCGCGAGTCAGATGTTCTTGCCCGAGCAGTTCAGAAAAAGTACGTGGTCGCCATTTACGGGCTAGTGCGATATAAGTCATGATTGAGAAAAGCCTTTAGGTGGCGGCTCTAAGAGCCACATTCCGCGCGCGAATAGAGTGCTGCCGCTGCTCCCTTCCGGGCCTGACGGGGTTCACACAGACTTCGCCGCGAGAGGACTCAAAGAGCTACCATAGCGAGTGACAAGAATAACGATTTTTGATTGGAATGTAAAGCCAGGTCCCAATCATGTGTGATTAAAAAATATTAAGTGGGGTGTGCAAAGCGCAGCGTGCACACCAACGTGCCCGAATTTGGTGCGTGCGTCGCTACCGTCACATTGTCCACTCTTCGATTCAACCTTGATTACGCTAGCGCTTCATCAAGGCTACGGGTTGCTGTGAGCCAATCTTGGTAGGCCTTTTTCTTATCTCCTGGATTTTTCAAAAGATCAGTAGGGTGATACGTTACCATGACAGGAATGTCTTGATAATGATGAATGTGCGTGCGCATCTCATTCAAAGACTGTGTGGTATTTAATAAATATTGACCGGAAAAGCATCCTAAGGCCAATAGGAATTTTGGTTTGATTAGGGCTATTTGCTGGGTTAAATAGTCGGTGCATTGGGCTAATTCATTGAGTTGTGGGTCGCGATGACTGGGGGGGTGGCATTTTAAGAGGTTGGTCATATAAATCTGATCGTGATCCAAACCGATACTAGTGAGCATTTTATCCAATAAGCTGCCTGCAGCACCGACAATAGGGGTTCCTTGTTGATCCTCATAAATGTCAGGCGCATCACCAATGAGCATCAATTTGGCTTGTGGATTGCCGCGCGCAAACACGGTTTGAGTTCGCGTGCTGTGTAAGGGGCAGCGCGTACAGGCTGAAACAGTCTCTTTCAAGCACTGAAGCGCCGACACCGCATGCCGATCCTCTCGCTGCACCCAAGCAGTGATGCCCATTTTTTCTAAGTAATAATGTTGCATGGTCGGAGTCAGAAGAAAGTTTCATTGAGTATATAGCAATTCTCTTGTACAAGACAAAAAAAAACCTATACTAAAATTGGAGATTTAAATTCTAACCGAAGGGAGCTAAGAACGAAAAAAACGATTTTGTTGGCTGCGTCTATGGCTTTGTTGAGTGGGATGGCTTTTGCTGAGAGCGGGGCACAAAGTTCAAGTGGTGGTCACGGTGGTGTTACAACACCTATGGCCGAAGAGACGGTAATTAAGGAGCTGAATATATTGAACTTAGTTATTACTGGCACCATCCCGAGTATTTACAAACAGTCCTACAATGGAACTACGTTGAGTTGGACGCTAGCAGGCGACGCAGTTGTTCAGCTTGATACGTCAACTTGCACAGAAAAAAACTCACAAGGTCATATTAAGATTACTTTTGTTGCGGATGCATTAGCTTGTGCCCCAGCTTCTTCTCAGTAAGGTGTGGTTTTTATTCTGAAGCAACCCAATTCAATTCATTGGTTTTTTTGTCAAATTTAAAGTAGGTTGGGCCTTCGGCCCGACAATGGTGCGGAGCACTCCTTCTCTTTATGATGTGGCGCTTTGCGCGCTTGTTGGGCCGAGGGCCCAACCTACCTTAAATGTTGTGTACGATTTTAGTTGGCAGGTTTCTGTATCATAAATATACGTATTCAACACTCATTTGACATCGGGAATGACTGACTTTACTATCAATAGATGTACATCAACTGAAGTATGGATCTACTTAAGGAGCGATACGATGGAATTTGCAAAAAATCAGGGTAAGAAGGCTAAAATCGCAACGGGGTTGGGTGTGGTAGCGGGTACTTTGTTAACTGCGTCTGTTGTCAATGCGACTACTAGTGATGGTCCAACTGACGCAAATAGTAATTCTCCACAATACGCACAGAGCAGCCCGAAGCGGATTCGTGATTTCAGTGCAATAAGTGCAACAGCCGCAACAGCCGCATCAGGTGCAACAGGTGCAACAGGTGCAACAGGTGCAACAGGTGTAACAGGTGCAACAGGTGCATCAGGTGCATCAGGTGCATCAGGTGCATCAGGTGCATCAGGTGCATCAGGTGCATCAGGTGCATCAGGTGCATCAGGTGCATCAGGTGCATCAGGTGCATCAGGTGCATCAGGTGCATCAGGTGCATCAGG
>CAMCUM010000050.1 GCA_945878975.1 Legionella genomosp. 1
AGTAACATTTACCGCAACAGTTAGTGGTGGAGTTAGCCCCGCAGGCACTGTGAGCTTTACGGCAGGTGGTTCAGCGATAACAGGTTGTACCTCTGTGTCTTTAAGTAGTGGTCAAGCTGCTTGTACGACCTCATCGCTTGCGGTGGGTACTGGCCAATCGATTGTTGCGACTTATAGCGGTAATGCGAATAACGCGGGAAGCACAGGCACCGTGTCGCAGACAGTTAATACAGCTACAACTAGCACTGCGCTAACAACAAGCAATAACAGCATTTCATTTGGAAGCTCAGTAACATTTACCGCAACGGTTACTGGTGTTAGCCCCACAGGAACTGTGAGCTTTACGGCAGATGGTTCAGCGATAACAGGTTGTACCTCTGTGTCTTTAACTAGTGGTCAAGCTGTTTGCACCACCTCATCGCTTGCGGTGGGTTCTAGCCAATCGATTGTTGCGGCCTATAGCGGTAATGCGAATAACGCGGGAAGCACAGGTGCCGTGTCGCAAACAGTTACTCAAGCGACATCAACGACGAGTTTGTCGACAAGTGGTTCTCCGAGCACAATTGGAAGTTCGGTAACATTTACCGCAACGGTTACTGGTGTTAGCCCCACAGGAACTGTGAGCTTTACGGCAGATGGTTCAGCGATAACAGATTGTACCTCTGTGTCTTTAAGTAGTGGTCAAGCTGTTTGCACCACCTCATCGCTTGTGGTGGGTTCTAACCAATCGATTGTTGCGACCTATAGCGGTAATACGAACAACGCGGGAAGCACAAACACCCTGTTGCAGACAGTTAATCAAGCGTCTCCAACCACGGTCTTAGCGTCCAGCGCAAATCCAGCAGTGGTAGGTAGTTCGGTTACCTTCACCGCAACCTTGTCTGGTGGCTTTAGCCCTACAGGATCTGTGACTTTTTATAATAACGGGGTTGCTCTTTGCTCATCAGTGAGTTTGACTTCTAATGCTGCGGTTTGTAGCACTTCGAACCTTGCTGTGGGGGGGCCGTATTCAATTACCGCAGTATATAGCGGTGACGCGAACAACAACGTAAGTACATCAAATGCTATTAATCAAAATATTAGTATAGCTACTCCTATGCTTGCATTAACATCCTCAGCCAACCCAAATCGGGCAGGAGCTGGTATCACTTACACTGCAACGTTTTCAAATGGGTATCAACCTACCGGTAACGTTAATTTCCTGTCCAATGGTGCATCTATTGTGGGATGCGAAACGATAGCGATATCGAGTAATGTAGCGACTTGTACTACTAACTCTGCAGGAGTTGGCTCCATCATAGTCACAGCAATTTATCTTGGAGATACAAATAATGCAGCTGTTCTTTCCAATAATTTAACTCAAACGGTTACGCAAACAACAACAACTACCGGCTTAACAGCTAGTCCAGGCACAGTTGCTGTCAATACTAACGTAACATTTACAGCTGCAATAAGAGGATATTTGCCTGGTGGTGCGGTAACCTTCTCAATTGCTGGCACACCGATAGCTGGTTGTGGGAGTGTGAGCGTTAGCAGTGGTCAAGCAACTTGTACCACATCGTTTAGCTCACCAAATACCTATTCAATAGTTGCGACTTATTTAGGAGATACCAACAATCTTCCTAGTCAATCTACTTCACTAGCTTTCATAGTCAGAAAAGGTGACCAAACGATTGCATTTACTAGCACTCCATCACCAAATCCTCCGGTGAGAGGAGACCAATACACCCCAACAGCCACATCAACATCAGGACTAGCAGTGAGTTTCACTATTGATAACGGTAGCACCCCTAATTGTTGTTCTATAAGCTCTGGAGTTGTTACTATTAATAACTTTGGAACTTGTATCATAGATGCCAATCAAGCAGGAAACGCAAACTATAATGCAGCACCCCAAGTACAACAAATTTTCAGTATCGTGGCACTGAGAGCTTCTTCTCAGGAGCATGATTTTACTAACGGAGCAATAAGTAGCAGCGCTTGGGACAGCTCTACAATAAGCCCTGCGCACTTAACCTCTATCTCTTGTCCGAGCACATCATTTTGTATGGCAATAGACACAGAAGGATCTGCGTTTCATTATGACGGGAAAAATTGGAGCGCTGCTGAGACGATCAGTTCTGGGCACCCATTAAAATCTGTTTCTTGCGCAAGCTCTTCTTATTGCGTAGCGGTGGATACAAGTGGTTATGCTTTCGTTTATAGCGATACTTGGAGTACTGGATCTCAATTTGATACTAACGGAGAGCCTGTTTCTGTATCCTGTCCAAGCTCATCATTCTGTATGGTGGTAGACAATAATGCGAATTCATTTGTGTACAATGGTAAAACTTGGAGTGATTCCGAATCAGTAGGAATTGCTTCTAAGTTAACTGCTGTTTCGTGTACTAGTGATGCTGAGTGTATCGCTGTCGATGCCGAAGGTAATGGTAGCCGATACGACGGAACCGTTTGGACAGCTTATAGTGCGAACCCTATCAGCCCGAATAGCCTAAACTCTGTTTCCTGTACGCCAAATAGCGGTTCATTTTGCATGGCCGTTGATAATGCTGGGAATGCATTTGGTTTTAACGGAACATCATGGACGCCTCAATATGATGATGGTGCGATTGATTCGGAGCCATTGAACTCGGTTTCATGTCTTGGGAGTGCTTTTTGTATGGTCGTTGACAACCATGGCGGTGTTTTACGATACAATGGCGCCACTTGGAGTGCCGTATCTGATATCGATGGAATCGATTCAATAACAGCACTTTCTTGCCCGACCACCTCATTTTGCATGGGTGTGGATCAGGCTGGGAATGCGTGGGAATATCGTGCTGTAGCAGCTAATATTACGCTACCTAATCCTGGCAGTAAAACCGATGCGGATGCACCGACAACACAATCTTTTGACATAACCAAACATCGAAATGTTGCATCCATGCACAAAATAACAGGATTAAGTCAACCTGAAGCTGCTTATATTGATACCAATAATAATCTTTGGATAGCAGACTCTGAAGCAGGGAAGGTCTATCGTTTCCCAGCGAGTGCTCACGGTGCGATCAATGATGATTTAGAGGCCTCCATTGTGCTCAGTAGCGATGCCAACTCAAGCCCCTCCGCAGTTGTCACCGACTCTAGTGGCAATATTTATGTCGCTGATCACAATGATGCAATCTTCATTTATCCGGCCTCTGAGTACCAAAAACCGGGTACTTACGATGATGCGTCTCCAAGTACAGTGATTTCAGGAGAGCGTACAGGCTTGCATACGCCTCGAGCTTTGGCTTTGGACAGCAATAAAAATATTTGGGTCGCCAATCAAAGTGACAACTCAATATCAAAATTTGCTGCCCAGCAACCTGAAGATGAGTCAAATGTCGCGCCGGTGGCAACTATAAAAGGATCACGTACCTTACTGAGTGAGCCTAATGCTGTGACGATTGATGCCAAAGGTAATATTTGGGTGACCAATTCCAAGGTTGATGAGATTTATGTGTTTAAAGCAGGTAGCACTGGTAATACAGCGCCTAGCTGTATTATTAGGAGTGATGACATCCATTCGCCAAGTGGTATTACCGTTGATGCGAACGGGAACATTTATCAAGTGAATGATGCAGAGTTCGGAGGAGATATTAATATTTTTGCGCCCATCTCTGCAACCTGTGGTACCACAACTGTCAATTCAGTAAAAAGTATCGCTGGAGCAAATACTAGTATAGGTAGAGCCTTGGGTCTTGCAATCGGATATGTTTTCTAGAACCTTAGATAGGACTACATGTAAAAAACAACATGTAGTCCTCTTTCACATAGTTTGGCGCGGAGCTTACTAGTTAACTCTCCTTGTGTGTGAAGTGAAAAATATTTTGGATTGTAACAATTAACAGATACTTCGCTTAAGAGGTATTTGAGAGATGGTGCTAATCTGCCTCTATGAATTATTCTCAACTAACCATAGTGCGCGTTATTGCGAGATTGACTCTATTAATTTCTTTTTCAATTCATGCTGCAGAGCCGCTTAATTTGAGGCATGTATCCATTACAGATTTACAAAATAAGATCTCGCTTAAGCTATCTCAATACTCCGCTCATTTGTCATTGTCAAAAGATTTTTCCTATTTGGAGCGGCATTATGATGCACAACAGACAGAACATGTTCGAATGCAACAGCGTTATATGGGACTTCCGGTGTTTGGTGGCTATGCGGTACTGCATCGAAAACATCTGTCAGGCCTTGTGTCGTCCGTACATATGAATGGCAATATTTATCGAAAACTACGCGAAGATTTAGGAGGTTGCCCGCCAAAATTTGTTGCTAATGCAAGTCAAAAACTTCAAGTTTTTAGTCATTCATTCCCTCAAGATCTAATCATGGCTCAATCCATTCAACCAATAGTGTATGTTGATGAGCAAAATAAAGCGCATTGGGCATATCAAATACAACTGTATTTGCAATCGGATGATAAATTACCAACTCAACCGATAGTGATTATCGAAGAGAATACAGGTAAAATTTTATTGCAATGGGATGCATTGACTACTTGGCATAAAGCAGTGTATGGCGCGGGTTTCGGAGGTAACCGACATACTGTTAAATATCAATATGGTAAGGAAAAGCCATATCTTGATTTGATTAGAGATGAAAAATCTGGCCTCTGTTTTTTAGAAAATGGGCTTCTTAAAGTGGTAGATATGCATCATCGTACCCAGCAGCCCAATCATCCAATGAGTTTTCAGTGTCAAGATGATAGTCCGGAACATACGTATTGGACAGGTTATGCAGGGGATGGTTATGATCAAGTCAATGGGAGCTATTCCGTGTCCAATGATGCTATGTATTTTGGATATTTGATAAAAAAAATGTATCGGGAACAATATGGCGAAGAAGTTTTACAGAAAGACCGTCAGCCTGTGCAACTGATATTTCGAATCCACTTTAGTAATTATTTCGCTAATGCATTTTGGGATGGTCAACAAATGACTTTTGGTGATGGAGATAGTGAGTTCTATTCTCCTGTTACGATAGGTATTATTGCTCATGAGTTATCGCATGGCTTTACACAACAGCATTCTGGTCTGTTCTATTTTGGGCAAGCTGGTGGCATCAATGAATCTTTTTCAGATATGGCATCCCAAGCAGCGGAGTACTACGCCCATGGTACAGCGACTTGGACTGTGGGTGCAGATGTGTCGAAAAGGGATTCTGCTTTACGCTGGTTTCAACATCCTAGTCTCGATGGCGTATCAATAGAGCGCGCCACTGATTATCAAAATGGTATGGACGTGCATTATAGTAGTGGGGTATACAATCGTCTATTTTATTTATTGGCTACGCACTTAGATTGGGATCCGCAAAAGGCATTTCATGTGATGTTAAAAGCGAATAGGGATTATTGGACGCCTACTACTAGTTTCGCAGAAGGTGCCTGTGGGATTTTAGCAGCGAGTCGGGATTTGGGTTTTTCAGCAGGTGATGTGAAAGATGTATTAGACAAAGTAATGATTGATTATGACGATTGTTAAGATTAGGTATGGTCCGACCGACCCGGTCACATCGGTAACAAAAGTGACCGGGTCGGACCTTAGATTTGGTTCAAAATATTTAATGGCATCAAATGACCCTGATGAAATGGAAAAAGCGGTTAAACATAATGATCTCAGCGCTCATTGCATCATGCTGCAAAATGTCATTGATATTACGGCTGTATGTCATGCCTTGATCACCATTACAGTAGAAGACATCAGTTCGTTCAGCGAAGAAGGTAGTCCCACATTAAAAACGACACTGACGGTGCTGCGAGATATTGGTGTTGATATGACAGCCAAAGCACACAGAGACCAGTGAAAAATGCAAAAAAATATTTCTATAAGAAACCCGGAAAAATCTTATAGATAAAGTGTAAAGAGCTTGTTTTAAAATCGAAGTGACCCATGTGCACAGGTATTATGACTTACTCTTTAGGTTGGCTTTTGGCGCAACAAGTGCAAGGAGCGCCATATCATCTTTGTCAAAAATTTAGCCAGTACAAATCACTACAAAAATCTCAAATTGTGCCTGAGCGTAGTGGGGTGGATATGGGCGGTTGACAGTCATACCAGTGCAAATGCCATGTGATAGGTGCGTAAAGCAGTCTTTTTTGAGTGGAAGTGTAATGCTTTTTGAGTTCACAATGTGCTAGTAACCCTTGTGGGGTAGATATAGGGCCTGCAGATAGGTAAATAAAGCTTTTTTTCAGCTCTGAAGCGTTATGTTGCCAACAAGAGTAATAGTGTGGATCTTGCAAATTGGTTGGACAGATAGCGGGATGGTTTTTTAAAAAATAAGTCATCATGGCACTGATGACAGGACTATGATCGGTGAGAATTATTTTATTTTGATAATCTGTAATAGGAATTTTGGATAAAATCTTCTGTGTCGCATAGACCCCACTCCAGCCACCTTGTTTCTGGATAGCAAATTTGGGCCAGCGATCTCCCATCACGAGACAAGCATTTGAGGCGATTAAGAAAAAAAATAACAAGAAACAGAGACGCTTATTTTGCATGGGTGCTAGATAGCTTGCTAATAAGATGGCGCCGGTGAAGAAAAAGGGTGCGTTCCAATTGCTTTGCGTGGTAGCAAAAAAAGAAGATACTAAAAAAAAGCAGAAGACCAATACGGTGGGGAATAAGAGTATACAGCGCTGCGATCCCAGGGGATTACTTTTGTTTTGCCAGATTAGCACAATAAGTGCTAGTAAACAGACATTATAATCGATGATGCTGTTCATGATGTAGGCGAGTATTTGATGAAGGTGTGCAGTAGATTCCGCCTGAAAGCCATGACTGAGCTGATATTTGAATGAAATCCAATGGTGTTGATAATTCCAGATGAGTACGGGAGAGAATATCAATAATGCGAGGGTGAGTCCTAGATAGAGGTCGACTTGTTTTAGTAGAAATCGATATTTTTTGATACCAATACAAGCAAAAAACAAGCTGATGATCAACAAAATTCCGGTGTATTTTGCCAATAATAGGCATCCTAAGCTGGTGCCGAGCAAGTAATAATAATGTTTCTTTTGGCTGTAGATGATCTGGAGAAAATAATAAAAACTTAGGCCCCAAAAGATGATCATGGCGGGATTATAAGTCACCTGCAAGGTAAAGAAATGTAAGGTACCAGGTGTTAGTAACCATAATAATACGGCGTAGCGCGCAGTGGCTCGATTAAATAGAAGCAGCGCGCATTGCCAGATCAGCCATGCGGTCGCCGCTGTAGCACTTAGGCTGAATAAATATAAGCTAAATTCATGTTCGCCAAAAATGATGGTATACAATCGAAGTAGGTAAGCGATGAGTGGCGGCCCATCATAATAAGATAATGCGAGATCTTGGCTCCAGGCCCAGTAATAATACGCATCTTGGCAAAGACGTGCATGATAAAACAGCATTCCAAACAGTAAAAAATACGCGCCTAAAAACACAGGTAATACCCTGTTGGTTGGGACTCGCACTCGCACTATTTTCATCTACTTTGCTAAACACAGGCCGCTGATTTTTTTGCACGCTCTTCTAAAATCGTAACTGCAGGCAAAGGTTTGCCTTCTAAGCATTGTAAGAACGCGCCGCCCCCTGTGGAAATGTAATTCATTTGGTCGGTCAAATCATATTTGTCAATGGCTGCCAATGTGTCGCCGCCTCCAGCGATGCTGAAAGCATGACTATTCGCTATGGCAATGGCCATGGCACGTGTACCATAGCCAAATTGTGGAAATTCGAACACGCCTAATGGCCCATTCCAAATGATGGTTTTGGCTGTTGCAATGAGTGAGACGTAGCGCGCTACGGTTTCGGGTCCAATGTCCATGATCATATCGTCTGCAGCAACATGCGAGAGCGTTTTATTATAGGCAGGACAAGTATCTTGAAAATGTTTTCCTACTACGACATCAGTTGGTAGGATGATGTCACATCCTGCGTTCTGAGCGAGCTGTAAAATGGCTTTTGATTCTTTGAGCAAATTGGGCTCATACAAAGAAACGCCCACTTCTTTTCCGCTGGCTTTCAAAAATGTATTGGCAATACCCCCACCAGGGATTAGAACATCTACGCGAGAAATCATTTGCTTTAATAAAGATAATTTCGAAGAGACTTTGGCGCCGCCAACAATGGCAATAATAGGCTTTTCGGGCGCACGTAATACGCGCTCTAACGCTTCTAATTCTCGGAGCAACAGCGGTCCAGCAACTGCAATGGGGGCATATTGTGCTAATCCATAAGTAGAAGCATGGCATCGATGTGACGTACCAAACGCGTCCATGATAAACACATCACATAAATTAGCTAATTGGCGGGCTAAGCCGGGATCATTACTTTTTTCTCCGATATTAAATCTTACGTTTTCACATAAAATCAGCTCGCCAGGTTTGACTTTTACGCCAGTCACATAATCAGTGACAAATCTTACGGGGTAATTGAGCTGTGCGGCCAGATAAGTGGCGACAGGTTGTAATGAGAGTTTGGGATCATATGTGCCTTCAGTCGGGCGTCCCAAATGCGATAAAACAATGACACCTGCTCCAGCATCGAGTGCTTTTTGTAAGGTAGGCAAAGCGGCGCGCAGGCGTTGATCGCTCGTGATGATCCCGTCTTTAATCGGTACATTCAGATCCTCACGGATAAGAACTCGCTTGGATTTGAGATCGACATCTTGCATGTTGATGAGACTCATGGCTACTCCTCAGAACTTCTTAAAGGCTCATCATATGGTGAGCCGTATCTAACATTCGATTAGAAAATCCCCATTCATTATCATACCATGCAATGACTTTCACTAGGTTACCTATGGTTCTAGTTTGAGTCGTATCAAATACTGCAGAGGCAGAGTAATGATTAAAATCACATGATACCAGAGGTTCTTCACAAATGTGTAAAATATCATTTTTAGCTTGACGCATGATCTGATTCACTTCTGCAACAGTGGTAGGCCGTTTGGGGGTAAAGGTCAGATCAATTACGGAAACATTTAAAGTAGGCACGCGCATGGCAAAGCCATCTAAGCGCCCTTTGAGTTCTGGTAGGACCAATCCTACTGCAGCTGCCGCCCCTGTTTTTGTTGGAATGATCGAATGGGCTGCTGCGCGCGCGCGATGGAGGTCTGGGTGATGTCCATCTAATAGTAGCTGATCTTTGGTATAAGCATGAATCGTATTTAATAAGCCGCATTCAATACCAACAGCGTCATTCAGTGGTTTCACCACGGGTGCCAAACAGTTGGTTGTACACGATGCATTCGAGACAATATTATCGGTTGTACGGAGGATATGATGGTTGACACCATAAACAATGGTAGCATCTGCATCGTTACTGGGTGCGGAAATTAATACTTTTTTGGCACCTGCAGTGACATGTTGCAGCGCATCTTTCCGCTGAGTAAAGCGCCCGGTGCATTCAAAAACCAAATCAATGTCCAAAGCTTTCCAAGGAAGATCACTCGGGTTGCGTTCGGCAGTGATGGTGATAGCATGGTCATCGATTACTAAATTTTGTCCGTCGATAACAACGTTACTGGCAAAGCGTCCATGCGTACTATCATAACGCGTCAGGTGCGCTGTGCTTTGGATACCAGATAAATCATTGATCGCAACGATATTGAAATCAGATGATCGCTTGCTTTCAAAAATAGCGCGTAATATACAACGTCCAATCCGACCGTAACCATTAATTGCAACACGAATGCTCATTTATTCTCCAGCTAGTTCTTTTTGAGGACATAGACGTAACCCTTCATTTTTAACATGTTCCGCAGTGAAGCCCAGACTGGTAAATACTTTCTCTCCAGGTCCACATTCTCCAAAACGGTCCAAACCTATCACGCTGCCATCTAGGCCAACAAAGCGATACCAATATGCTGTAGCGCCTGCCTCGAGCGCGATACGCTTGCGAATAGTATGCGGTAAAATGCTTTCTTGATAAGACAAATCCTGTGCCAGAAAACGCTCTGCGCAAGGCATAGATACCACGCGAGTAGCGATGCCTGCTGCATTCAGTAGTTTGGCGCCTTCTAACGCAATATGTAATTCAGAGCCAGTTGCTATCACAATCAATTCTGGGCGCTCCGAGCTTTCTGCAACAATATAGGCTCCTCGCGCCAGATGCATCTGTTGGTCAGGCTTGCGTGCAATCACCGGTAACGTCTGGCGTGATAAGAGGATACAGGTGGGTCCCATATGATGCTCTAGTGCTTTTTCCCAAGCAATAGCGGTTTCTAATAAATCAGCTGGGCGCCAAATTTGCAAATTAGGAATCAAACGTAAAGAGGAGACTTGCTCAATAGGCTGATGCGTAGGGCCGTCTTCGCCTAAACCAATCGAATCATGAGAGAAAATATAAATGACGCGTTGTTGCATCATCGCCGCCATACGTAGGGCTGCTCGCGCATAGTCAGAAAATACTAGAAAGGTACCCCCATAAGGGATAAATCCGCTATGTAAAGCGATACCGGTCATGATGGCCGACATCCCAAATTCCCGGACCCCGTAATGCAAATAATTTCCATGCCAATGGTCCGCGGAAATTGCTTGTGTACCAGACCAATCGGTCAAATTCGAACCGGTGAGATCGGCTGAGCCCCCCAATAATTCTGGGAAATGTGGCGCGAACCGTTCAATACAAGTTTGGGACGCTTTTCTAGTTGCCATAGCTTTGGTGTGCTGCTTGCAATCATTCATCCATTGCTGAATCAATTGTTGCCATTCGTCAGGTAAATCTCCATTAATTCTACGCAAAAACTCATAATAATCTTTGGGGCGTCGCGCTTTGTATTCTTGGCATTGCTCCAACCAGAGTTGCTCTGCCTCTTGGCCTTGTGCTACATGATCCCATGCTGCGTAGATGTCTTGTGGGATATGGAAAGGCGGATGGTGCCACGCAAAATGTTTGCGTAAGAGCGCGACAGCTTCTGCGCCCAAAGGTGCTCCGTGCGTGTCGGCACTGCCTGCTGCAGAGGACCCATAGCCGATGATCGTTTTACAAATGATCAAACTTGGCTGCTCGGTATTTTGTTGTGCTTGAAGCGTGGCTTCGGCAATGGCTGCTTGATCATGCCCATCAATGGGACCAATGACTTGCCAATGATACCCTTCAAAGCGCTTGGGGGTATCATCTGAAAACCAGGTTGCGACTGGGCCATCAATAGAAATGCCATTGTCATCGTAGAAAACAATGAGTTTTCCTAATTTCAAAGTACCTGCCAATGAGCAAACTTCGTGAGAAATCCCCTCCATCAGGCAGCCATCCCCTATGAACGTATAAGTATGGTGATCGACAAGATTGCTTAATTCATCGTTGAACTGTTCGCTTAATAATTTTTCTGCAATCGCCATGCCCACCGCATTGGCGAGTCCCTGCCCTAAAGGGCCAGTTGTCGTTTCAACGCCAGGCGTATGCCTATACTCTGGATGTCCGGGTGTTCTGGCGTGCAATTGACGAAATTGTTTTATTTCGGAGATGGGTAATGCATAGCCACTTAAGTGCAATATGGCGTACAGCAGCATAGAACCATGGCCATTGGATAGTACAAAACGATCCCGATTGAACCAATACGGATTTTTGGGATTGTGTTTCAGAAATTGTTGCCAGAGCACCGTAGCAATATCCGCCATGCCCAAAGGCATGCCTGGATGCCCAGATTGTGCTTGCTCAACAGCATCCACACTTAAAAAACGAATGGCATTTGCTAACAAATTTGATGTACTCATACAATCATCATGGTGAATGGAATAAAGGCGATATTGTCGCGCAATTACAGATACTTGTCACTAGCGAATTTTCGGCTTCTATGCGTCTTTTTCGAAGGCATGGGTAAAAAAACCGAAACGCCTAAAATACCGAAAACTCATATGTTTTCAGCAAGGTACGCTCTTACGCAATCGACGTGAACTATCTGCCCATAAAAAAAAAAACATACAATAAATATTTCCTTTTTGTCTATTTTGTGGCAGAATGAGTCAATAAATTAGTTAGATTGGTTTAATTATGCCCAACAGTGCGATTTTAGGGTACTTAGATCGAGTTTCTCGGACTAAATATCGAGCGCAAAGCGCGTTTTTTGAAAATAGAACGACGCTCGACAGTCCGCTGTTGCCGTTAGAAGGCCCGCCTGTTCAGAATTTGAAAATCCACGGCCTATTACGTGACATTGAAAAACATGTGGCGGCGATTGAAAAGCATGAGCGCCGGGATACGGATATGAACGCTTATGATTTAAAACAGGCTGCCGCATTTTTTGAACCTTTGGTGTTGCATCATTGGCAATTGGAGCGTTTATTGAATGTATTACGTTGTCATACTGATATTTTCAAACTTGCTGCAAAAAAGCGTGAATGTCGCAGTAAGCTTGATAAATTAGTTAAAGAGAGTCCCAATACGCACATCCCTTTCCTCAAGGACAAGTTGACGCGGGATATTGCAGCACAACGGCAGGCGCTTGAGTCAGCCAACACAAAATATGTTCAAGCTCATTTAGACATGCTAAGTGATGAAAAAACCAAAGCGAATATACAAGAAGCGTTGGTACTTGCAACGTTATTGAACGTCATCTTTCGCAAAGGTATGTCAGTGCCAATGCTAAGTGATAATTTGAATCTTGAGGCGCACCAAAATGAGTATCGAGAGCTGTTGCGAGATTGCGGCATAGTATTTGATGTTGTAGAGGGGGAGGACAACGCGCCGCAGGCGCATAGAGTGGAATCCTTTCCGGCGATATTTGCGCAACATCCTTCTCTTTTATCTAAAGACATTATTCCCAGAGACCCTTTGTCATCAGCCAAATATCTCGTATCACTTGTGCTGGGGACACAAAGATTTCATACCCAAAATAATCATTGGCGTTTGGGTGGTACTCGAATGCGTCGTGAATTTATATTTCTAAATAATTATTTGCAAAATAGTACGTTTTCTGCAGCGATTAATGCTGTTGATCCGTATCTACGCAGAGGATTGGCGTATGTGAATTGGATGTTCTTTATTCCGCGGTTGACGCTGAATTTTAGTTTGCTGTATCACCATTTGTTTAACGAGAAAGAGTTGAATCCACTGGAGCGGGAGTTTTCATACGGAACGCGTTTTCGAGCCCATTGGACACGTTTTTGGTTTGAATTGATCATGGATTCTTATTGGCTTTTGAATGGCCTCACCATTTGTTTTGTCTTAAACGGAGGGGTATTATCCGGACCAGGGCTTTACTTGACTTTGACAGTACAGACTTTGGATTTATTATGTAGCATCATCAGAGCCGGTATTGAACTATATCGCTTGTATAGCATGAAATGTGATTTACTGGATTTGGATCCCAATCTTGATATAAAAGATGATATGGAAAAACGATTGCAGTTTGAAGCCTATGCTTTGGGATATTCCGTCTTCCATTTTTCTGTATTGATGATGAGTTTATGTCTAACGTTACCTGGTATGGCTGCGGTAAGCATGATGTGGCCTATCGTAGCAGGCGTGGGCGCCGTGCTGATGGCCGGAGCGATTTATTATATGGAAGATAATTCAAACAGACTACTGATGCTTAGTATCTGTTTAGCGATCACCAGCATGTTGACTGTCAGTGCGTTGTGGCCGGTAGTGGGAGGTGCGTGTGCCGTGATGATGACCATAGCAACTTATTATAAGAATGGTTATTTGAACAAAGATCGAGAAACTCTGTATCAACCGAAACCTGAAGCATTAAATGAGTTAGGGCGACAATTCTCACACGTAGCAGTATAAAGACAATTTTGCTATGCTCATTATTTTGAATCGGTGAGATGATCTTATGACGCAGGCTATTGAACAACTTCCTATCTTTCATTCTATCCAAATAGACACCTATGTCACACGCTTAGAAGCGCTGCTGGCAGACCATCTACAGCGAATCGAGCACTTAACTCAGGAGCAGACACCCGATTGGGATAATGTGTTGTATCCTTTGGAGGTGATGCAGGATGAATTGGAGCGGTTTTGGTCACCATTATCGCATTTGCATTCTGTAGCGGATGCCCCGGCATTAAGAACCTGTTATGAAGCCTGTTTACCAAAATTAGCTGCTTACGAATCTACCATTGGGCAGAATCAAGCATTATATGATGTTGTGAAACGGATTGATTCTGTGCGCGTGAATGCTAGTCAACAAAAAATCATCAGTGATCATTTGCGTGATTTTAAATTATCCGGTGTGGCTTTATCTCCGGAACACAAAGAGCGCTTTAAAGCGATCACAGCGCGCTTGTCACATTTGACTAATCAATTTGAAACACATGTATTAGATGCGATACAGGATTATAGTTATCACATTACGGATGCGACACGCCTTGCAGGATTACCGGCTCATGCTTTAGCAAATGCTGCGGCATTGGCTAAAGGCAAAAAGATGAGTGGTTGGTTATTCGGACTGGATGCGCCGAGTTATATGGCGGTCTTGACGTATGCAGATGATCGAGCACTGCGTGAAACCATCTATGCAGCGTATGTAACACGCGCATCGGACCAAGGACCCTCAGCAGGAAAGTTTGATAATACGCCTGTGATGCAAGAAATTTTGGCGTTACGTTTTGAAATGGCGCGTTTATTAGATTTCCCGCATTATGCGGCTCGGTCCTTGGCGACCAAAATGGCGGAATCTCCGCAACATGTGACGACGTTTTTACATGATTTGATCACTCGGTCGCAGCCCCAAGCACGTTCGGAGTTTGCGCAATTAAGTGCATGGGCTCGTGAGCATTTACATTTAGAAAAATTAGAGCCTTGGGATGTGACGTATGCATCAGAGAAAAAGCAGGAAGCGACTTTCTCTATTTCACAAGAAGCATTACGCGCTTATTTTCCTTTGCCGAAAGCTTTGACGGGTATGTTTGGGATCATAGAGCGGCTTTATGGTATACGTTTTACAGAAGTCAAAGACATTGATCGCTGGCATCCAGATGTGACTTGTTATCGTTTGCTGGATGAACAAGATGCTGTGCGTGGGTATATTTACATGGATTTTTTTGCGAGATCTCATAAACGCAGTGGTGCGTGGATGGATTCTTGTCAAAGTCGTTTTGCGCATGCGGATGGGCAAGTGCAATTACCCATTGCAATGTTGACTTGTAATTTTGCTAAATCGGGTGAGGTTGCGCATTTGTCGCATGATGAATTACAAACACTCTTCCATGAAATGGGTCATTGTTTGCAGCATGTTTTGACCCAAGTAGACTATATCAGTGTTTCTGGGATCCATGGTGTGGAATGGGATGCGGTAGAGTTACCCAGTCAATTTTTTGAAAATTGGTGTTGGGAAGAGTTACCCTTGCAAATGTTGACCCAGCATGCCGAAACAGGAGAGCCATTGACAGCTGCGGTGTTTCAGCAATTGGTTGCTGCGAAAAATTTCCAATCAGCGATGGCGCTCACACGGCAATTAGAGTTTGCGTTATTTGATTTTCGTTTGCATGAGATGTTTACGGATACGTCTGATGTGCAAATGATTGGTAGCATTTTACAAGAGATCCGTGAACAAATTTCTGTTGTGCCGTATGTGCCTTATAATCGGTTTCAACATGGGTTTACGCATATTTTTTCTGGTGGCTATGGCGCAGGATATTACAGTTATACTTGGGCGGAAGTCCTTTCTAGTGATGCTTTCGGGCGCTTTGAAGAAGAAGGCATATTCAACGCGCAAGCAGGCCGAGATTTCCTGCACCAGATTTTAGAAGTAGGGGGCGCTAAAAAAGCAGCCGAAGCTTATGTTGCATTTCGCGGACGCATGCCAATGGTAGATGCGTTATTGCGCCAACGTGGTATTCAAGGGTAAGGAACGGTCTAGGGCGCTGTGTTGTTTTGTAGCCCGGGTGAAGTGACGCGTCACCCGGGATTTATTCACATTCTAGACTAGCTTGCTCACAAGCAGCTAGGTAAGCCTTTTCATCTGGGGCACGTTGCTCGCTCTGAGCTTTCCATAAGATTTTTGCTAATTCCTCAATAAACAAATGTTCCACATAGTGGGGATCACCATGTTTTTGCAGCAATTTTTCAAATGCAGCTTTGATACCTTCGGGGCGATCCAGCATGATTTGATCGTGCAGGGCCAGATGTAAACCCATATGTAGAAAGGGGTTGCTCATGCCTGACTCTGGATCGTAGCGATAGTCTTTTTCTTGTTGTGCCAAGACCGTGTGATATTCAGGGTGTTGCAATATGACAGCAAGTAATTGCGATTCGAGCTGATCTAATGGCTGATTCGCTTGATGCTTGCGCCAAGCCGTAAAAAAATAAGAACGTGTGTCTTGAATCTGTGTGCCGTAGAACATAAGTAATTTAAGTGTCTGTATGAGTAAGGAATGTGATTTTAAAGGAATTTGCCTAGAATCACAAATGGATGATGTTATTAGGGCGTGGTTATCGCTTTAATGAAATAAACTTGCCCCCTACTTATAACGCTTAAAATCTGGTATAATAAGAGTATGGGGGCGACCTGGCTTCGACGTAGGTTGCAAAACCAAAGGTGCATGCCGAGAGTGAGACGTCTCGTTAATCAGACTCAAATAAACACAAATGCAAACGATGAAATGTACGCTGAAGATGAAAGTGGTGCTATCGCTGCCTAACGGTACGATCCCGCTTCATTAGAAGCAAAGTGTGCTGCAAAAAAACCAGCGCCCCGCTTGACCGAGCTTGCTTATCGGTATCGAATCGGCGGTCATAAAAGATAGGCTAGTGGCTTGATTTGTCCCGCATTAAGCCGCGAAACTCAGGGACTTGCTAGAGAGCATCCTGCCCGTCGGAGGCTTGAAGGTGAAATTCAAAAGACAAGGCTACGCATGTAGATCTAATGGCAGAGGATTTGCGGACGCGGGTTCAATTCCCGCCGCCTCCACCAGTTAAGTTGTTGATTTAGAAGTAAAAAATCCAGATATACCTTAATCGCGGCTCCGTAGCGGCACCATTGAACCCAGATGAGTGCCCCAGTCGTGCACAGGACGATACCCAGATTGTGTGGAATTATCGGGGATCCAACGACCATAAGTTTTAATCACCATTTCAACATCAACATGCCCTAATTGCTTTGAAACCCACATAATGTTCTCTCCCTGAGACAACATCATCGACGCATAGGTATCGCGTGTTTGATAAGTATTACGGTAACGAATACCTGCTTTTTTTAAAATATGCATCCATTGGGTGCGGCGAATTTGTTGCGATGTTTCCCATGGTTTGTCGGTTTGTGGATTGTGAAATACCCTCCCCAGTTGCAAAAAGGTATATTGCTTTTGCTGCTCCAGCGCCTCTAATGCTGGGGACAGCAGCAGTACATCAAGATCGAATAAAAAAGTCGTATTTGATGATCGACATGATATATCCATACAGTCTAAGTGTAAATTAGCTGATTTTTTAGGTGTTAGCACGAAAATGATAGTAAAGCCTGATGGGTGTGTGAGTGAATCACGTATTGAGCTAGAGTCAGAAAATAGGATTGTATTAACTAGGGCCTGTTTACAATTCATCCCCGACGCCTACGTGCCGCGGCTTGTCCGCGGCATCCAGGAGATGGTCAAATTACAACTGAGCCAATTTAATTGCTCATTCAATTGATAAATAAGAACAAACTCGTAATATAACGATTCTAACGT
>CAMCUM010000051.1 GCA_945878975.1 Legionella genomosp. 1
TGCTCGGCTATATCCTTGTTCAATTACTAGCGCAATGGCATCCAGCTTAAATTCTTTTGAATATTTTTTTCTTTCTCTCATTACATTTTCTCCAGTTAAGGCAATTATCTCTTAACTGGGGTGATCAAATCTATTAAACCACGTCATAGTGAGCAAGGGGCCATTACAAATATCAAAGATTGCCTATCATCTGATTTAGCTGGACTCGAGGTATATGCTGGATCGGCACTCTTAGCAAGTCTGTGGCCGCAAGATAATCAAATCTTTTCTGAGGAATTAATACAAACAATAGCGCCCATTGTTGTGGTTGAGGAGCAAGACATCCTTAATCAAGACTTACAAAGGGTAGGTTTGACAAACATTAAATCGGGTTCTCGTACATTTATTCCAGTATGCAAAAACAGGGAATGTATCGTCATGTTCCTCAATAAAGGTAAAGAGATAGATTTTAGGAAGTACGTCGTAAATCCCAAGAAAATATATCATTGGACTATCCCATCTGTGCCAGTTTGTCATGTACCTATGGCTGGTTTTGATTTGGCCATCAGTGAAGCTTTACAAGAACACACCGACATCACTTGGCAGCGTACTGCAGAAGGTGGTTATAAACGTTCCGTCGTATGCTTAGAAGCATCCGTATCTTGGCTCCGTACCTCAGAAGATATCTATGATCATGTCGTCGTACCCTATTTGCATATGCTGGAGATTCTCCACGCCCAGCATACCACCCATCATGGTGATATCACGGACGATAATACGCTGATGTCGGAAAAATTGAGACAACTCTTTTTTATCGATTTTGAAACCCTTGGGTCTACAAAGTATGTGGCAGATATCGCTGAAAATAAAAGGGGTTATTATCTTTGGCATATGGAAAGACTGTACGATCTAGCCAGCCTAGCCTATACCATTGTTAATTTGACTCACAGATATCTTCCTTCCATTGAAAAAACCGATTGTATTATTCAATATTTTTCTCGATTGGGTAAAGAGCTGGATGAAGTGGCTGATCAACACCAAGAATATGAAGATTATCTTGGTCAGTTCATAGATAGTTTTGAATTGGATGAAGCCTGTATTCAGCGGCATATGCACCGAACGATTACCAGTATTAAGGCCGACATCCAGCAATTACACGCAGTACGTATTGCTGCGCCTGCGTCTTCAAGAGCAGTCTCTGAAGCAAAAGAAGATAATACCCCAGAGCCTCATCTAGCAAAATCCACCCTAGCACGGAGGTTTTCAATGTTCGGGGCAAATGATGGTACTGAGATTGAGCTCGACCATCAGGATAAACGGACAAAGCTCAGGGTAAATCATGATGAGGTAATCCCCTCAATTGTAACGGAAGCTAAAAGTATAGGCTTAGGCAACTAGTGCCATTTTTGCTTTGGAGAAATGCCTTCAATAGCACATGATGAGCTCCTAATTGTTCACGACGGATTAAGTATCCATATCACTGCATTGAAATATCCAGCAACAAGCAGCCAAATAAAATAAGGAATCAGCAAGACGCAGCTTAATTTATAGGTCTTGCGCGTGATGAGAATGGTTATCAACGTCAAGATAATAATCGCCGTGATGCAAAAAAGGCTCTCGCCAATCCAATGAAAATAAAAGAAAAGTGGCGTCCAAGCCCAATTCAGGATCATTTGTAAAGCGAAAAATACAAGGGCTAATTTTGCCTTTGACTCATGACGATATTGCCAAAGTACATATCCGGATAAAGCGATCATACAATATAAAATAAACCAAACGATTGGAAAAACAATATTTGGTGGCGTAAGGGCCGATTTATGCAATGTGGGATACCACGATACAATATCATGTCGAGTGATCATACCCAGACAATAACCAATGATCTGAAAAACCATCATCCAAAGCAGTGCACCTTTGACTTTTATTGACATAAATAACCCTCGTTATGAAGCAGATAAGCTAGGGTCTGTTGAAAATTCATCTAACGAAGCCCTACGTCCCGCGGACAAGCCGCGGGACGTAGGGCTCTGAATTGTCAACAGACTCTAATCCTTTTTTATAGGTTGGATAAGTTAATGGTATACTGAGCCCCCTCTTCAGTTTAGCATTTGAGACACGCTTATTATTCTTGAAAAAACAGTTGAAGCCTACTACAAAGAACTATTGCACTGAGATAGGCAAAAAGTTGCAGGGGTGTGCCTGCAAAGAACCCCTTGAAGCCCATGAAAATAACGTCTATATCATTTGTGTGACACGGGCTTTATTGCTCTCAAACTTATTTAGTTAAGTTACCAACTATTCTAAGGCCCAGTTCATGTGAATTAAGCCACGCATCTTCTATACGTGACCGGCTGCACCAATCACCGACAGATGCCAATTGCAAGACCTCATCATAATAATATTCATTTTTTATCTTGTCACTATTTGGCTTATCAAGTAAAGCATAGCGCCATCGATGCAAGGAAAAATATTCCGGATCACTTATATCAAATTTTAAAATTTGCTGCAGTTCATCACGTAAAAAATACTCTGTTTTTTCCAAATCATCCTCTACATGAGCTTCAGCCCACTTATTACTAGAATGCACAACCAATGTTGTTAGATTATGGTTACGCCCTGGCTTCGTAGAATTAACAGCGATCCATTCCAAAGGACTATTCAAAATATTTGCAGCCATCCATGAATGCTCCCATTTTTTACGAAATCCAAACATGAGAGAATAACAAGCCAAAAATTTACTCTGGCTTAAGCTCGAGTCCTGAGGCAGAAAATTATCAAAAAGATGAGTGGTTTGCACAGGTGGTGCCGTTGAAATAACCCAATTGTAGCAACCTAATTCATTTCCATTTTTATCGAACAATTCCCAGCCGTGCTTACTTTTCTCACCAAGAGGCGCAATATCACAATTAAGATGAATCTTTATATTTTCAGCCAGTTTTTTACAAAGATGATTCATTCCAGGGGTGGCAACATAGTGCGGCTCGAACCATATCCGATCACTCATCTCTTTGCCCTTTTCAAAAGTTACCACTTTCCCTTGCCATTCTTGCACCAAACCAGAAGAAAAATGCGGAGCGAGAAATTGTTTAAAATGTTTGTTACGTGCAGTGAAAAACTGTGCGCCAATATCAAAATAAAATTCGTCGGCGTATCGGGTAGACATGCGCCCCCCAACGCCCCTAGCTTTCTCAAAAACAGTAACTTCAGCATGGTCGCCAATAACATTGGCAATTGTTAAACCTGATAGACCTGCACCCACTATGGCAATAGATAGTTTCATAAATTAAATCCCTTGATAACTGATATCAAAAAATACGCGTTCAAATCATCTCGTCTAAAACCAAAATATTTATAGATCATCATCCTTGAAAAAGCAGTTGAAACCTACTACAAAAGCCTATTGCACTGAAATGAACGGCAAGTAATTTGTTTCATGCATTATTAAGAAAAATAATGGATGCGTGATCTGTGAATTGGAATAGCTGATTATGCCAAAGAATTATCCAAAGAACAAAGGCCAGGTGGAAAGAGGAATCTATCCGTGCATGCAATACTTTGTTATCAAAAAATACTTGCAATACGATGCATTCCAGAGATTTTGAAAGACAAAAAAAGACCATGATTGGTTGCAGTGAACTTCACAAAATGAATTATTTGGGAATTTCTTCAAGCTGCCTGGCCAAGCCAAAACACTGACCGAACCCCTTTATACAACAACGCCATCAGAGCCTATTTCTCGCTGTATGGCAATCCAAGCTTTTGTTTGGTTGTCTATCTTCAAAGGGAGTACACGCCAGTTCATGATAAAAGGAGTGCCATCTTTTCTATAATTAATTGCCTGCCCTTCGAAGCTAGCATTATTCTTTAAGCAATGAGTTAAATCAGTAATAACGTGCCTATCAGTAGCGGAGCCTTGCAATATTTTTGGTGTTTTTCCTATTACCTCTGAAGATTCATAGCCAGTTAGTCTGGTGAATGCTTTATTCGCATATATGATCAATGTATCTTTAGTACAATCAGTTATTATGATGGAGTCATAACTATTTTCTAACAAGATTTTAAGGAAACTTAGGCTGAACTGCTCATCATTTAAAATTTTTTCTAGGGAAAGTTCCATTGGATTCATACCTCTGTTTTTTATCAAATCTAAATCTGACAGCTTATTTTCCGATTGTCAAACAACTTTGTAGCGTAGCCCAACGCACTTGATTGTTCAATGAATTTTTAGCGGATCAGTTGTTGATTCATTTCCTACTGGTATCAATATATTACTAGAAAAAACAGCTGATTTTCTTCATGACCAACCCAGTGTCAAAATAACATCCAAATTTCATCCATCACTCTCGTAAGTACCATAGATGCCCAATGCCGCAACTGAACCTTATCTCGCTCGCAAGTGTAAGGTAGAAAACTCATATGATGGCAAAAAGCATGTAGTAATAACAAATGAAACGTACTACTATCCACAGGACCATACGCTTTTAAAAAATGTTGAAACGTTTCTTTGCTAAAAATCATCCCAACAGCCAAGTCTATCCCAGGATGCCCGATATGTGTATCACCCCAATCAATTAAACCCGTTGGCATTCGTGATACCGAGTCCATCAACACATGACGACTATATAAATCTCCATGTAAATAAGATCTCCGATCTTCTTTGAATATTAATCTCGGGAGCACAGCAATGGTTTCCAACAATACCGTTTTCGAAAACCCCAGCTCCAAAAAATAACGTTCATACTTCGTCAGCATTTCTCGACATCGTGATATACGATGAGGAACATCATAACGCCAACCCTGATCTCCTTTGAGCATTCCAACGTGCTGTTCTTGGATAGGAATCGCATGTAATGCTCTCAACCATGAGGCAAACGTTACAGCAAACCCTGAATGATTCATCAGCTCAGAGCCGTTATCTGAGACTGCTTGCCCAGCTAACATCTGATACCCAGCAAATGGATATGGATAAGATGCAATAGGATGTCCAATCCATTTAGGCGTTGAAAGTGGAAAATCGACTTGAGTCGCAATGAAAGGCAACAACATGATTTCATTTTCCATACACATGACACCAAATTCGCGCCGCGGAAACCGGAAAATAATCGATTCATTCACCAAGTAAACCAAATTATCCCAGCCCTCATCCAATAAACCAATGGTATTTACCGCAAGGTGTTGCTGAGACTCAATCAACTTTCGCGCCAATTTTTCATGAATATTGATGGATTGGTGCCATGCATGGGTCATATTTTAACTCCAGATCAGAGTAATAGCGTTCGTCATTGCACAGTTCTCATCACAGATTTTTATTAAAAACCTAAAAATTGGTACACATTGCTTGTGTGCTAACAAGAGAGACTAACATGTTTAGTTTATCATCAAACCCCAGGCTTTCGCCACAAGAATGGTTGCTCAATCAACAGACCGTCACAAAGTCTTTCAATGCACCCGTGAGTTTCCCATGCATTTGAAATGACATCAATTTTGTTTTATCACAGGCAAGCCTCAACCTATAATTGGCTAACGACCAATAGATAAACCATAGTTTTTGGGCTATCTCAAAAGCATCCAATACCTGTTGTTGAGACGCAACCGCCCTATAATTTTTAAGACACGCCTCTTTAATGAGCCTATACGCCTTGTCTTTCTCTGTAAGTCCATGGTGCTTTTTTATTTGTTGCAGGCAGTTTACCAGAGCAAAAAAAGGATGAGCAATCACAATCTCACCTAAATCAATGATAGTGATACATTCATTTCTAGCACCTATCAATGTGTTATTATCATTAAAATCGGGCTGCACCATCGTTTCTTGAATGGAATAATTCGATAACTTTTCACATAAATTGCAGACAGTTGGAAACAAGGCTCTCAATTGTATGACCTCTATCTCTGACAGCCCATCCTCTATCAATATCTCTTTTTCTACAAGCAACGCCCAGTATAAATCAGGTAATTTGTCCAATCGCCAATCAGGAACACCGACATCAAGGAGCACATCGACATGATCGGCAATGACTAACTGCAGCGCGGTGAATTGATTGATCGCTTTGCACAATAAGTCCGTATCGAAATGTTGTTTTAGAATCTCTCGCAATGAGCACCCTGCGTCTTGCATTAAAAAACAGTGTAATTCAGGGCTATGTGCAATAACTATTGGAACAGAAGCATCAAATTGCGTACGTAACGCTTGGATAATAGGCGCCTCCAAAGCAAGCGAGGCTGGCGTCTGTTTCAAATAGACAAACCCATGAGAGGTTGCAAAACGAACTATCTGTGACCAAGGCGTATCCAGCACGCGCTCTGGTGTTTCACTGATTACTGTATACCCATGCGATGCAAGAACTTGGTAAGCCCATTGAACCACCTCTTGATGGACAAGGCGCTCGTCTATATCGAACCCATTCTCATGCATTTTTGCCATATATAATAAACCTCATGAGTCAGCACATTTTTACATGCATTCAATCCGTTCGATTCCTAGCCATTCTTAACAGCTAAAATAACCTGATTACCCGGCTGATCCATTTTATCAAACATGATATGAAAACCTGCTTCTTCAACATACTGTCTATTTATTTCAGCAGGATTCCCACTATGATAGAAACGCTCTCCAAACATGCTCGATTCAATAGTGTGATTATCCATTACTTTAAGATCAGTACCTTCTGCTTTGCAGTTTGTATCCGCAAAACTTATAAACAAGATACCTTTCGGTCCAAGTAAATGATTTAGTTTCTTCAATGTCTCTAAATGATCATCCGCATGAATATGGAATAGCATGAACCAACAAATAATTGCATCAAATTTAATAACCGTTGAAAAATCACCGATATCCCCTACAAAAAGATGATCTTCAGGTATGATTTTTTTAGCATAGGCAATTTGCTTTGGTGAAATATCAATCCCATAGACATCAAACCCTTTGGCCATAAGGTAAGAGGCAATAGGCTTACCCGAGCCACAACCTACATCTAAAACTTTGGCATGCTCTGGAAGGTGAGCGATGGCCTCATCAATAGAAGCTTGCTCAATATACCAATCTCTTTCGGCGTACCAAGTATCTGCAATTTTGTCATAGCCGGCTCTGATTTTATCGCCAAATTTTTTATTCATCATGCAATCTATCAAATAATTGTCGGTTTACACCATGATACTCTGGATAATTTTCGATTAAAAGAATCAGATATCCATCAAAGCCGGATTTTTGTTAAAATTGCTTGACCCTCTCGTTACGTCATCCTTTATCGTGTGAGTGGTCACTGAGAGGCAATAGACATGGCATATACGATTACTAAATTAGCAAAGCTATCAGGAGTCAGCGCTCGAACCCTGCGGTTTTATGATGAGACGGATTTACTCAAACCCGCATATTATGGCGAGAATCAGTATCGTTATTATGAAAAAGAGCAGCTGCTGATGCTACAACAAATTTTATTTTTTCGTGAGCTAGGATTTCCTCTTGGTGATATCCAGCGGATGATGCATGCGGATGATTTCGACAAAATCACATCATTGCAAACGCACAAATCCGCCTTATTGGCTAGTCTTGAACGCAGTAAAACACTTATCAAGACTATTGATAAAACCATTTCACATTTAAGAGGAGAGATTACGATGAATGTTGAAGAATTTTTTGACCCAATCAAGCTGCGAAATGCCACCATACAAAAGGAATATGATGCATATATGGTAAGCAATGGGATTCTTTCACAAGAAGAGTTAGATAACGCATGGGAGAAACTTGGCTCATGGACTCAAGCAGAATGGGATAAATTCAAAGGTGATGGCGATGCTTTCTATCGAAAAATGACCGATGCGATGAAAGTGGGACTAGAACCGCATTCAGCCGAAATACAAAACCTGGTACATCATCACTATTTGTTAGTGAAACCATTATGGCCATTTAATCAAGCAAGCTATCTAAAATTATCTGATGCTTATAGAAATGACGCGAATTTTCATAAATTTTGTGCAATTTATGATGAAGCACTATTGGATTTTCTAGTTGAGGCTATGGAATATTATGCAAATCATCGTTTAAATTAGCGGCTACTGAGGAATATCGTATTATGACAAAAGAGACTTTGACCGTAACACTCACAGACAGTCGTCAACTGGGCTATGCAGAATATGGAGATTCTGCAGGCCACCCCGTATTGTTTTTTCACGGCTTCCCTGGCTCTCGTTTACAAACTGCTGATTTTCATGATGCGGCTAAAGCGCAGCACTGCCGTTTGATTGGTGTTGATAGACCTGGCATGGGATTATCATCTTGCAATCCACAGCACACCCTCCTTTCATGGGCGGATGATATTACCGCTTTGGCGAATCATCTTAGTATAGAAAAATTTTCTATTTTTGGTCATTCCGGCGGCGCGCCGTTTGTTATGGCATGCGCTTATGTGATGCCAGAACGCATCACAAGCGCTGCAATTGTTTCAGGAATAGCTCCAACAACGCTTTCAGAATCACAGATTGGCCTGGCTAGAGGGCAAAGGATCCTCATCGCTTTCGTGCGCTTCATTCCTGGATTTGCACTCCTGATGATGCAACTTCAACATATCATGTTTAAGCTGCCTAAAAACTTAAAAAATAAAATGTACCAAAAAATGATTCTGCAACTACCCGCAGCCGATCAAGCTATCCTACAAGATCCAGCACGCTTAAATACCATGTTGACAGCATCAGCTGAAGCATTCAAAGAAGGTGCTCGAGGAGCAGCGCAAGAATTCCGAATCATTTCGAATCCATGGGAATTTGATTTAGAAAAAATTAAGACTCCTATCACAATTTGGCAGGGGGCACTTGATAAACAAGTACCAATATCACATGCTAAACTATACCAAACCCGATTACCCAATGCCCAATTGCAGTTATTTAACCAAGAGGGACATATTTCCACGTTGTATAATCATATTGGTAGTATTTTGAGTCAATCAATCCCCTAACCTGTGCGGTCATTATGAGCCAATTAAAAAAAAATATTACAAATGCTTTTGGTGACAAAGGTAAGAAATGGATCAGCTCTTTAGACCAAACGATAACAAATTTACAAAAGCATTGGTCTTTAACCGAACTTGAGCCTGTAAAAAATATGAGCTGGAATTACGTTGCATTGGCCATTCAAAACAATCATCCCGTTGTGTTAAAAATCGGTTGTGATGAGCAAGCTATTCAAAGTGAATACCTGGCATTGCAACATTTCGCAGGCCATGGCGCCATGAAGGTTATCGATATCCAAACTGATGATAATGCTTTGTTACTCGAGCAGGCTGTTCCAGGGCATATTTTAAAAAACCATCATCCTCAAAAATCGCAAGATACCATTCATATTTATGCAGAACTTATCAAAAAACTTGCTTCTCAGCCTAAAAGCCACCATGCTTTTCAACATGTCAGTCAGTGGTGTGAAGTCATCGATACTATCCAGGATGAACGTATTCCCAAACATTTTATTATCAAAGCAAAAAAATTACGTGCTGCTTTACTACAAAATCTCCAAAATGAATATCTGTGCCACGGTGACTTACATCTTGAAAATATTATTCAACATAAAACTAATTGGCTATCCATTGACCCAAAAGGCATTATTGGGGACATCGCTTTTGAAGCAGCCGCCTTTGATTTAATCAGCGATGCAGAGTTGAAAGATTATTCGACAGCATCGTCTAAAATAATTGAGCGCATCAATCAGCTATCAACAGCCTTAGAGCTCGATAGTAATCGGTTACTAGCTTGGATTTTTTTAAGAATTATGATTTCAATCCAATGGTTCATCGAAGACAATGGAGATCCAACACGCATGCTGACAGCCGCTCATGCCGTCTACCCATTACTCATTTTTTAGCGGCATCAATTGGTTATTTACTTTCATGGGTCTGCTTTGCCCATAATTGCGCGTAGAGTCCTGATCTTGTTGTGTTTTAAATTAAAAACATCACTGTGACGAATAAAATCAAATAGTTAGCTCTGATATTTCAATTCAACCTACTGCTCTCAATTCACTCTGTGGGGATTTTGTGGAAGTAAATTAATTGTTATGGTTTTTCACATCCAAATTCGCAAGATAATTCAGTATAAAAACAACTTATTTTGTTGTTAATTTGAGACAATAGGTCATTTTTTATGGGTGAAAGATCAATTCTTTAAGGTTCTTTGGATGTTGCACTTGGTTATAACCCAAGTACTTGGTTTACAACATCATCTAATCAATTCCTATCACTTTCAACACAAAAAAATTCTGTTATTATCAATTAGACGGTGATAAAATCATCAAATGGACGAACACATAAGCAGCAATTGGACGGACAAAAGCCTCATGTTTAAGCGCTTCATGAAACATAATATCTACGAGGCATTACAAGATACACCCGTTGTATATGTCATGGGACCCAGACAATCAGGGAAAACCACTGTCGTTAAAAGCATCATTAACGATGATTGGATTTATATTACATTTGATGATTCCACTCAATTGAATTTGGTAAAATCCGACCCTATCGGTTATATCAGAAATTTGCCTGAAGGCAAATCAATAGTCCTTGATGAAGTTCAGAGATTGCCCGAGCTATTTGTTACCATCAAACAGTCCGTAGATGAACGTAGAATGCCTGGTCGATTTTTATTAACAGGTTCGGCTAATGCCCTATTGCTCCCAAAATTGTCTGACTCTCTTGCCGGACGAATGGAGACCATCTCATTAACGACACTATCAGAATATGAAATTTTAGATAGAACACCATCCTTTTTAAACATGATATTAAATGGTGTGGCGCCAACAACAAAAGAAATCAGAATTCGTAACCATTTGATTCACAGAATCGTTTCGGGATGCTTTCCTGAACCCATACAAAGAGATAAAGAAACTAGAGTACAAGCCTGGTATAAAGCTTATATACAAACTCTCATTCAAAAAGACATTCGTGATCTAGGTCATATTGAGCATAATAACGACATGGCGAAATTGCTTTCTGTCTTAGCACTGTATTCAGGGAAACTCATTAATTTTTCTGAGATCGGTGAGAAGGTCGGGATGGACAGAGGAACCGTAAAAAAATATATGGCTCTTTTAGAGCAGTTATTTCTGATAGACACTCTACAACCGTGGCATACAAATGAGTATAAACGTCTCATCAAAACACATAAACTTCACATAGTTGACACAGGAATCATTTGTGCAATTCGAGGCATTCATAAAGAAAAGTTAGTGTCTCATCCCGAATTGTACGGATCATTGCTTGAGACATTCGTATATAACGAATTAAAAAAACAATCAAATTTCATGAATGAAACGCTTTCGTTCTCTCACTATCGAGATAAAGATCAGGTTGAAATTGACATCATTATTGAAAATGCACTTGATGAAATCATAGCAATTGAAGTCAAGGCCACAGCCACCATTCATTCAAAAGATCTGACAGGCCTAAAAAAACTAAAAGAACTTACAAAAGATCGATTCAAAATCGGTATTATTTTATACGATGGTGATCACACCACCTCATTTGGAGAAAATCTTTATGCGGTTCCAATCTCTGCCTTGTGGAGTTAATTCAGCTATTCTTTTCTGAGCAGTGACTTTCCAATAAGACTGCTTAAGATTAACCATTAATTTTCGTTATATTGTTCCGACACAATCAAAAAAGAAGCAATCATGCAGAACCGAGTGACTGATACTGCGAAGCGCGCTCACTCAATAACATTAGCCGCACTGTAAATCACACTCAGAAATAACGCGATTTTTGTTTGTTTTATAAACATAAATCATAAGATGCTTAAATTTACTAGCTATGAAACGCCACATCCAAGAGTTGCCACACGCCTAACTCTTGATGCAGCACGCTTTATGAGCGAGCAAGCTCTCGTGATACGTAATACAAACACAGAGCTTTAAGCAAGATTCTGTTTTTAATATCATTTTAAATAATCCATATTAAAACCTAATAAACGCGTATTGCCGTATTTTTAATCTATTTGCGATTTTTTTATATATCCATCCGAAGGCGGATGCGATACCACCTGCAATTCATGCGCCCCTTTTTCAGCAACTTGCCCGGCCTCTAAAACAATAATCTCATCCGCATGCACAACGCTCGACTGATGTTCTGCACAATTTGCTTGTGCCTATTCTCTGCGGGTTCATCAATTTTATTGTAATTCAATCGCCTATATGATAATATTATAATCATAATGAAAACAAAAAAGACTATTTCATGCCAATTCAGAGCATAAACATGAGTTTTTATGAGTATAAAAAAAATACCAGTTTATGATAAATTATGGCAAGGCGGCCAAACGCCTATCCTTAATAAAGCAGATATCAGAGATAATTTTCCTAATAGCTGGTTCACGCCTGAAGTAAAAAAAGCAGTTGAGCTCGGGGATGTTGAGTGGGTTGCATCATCAGGAACCACCTCAGATAGAATGCAAATTATGCGCCCCAAAAATTGGCGATTTGAGCAACTTGAAAAGACTTATAATCAGCATAAAATTCTAAAAAAATGCTGGATTGAGCAATTTACAAGAATCGCATTAACCACTGCTGTTTGCTCGCAAACATTATGTTTTAAAGAAGATCCTGGGGCTAAAAAACGGTTTATAGGTAGAACTCTTTACATTAATCTATCAAACGATCCGCAAACCTGGGAAAAAAGTGATTTAGAGCGCTTCTTAAACGAAATATCTAACCATTCCCCCTATTTCTTAGATGCAGATCCCTATTATCTTGCCATTTTTTTAAAAAAAATAAAGCAATATGATCTACTATCGAAGTTAGTTGAGCCTCAAGCAATTACTTTGGGCTATGAGTTCACCACAAAAAATATACACCAATATATCAAAAATATATTAGCATCTCCCTTGATTAATATTTATGGTAGTACAGAGCTTGGCTACCTTTTTATGGAGAATGAAAAAGGTCAAATGAGCCTCTGTTCTGAACAAACAGCCATTGAATTCATCCCATTAGATATAGATCAAAAACTATACAGCCTCGTGGTCAGTTGCACTAAAAATCCATATATGCCATTGATAAGATATCGAACTGGCGATTGTCTGCAAATTGATAATATCGAAAATACAAATGAAATCATCCGCATTTGTGGTCGGGAAAAAGAAACGCTCAGAAAAAATGAAAAAATTATTCCACAAGCTTTTGTAGATGATTTAATACATGAATGTGCCCCTGATATCTTGATCTATCAACTTCAAGAATTAGGTAACGATAAATTACAACTGAATTATACAACTTTCAGTGATAATCCTATTGCAAGTGATAGCGCTATTGAATTGGAACAGAAAATATCGATTCTTACGGATAATCCCTGCATTTCTCAGCACAGAAAAACATTATCGCCTGGTTTTTCTGGTAAATTTTCTTGGCTAAGATAAGGAACATAATCATAAATGGGCGAGACAAGACAATGACTTTCCGGATACCCTCCCAAGCACCTCAATTATTAAGGCATGTTTACCTATATAATTATAAAAGACTGCTATGCTTATAGATATTGATTTATTAACAAAAAAATCGTGATGAAAAATAGAATAGCATTAGTTACGGTCATATTGAGTGATATTTGCACCAATATTTGTGAGGGATTCTTCAGGCAAGTTGCTAAAGTCGTCGCACCAAACTGTGCTGACCATGACAAAGCGCTGCCGTTGCAAAAAAGCAAATAACCTATCTAGAAGAGATACCGTTTACTCTGAGATAGCATCAACGGCACAATACTTTCCTTACAAGATATGGTGACATAATTCATAAGGACATGGAATGATAGTTGATCTGAAACACAAACAAGGGCTAGTAACTGGCATCGCGAATGAACATAGCATTGCTTATGGCTGTGCAGAAAAATTTTGTGAAGCTGACGCAGAATTAGTTGCAACATTTCTTAATGCTAAAATAGAGTCTTTCATGCGTCCCTTGGCTGAAAAACTAAAATCAGCGCTTATTTTGCCCTGCGATGTACAAAAAGAAGAAGAAATTATTGCCTTATTTGAAGCCATTCAAAAAAAATGGGGGAAATTAGATTTCATGCTCCATTCTATGGCCTTTGCGCCTAAAACTGACTTAAACAGTAAACTGATTGACTGTTCCAAAGATGGATTTTTAGAAGCAATGGATATCTCATGTCATTCTTTAATAAGATTAGCAAAATACGCAGCGCCTTTAATGAAAAATGGCGGCTGCATTTTGACGATGACCTACTATGGGAGTCAAAAAGTTATCCTAAATTATAATTTAATGGGCGTCGTTAAAGCAGCATTAGAATCATCAGTCAGATATTTAGCTTATGAATTAGGCCCCCAAAACATAAGAGTCAACGCTATCTCCCCTGGACCCATCCAAACACGGGCGGCTTCTGGCATTCCTAACTTTTATGAGTATATCGATGCACATGAAGAACGTTCTCCTTTGCATCGTGTGGTTGACATTAAGAATGTTGGCAACCTGGCTTCATTTCTAGTGAGCGATGCGGCGCAAGATATGACAGGTCAAGTATATTTTGTTGATTCGGGTTATTCCATTATGGGCTGAGTACCATCTAGGAGCATGAAGGTGTCTTTTATTGAGAATAAAACATTCAATGAACTTAAAATTGGAGATACAGCCAGCATTAAGCGCAGCTTAAGTTTACAAGATATCGAACTTTTTTCAGTCATGTCAGGGGACGTCAATCCAGCTCATGTGGATGCAGATTATGCAAAAAATGATATATTTCATAAGATCATTGCTCATGGTATGTGGGGAGCCTGTCTGATATCAACCGTACTTGGCACAGAACTTCCAGGGCCTGGTACCATTTATTTAGACCAAACGCTCAGATTCACGGCCCCGGTCGTACCAGGTGATACCCTTACGATTACAGTAACCGTGCTGAATAAAAAATCTAAAAAACATATCGTCGATTTAGAATGCACATGTGTTAATCAAGATAACGTAACCGTTATCTCAGGCATTGCTACCGTTATCGCACCTACAGAAAAAGTCAAAAGAAAACGAGTGAAACTACCCACGGTTGTTCTTAAAGAGCCTACAGGAACATGGTATAAAGAACTCATTGCATTAAAAACCAATTTTCAACCTCTTAAAACGGCTATTGTACATCCAGTTGACGCACTTGCTCTCCAGGGTGCCATTGATGCCGCACAAGACAATATCATCATCCCTATTTTGGTTGGCCCAAAAGACAAAATTCTTGCGGCGGCACATGAAGCTAATTTAGACATTTCCGCCTACCAGCTTATTTCAACGCGCCATAGCCATGAATCAGCTGAGGTTGCGGTCAAACTCGCAAAAGAAGGTAAAGTTGAAGCATTAATGAAAGGGAACATTCATACCTCCGAACTAATGGGGCCAGTTGTTCAAAAAGAAACAGGGTTGCTTACCGGGCGCAGAATGAGCCATGTATTTTATGTAGAAGCACCTCATTATTTCAAACCTTTATTTATCTCGGATGCCGCACTCAATATTCACCCTAATTTGATAGAAAAAAAAGACATCACACAAAATGCTATTGATTTGTTTCACACCCTAGGGTTTGGTACCCCCAAAGTTGCTATCGTTTGTGCAGTGGAATCTGTCACTGAAACCATGCCATCTACGCTGGATGCCGCCGTGTTAAGTAAAATGGCAGACAGAGGCGAAATAACTGGCGCTATTGTAGATGGTCCTCTTGCCTTTGATAATGCTATTTCCATTGATTCTGCACGAGAAAAGCACATTCATTCTGATGTGGCAGGATACGCTGACATCATTATTGTACCTGATATTGAAGCAGGAAATATTCTGTATAAAGAAATGACCTATATGTCTGGCATGGAAGCCGCAGGAATCGTCATGGGGGCCAGTGTCCCCATTATTTTAACCAGCCGCGGTTCGAATGGCATTTCGCGTAAAGCTTCTTGTGTTATGGCACTTGTTTATGTGCGTAATAAGGAAAAAAATAAATGACGGACGTCATACTCACTATCAACTCTGGTTCTTCTAGCATGAAATTTTCTATTTTCTCTTACCAAAAAAATTTAAACCTTATTTTTAAAGGCGAAATAGAATCTATTATAAAAGATCCTTATTTAACCTTATTTGATCATAATCATACACAAATATTAAAAAGTCCTATCGCAACGAAAGGCATTGAGGCTAGCTTACAAACGTTTTTTAAATGGTTTGATAAGGCGCCTGAAGCGATGACCTTAAAGGCAGTAGGTCATCGAATCGTACATGGCGGGAAGGATTTTTTTCATCCTACTCTCGTGAATGATGAAGTGATGAAGAAAATAGCTCACCTCATTCCTCTAGCTCCTTTTCATCAACCAAAAAATCTGGAGGCCATTAAAATAATAAAAAAAATGCATCCAGATATACCTCAAATTGCTTGTTTTGATACCTCATTTCATAAAACACAAAAGAAGCTTGCAACCCTTTTCGCTATTCCAAGAAAGTTAATGGATGACGGCATCATTCGTTATGGATTTCATGGCATTTCGTATGAATATATTGCATCGGTTATCACCCAACACATTGGCGATATTGGCAATCAACGCGTCATCGTAGCTCATTTGGGTAATGGTGCGAGTATGTGTGCCATGTACCAACGCAAAAGTGTTGCGACCTCTATGGGACTAACTGCCCTCGATGGCTTAATGATGGGGTCACGCTGCGGCACGATTGATCCAGGTGTGATTTTATATTTGCTCGAAGAAAAAAAGTTATCTATTGAGCATATCCGTCATTTGCTTTATCAAGAGTCAGGTTTATTAGGCGTCTCTGGTATAAGCAACGATATGCGCAAACTCCAATCAAGTCTAACACCGCATGCCATCGAAGCGGTTGATTTGTTTTGTTATATAGCGGCTAAAGAATTAAGTGCTCTATGTACAAGCATACAAGGATGTGACGCGATTATTTTTACTGCAGGGATTGGTGAGCAATCCTCCATCGTTAGAAAAAAAATCTGTGAACATTTGCAATGGTTAGGGATTGTTTTAGACGATCATGCAAACAGTCAGCATGCAACGATCATCAGCCAAAAAGATCAGAGCGCTATTTTGGTAGGCGTCATACCGACGAATGAGGATAATATGATAGCGAAACATACATCAAACCAACTTCTCAATTTGTGACAAAAAACAAGCGCTCTATAAAACCAAATTACCAAATGATGCCAAGATTAAGCAGCGTTGGGCCGAACGGCCCAACCTACGCAACATCTTATTAGGGTCTGTTAACAATTCATCTCACGAAGCCCTACGCCCCGCGCGGGATCCAGTTCAATCTTTATCAACGCAGCCAGTCTTTGCCTTGTTCAGGCTCCCTGGATCCAGCGGACAATCCGCAGGACGAAGAAATTCAGCTCTACTTGTTCCCCTTTATCAGTAAGGACATATATTTTTTTAATCATAAGTTTATTCTCATAAAATAGGGCCTGTTTACAATTCATCCCCGACGCCTACGTGCCGCGGCTTGTCCGCGGCATCCAGGAGATGGTCAAATTACAACTGAGCCAATTTAATTGCTCATTCAATTGATAAATAAGAACAAACTCGTAATATAACGATTCTA
>CAMCUM010000052.1 GCA_945878975.1 Legionella genomosp. 1
TGCCGACAGTGGAAATTAAATTTAATTGAGACCCTAAACCCAGATTGGCGTGATCTATATGAAGATATTTGTCGTTGATTTAGATCGTCTGGATGCCGCGGACAAGCCGCGGCACGTAGGCGTCGGGGATGAATTGTAAACACGCCTTAATAATATCTTAATATTTCTCGCCTACAGTATAGGTCTATGCTGACGGGCAAATGGAGATTGGAATACCTTATGGAAATGCAGTATGAAACACAACAAACAAAACGCTTAGATCTATTCGATTTTGCAGATATTCAATATCTTTTAACAAATAATCTAGGTTTACGCCTCACACACCGTTTCCAAGAAATGACCGAAGGTGGTACAGGAGATGCGATACCTTTGTCGCATTTGGGTGGCGCTAAAGACAGTATCCGATTTGTGACCCTTGCTGCGCGGCTAATCCATGACACCAGTTTAGATGACAATTTACGCCAGAAATATCAGAAAAAACTCACAGAAATTTTCGAGCAATATGCAGGTGAAAACCGTGATAGGCTTGACTACACGCCCACCCTTGTCCTCGCTTATGCCGGCTTACTAGGTTATGCTGCAATCAATCCGAGCATAGCTGAGCGCCGTCTGCCGGAAAATGAAGAAGCATTGCTCATTAAAATGCATCACATGAGCGGCACCGCTTTGTTACCTAGCTTTGTTTTCGACAGGGACTCTGGATATTATGACGATCTACCCTCCTTACGCTTACATCTTGCCAGTGATTTTAATCAACTATTAGAAAAACGTCTCAGAATAAACCATGTTTTTTATACATCCAACACCATGTATTATTTATTATTAGCAACACCCTACGGTCGCTTCGCATCGGGGTATGACTTATCCGCTTATCCACTTGGCAAAGCAGGAAAATCCACCTTTCAAATGGAGCAGATCAAAGATCATTACAAAATAGACAAACATAACCCAGATGAGTCGCTATACCACATATGGACTTGGTTAAAACAGCAGTGCAAATCCTCTGCACAGCTGCAAAAAAGTACCCCTCCACGTTATTGGCAGAGATGCGTTCAGTTTTGCCAAGATTATAAATTTTCACTGGTATTAACCACTGGCATCGGGCTATTTGTTGGATCAAAAATTTTACAGTCATCTCAACAATGCTATCTAGAAGACTCTGCGCCAGAAAATGTACTTTGATAAAAAGCCGATGGCCTTTGTAAACCACTGCTCGGCAACCTCGGGAGATAGGTTAGCTATGTATGCTACGCTTTTTCGAAACTGTTTTCGTTCAACCTGTATTTTCAAATCTGACCGCTCTCCAAGCGTCGACTTCACCCGCTGAGTAGTTACTTCCAAACAATGAGAAAACTTGATGGGCCCCTGTTTGGTGGGACTCTCTAGCTTGTTTTGGTCGACTGGTAACCAGTGGCAGCGCAGGTTTCGCAAGTTCTCCTGGCTCCGTAGCCAATATGACAAAAGGTGGTATCACGTCATTTGCAAAGGTCTCTCTCCTCGCCCGCAGCACGCTTGTTACCATGTTATATAGCATAGGAACAGCCACCAACACAAAAAATAGACCCGAGACCAAAGGTATCCCAAAACCAAAGAGCAAATAATTCGCTATGAGCAACAACGTATAGGAAATAATCAGATTGACCCATTGAATTTGGCATAACAACCGCCAAAAGGTCACTGGCGGCGCAAAGGGTTCCGGCAAGGGCACTCGACGCGATGATCCGCTGCGATGGGCTTTCAAATCCTCGATACGCAAAGTATATTTTTGTTTGATATTGCGATAAGCATTCTGCGCTTCTTGGGCGATACGCTCATAATTATTTTGATAATCTCGTAAATCACGCATCGGGGTTTGTACTGCTTCAGGTAACGCATCCAAATCTGCTTGTAACCAAACCTTCAGATCATACACAGCAGACTCATCTGGCATCTGCGCCAAAAACTGGTTAAATCTTGGATGTGCTAACACTTGAAGCACCTGCATAAATTGTGGCAAAGTACCATCCTTGAAAATCTCAGAAAACCCTGAGGGCAGCGCTTGAATACGCTGGATCAATACGGCATGCTCCTCTGCATCCATCCGCTGTTTGAGCAAATCAGATTGCAAGAGTTTTACCAATATGGTCATCATAATTTCAGGTTTTTTGAGTTCCGTACACTTCAAATGTCGATACGGTTCTAAGGCTTGCATGAGATCTGGGAGCAATTGAAACACGCTATTCCCGAGGTCTGGTGTGCTGCTCAGCACTTTGGTCACAATCATTTGGATCGCCTTGTTTTTAAACAAAGGCGCAACATCATTTAACAGTTCATCAATGGTTAAAGCTTCCATGTCCTTAGAATAAGCGAGGTTAATAACCTTAGAAATATCAGCAAACGCATCATCCAATCCGATCAAGACTTGGACCATTTCAGACTCAGAATTTGCAAACAGGCTTTTCACAAGTGTTTTGAGCCAAGACAGTAACGTAGGTAAGACAAATCGGGTCACAATAAAGGGGATAGGCCCTGCCACAAACGATGCGCCAAAGGTGATCAAAGCAAACGTGTTCCAAATGAGTTGAATGCGAGACAACCAGTCTCGAATCCAGTCCGCTTGCAGATTAGGCAAATCAAGCTTATCCCATTTTTTATCGGCAATGTTTATTTTGACCTCTTCCATATAATCCAATACAAATGTTTTGAATTTTTGAATGATGTCAGGGGTAAAAATCCCCCCGAGCATATCAGCGATCCCGCGAGCGATCATCTCCTCACGCTCACCGATGCCACGCTGGACGCCATTCACCGCATCTTGCCAATCAAAGTCCTCAATCGTCCCTTTCATTTTATCTATTTCTGCCACCACAATTGGAATTTGCAGAATTTGACGATGTTCTAGGACTTGTGCCGTGGCAAATTTCAAAGTGCATTCCCCCTGAAAATAGGGTTGCAATTCATTGATGACGGTGTCACTAGTCTGCCAAATCTTTACCATGGATTGATGCCCAACTGCGTACCATCCACTTGAGAAGATATCGCTGATGGCACGCAACTCTCGCAATTTAAGCTGCTCTGGCAAAGGCATGCTTGAAAAATGATGCAAAGCTATCATAGGTTCGATGGCTTGAAACGTTTGCAAATCCTGATCCGATATCATCTTAGTTAAGCTGTTTTGGTAGATTTCAACCAAATACTGCATGAACGCTTCTTGCTGAGCAGGATCCAATTCTGCCTGCGTACCCAAGAGTTGCATATATTTGTTTTCAACCTGCTTATGAAAGTCGCGTAGTGCCGCCAGAAACGTTTTTTCAGAGATCGTTGTGGCAAACATCCCGGCTTGTCCTGCCAAGATCCGATCCGCATCTTGGCGTAATGCCAGGAAATACTCGGTCGTAACATAATAGCGTAAATTTTCTAGCAAACGTGTTTTCAAACGTTCTTGTTGGCGCTTTGCAGTCATTATCCGTTGATGCGCTTTAAACCGCTCAGCAGGATCCAACACATGCGCCGTCGTTGCATCCAAGTCCTCGGCACAGATGAGATGCTCAAATTGACCATGATGCCCATTACGAGCCACCCTACCCTCGGTTTGAATGGCTTCAGACTCCGTGATATCCGCAGCACAATTGATCTCGGCAATCCCTGATGCATACAGCGTTTCAAAATCTGTCCCACGTGAAAGAGAGAGCGTCGTAATTGTAATGTTGTTATCTTCTCCAGCACGTTTGACAATCTCTTTTTCGGACACGCCGCGGTATTCATATCCCGCATACGATTGCACATCCAAATCAGCAGTTTGCTCTGCTACATACAGCTGTAACGCAGCCACTTCTTTAGGAGAATCGACAAAAATGACAATCGGCTTACCCGGTTCTTGCGCACGTTTTCTACGGATCCTATCTAATACGCCTTGATGTTGCTCTGCTCGAGTCGTCACGATATGCGTACCCAGATTCTTACTTCGATCAGGATGAAAAACAGGATAATAATGCGCCGTTACACCATTTTCACGTGAAAACTCACGCAATTCTATTTTAACACCCGGCGAACCCGTCCAGCCAATGACCAACGGATAAAAATCAAAAAAGTTTTTAGCACTGATAATCATGAGCGTTTCAGTGATGGCTTCCAAAATATACGTCAGTTCCCCTCTCGCAAGATGCGTGTTCTGATCACTATGCACCAATTGCTGCACACCATCCGAATAACTCACGCCTGGTTCAGGGCGCTTGGTCCCCACATTCAAAATAGGTGCCGCATATTGCTGCATTTTTTTCAGTTTTTCACGCAAAATTGCTAGATAATCAACCCCAGGCTGTAAAGCCTCCGGCATCCGTGCAGAATTCAAGAGCATATCCAAAACCTCTTCTGGAATTTTCTCCACAAATTGAAGTAATTTTTTATCTGACTGCTTCTGCCTAAAATAAGTGATAAAATTATGGACATCATCTTTGTCATCGCAATTGTTTTGCAAGTACACCTCTTCCTCACGTACAAAAGCCAATAACTCAGTAAAGACATATGCCCAAGAAGATACCTCCAAATAAATGGGATCCAACACACCCGCCAAACGATTCGGAATCGTCGTCGTTAACGCCGCATCGATTTCGTCACACAATAATGCAACATGGGTCGGCAACGCTTTTTTCTTCAACGCCATATTAGCGCGGAAAAAGCTCAAGCAAGAAGGGGTTGAATGATTAATCCCAGATGCGACATAAGCCGATCTCGAACTATTGGGCAAAATGATCTCTTTGGCATGCGCCACGCCCAAATATTCATAAAAAGATTTGAATTTTTGTAATGCCACATCGGCCAATTCCACATTTTCGGTGGCAATATCCACTGTCCAACCTTCCGCACAGAGCATCACAGCGCGCAGTTCCGAAATAATCGATTTCCCGCCCCCTGTTTTCACTTCTTGGATCTGGCTCGCATGTAATTCACACAAAAGCTGAGTATCTTGCGGGAATTTTTTGGTCATACGAAAATGTGCTTCGCTGCTTAATGCCACGAGAACCAATCGATAAGCATGCTTTTTTTGCCGACTCAACGTCGCATCTTGTAATTTGGCAGACAATTGTTGATACAAGGCTTGGCATTGCGTTTCATTCAATTGCACAATCGTCAGAGGTCGTGGTACATTTGGCGCACAGTCCTCAAAAAATACCGGATTATCCCTCATATAAGACATCATCGTCTGATAATCCTTAAGTAATTGCGCTTGTTCATCTGCTGGTAAAGGTTGATCAGCCTCCCCGTCTACCAACGATTTTTTACGAATTTTGCCAATTTTTTGTGCTATTTCGGTGATATCATAATTGAAACGATCTAAATTTTCCGCATGCAGATCGTGCTCTAAAGACTTTAATTCTTGCTTGAGATTGGCGCTATTTAGCATCATCAAAACACGGTTTGCATCAATCGGATATAACGCAATTAAACGCACCAGCAATTTGACAGACGCTTTGGGATGCTCACGACATTGCACTAAGCTCAGCAGAATACTAGCACTATGCCCATCAACATGCTGCGCAATGCGACAGAGTGCGGAACACAACTCCGAATCACCTATTGGGAACAACGCAGAAGCTTCAGAAAAATCCGTTATAGAATTCTCTTGCCAAATACGCTCCAATACTTTTATATCCACTGATTTATCAGATAAGAGACCCGCTAATCCTTGCAAAGCTTGTGGCGACAAGGGATGTTGCAGAAAAAACGGTGCAGCTGCTAAACCTTGTTTCCAAGGAATATGCGTTAACAACCGTTGCATAGTCTTCGAAGCTTCGCCCGCATCTAATTTCAGGAGCGTTGGCACCAGTTGTAGCATGGGCAGCAACCATGCAGAATCAGTATGCTCTCTATACGCAGTATTGATCAAAGGTAACAAGGCTTCGGCATGTTCTAGATGTTCAAATAATTGCGGAAATTGGGTCAAAGCACGCAATTGTGCTGCCATATTTTCCGCAGTATAGTGCTCCGATAGACGTTGCTGCGCAATCATATTTAAAATTTTCAAAACTATTTTTAAATGATGATGCTGCTGAAAAAGGATCTCTAGAGGTTGACGTAATACGTCATAATCCGCTTCTAAGGCCAGTTCGCTAAAATCGTTTATCACCGTTTCTAAATCTGCTAAACCACGGATGAATTGAGCGATGTCTCGGCACGACACGGTACTTTTCAACCAATTGTATAAATCAAATTTTATTTCCTCTAATATCTCTTGTCTCACCAGATGATTTTTTTGCGCCGCAGTTTCTGAAAACCGTTCTCTGATTTGAGCCACGAGTATTCCCTCTAAGAGATGAGGGTATTGATCAAAAATAGCCGAAGATTGACACAAAACCTCTTGATGGACCAAAAAGAATCTCGCCAAATGCAGAACAGATAAAGGTTGCTTAAACACAGGAGGCAATGTTGAAAAACTAGGTCGTTCTTGCCCCCAAAACCAAGACAAACGTGACGCCATTTTAGATTCAGGCGGTAGGTTTTTTTCATAAAAATACCACAAACTATAACGGTGAGATTGCTTATCCTCGTCTTGAATCCCTCGTAACCCCGAGTAAAAATCTTGCACGCAAGTTTTGATCAGGTCACGATAGTCACCAGCAATCTTAGCTCGCATGATTTTATTGGGGTCCTCTTTGCGATTGTGTGCGAAGATTTCTGGCGTAAAATCCGGATTAGGCAAGATATAGTTTTTCTGTAACAGGTAGGCCACAAATTCTTGATGCAAAATTTTAAAATCAATAGCCCGTGTATAATGAGCGCCCGTTTTAGTTAAAACAAAGTGCCCCAAGAGCAAATGCCGAAAATAAGCGTAAACTGGATCGGCTTGATCCATTTTATACTGCAACAAATGACGATAATAATGAATGGGCTCGCGTAAAGACTGCCCTCCTAAATAACGAAATAATTTGATCGTCAAACTAGGATAGCCTTCCGCAACGATACACTGGTCGTTCAAAACTCTTTGTAGTTCTTGCGCACTGATGCGATAGGACGAAGCAACACCATCCATCACATGATACGCATCTCCTTTTTGACATTTGGTACGTAATTTGGTGATATCCACTGCCATATCACGTGTCACCACCGTATAATAATCATACAAAGCAGCTGTCACCGCGTCTGTATCTAATAAAGAGATGCCTTCCCAATTATGAAATTGCTCCAGCACTCTTTCATGACGGATGGCATTATCGATCAACACCTCCATGCCATGAAAAAAAGTTTTAGCTTGGCAAACAGGCTCTACGACCAAGCCGTTTTCCGAAGAAATGAGCTTATCCACAAATAGTTGCATGAAACGATCCGTCTCTGCTCTATCGCCATTGAGATATCTAAATAATGCGGCATCGGTGCGTTGCCAAAATTTTTGCAATGTTTTTAAATCGACAGCATGAATAGCTACATTTGCTTTACTTGCATAGAGTAAAAAATGCAGTGCAAATGTCTCAAAAGGTGGCCAAGCGGCTGGATCAAAACCAAGCGGAATTCTTTGAGCAATCTCTAAAAACAAATGTTGGTTCTTATATTTTGTCGCCGAACGTCTACTGTATTTATGGTCTGCTATCCTTATTTCAAGGGTATCAAAACACCCATAATCATCCAGCAACAAATCCGATACAACGCCAATCGTTTGCGCATACTCAAAATAAATCCTACGGAAATACACCAAGAGCCCACGTTGCTCTAGTTGTGTCAACAAATTTAGAAACTGCTCAGCTTTATGTCGATAACCCGTAATGATAGGCCACAAGATAATTTTAGCATGATCACGCTCTAGCTTTGGAAAAGAAGCCAACAATGCATCCAAAACCACCATATCAGCAGTCGGACAATGCCAATGCAACAAAGCACGAATATGCTGGCGAAACAACGCCTCATCCGCCAAATCAGGACGGCACTCTGGTGCAAACAATGTCAGTAAATCTTGGATCAGATGATCCCATTGCGCACGCTCCTCATCCTCCATGCCAGCCAAATCCTCAGCATGCACCAAAGCAGCAGCTTGGATAGCCGGTTGAAAATCCTGAGGTGATCGCAAGGCAAGCAAAGAAAAATGCCCCGCCTTTTCTCGTCTAGCATTTGCTTCATAACGGACACGATACCCCACCAAAGTAGGCAAACGATAAAGAGGTAGGATGACATATAAATAAGGACCTGTTTCAAGACACAAACCATCTGGATCCAAGCCATCTGCGAGATACTCAATTTGCTTCAGCAAATCTTCCACGAGAAGTGCGTCCATTTGGATAAAAGAATGCTGACTTAAGCCGATCATATGGGGATTGTGAAGCGACCGTCTGAACAGCACACAAGTTACTTTTTCAAGAAAAGCCTCATCTTGGGCAAGCCTAGACAGTACATCCGTTTTAGCGTGATAGGCGGTAAAATAATGGTTGTCTTGCAATAACTTCGTATGCACATCGAGATGCGCATGAGAGGCCATCGCATGCCTCTGTAACATAGAAAAAAATGCTTGCACCGTAATGGTATTGCGATAGGCATAAAAACCATGCTGTCCATTTTGTTGTGTCAGCTGAGCCTGCTGGATTTGCGTAACCGTGTGATCTTGATTGAGCGTTTCCTGTTGTTGCAGGGTTTGATTTTGCGTGACTTCTTGAGCCAAGGCATATTGTTGGGTCACAGACACGCTTAAATGAGCTTTCAATTGCTGGGCATCAAAGCGTTTGGACTTACGATATTGCCCGGTCGGCTCAGTGCTGCGCATGATATATTGAGATGGTTTCTTCGCAGGTTCTGTTTCAGTAAAAACATCCTTTAAACTGATCGCTCGGTTTTGGGTATTGTGGTGAATGGTATGAGATATTTCGGCAAAAATGCTCGGATCAGATAAGTAATAACCACACCCTTGTTTTAAGGCACGAAATCCGGCTTGTTCTTCATGCTCTGTTGCTAATTCATGCACATGAGTACAACGCACCGCATCCGGATCGGTCAATAAAAAAACATGAGGAAAAAACCGCCATTTCTGCTTAATGACCAGCTGCTTCAGGCTGTGTAAGACTTGCTGCCTACTGTCTGCTGTATGGTACTGCTCGCCAGACAGGAAAATAATCATTTCTTTGAGAGCCGTGCATTGTATCAGGTCCACACGACAGTCTGCCAAGTCACTTAGTGCTATTGGTGGGCCCAAACGTAATATGATTTGCGTTTCGGAACGCTTGCAACTTAAAAAATAGCGTAGTTCTAAAAAACTCGTCAAATCATTGTTTGGAAACAGATGCAACTGGTCATGTCGCCAACCAGCATACCCATACGGATTTTCTGGCCTATTTTGAGTCGTCACAGCGCCTAAAAAAGATTTTGCTACCTGATAAGAAAATAAAGACGTCTCTTGTTGATACTCTGCCAAACTCGTCGCAATTCGGTCGATACCCTCACGATAATGCGCTGGTAAAGCCCGACCTGGCTCTACAAAAAATACCTCAGAAAAATCAATCCCCACTACGTAATCTTTGATCCCATGTAAATGGTTTAACCAACCTGCAATCTCTTTCAATAGATCATATTTCTTCTCCACTGACACAGAGTCCAACTCACACAAAAACGCCATAGACAATTTGCAGCGACCCTCGCGACGCAATACATGGAATGTTTTACGCAAATGAGCAAAGGACGGAGGTATCTCACCGCACTCGCAATCATTTTGCATATCCCATAGAAACTTTTTTAACCCAAAATGCTTGTACCAAAGTAATATAAACTCACCCAGTTCTATTGCTTGGTCGGGTGTTCTGGATGCCAAATCACTCTGAGCACGATAAATCCCATTTCTTTGATAAAAAAGGTAAGGCGTTTTTGGCATAAAATAGTTATTAAAAAGACAATAGTGTATTGTAAATGAGCAAAAGCTGTCAGGTCAAGGAAAAATAACGAATAGCCCCGTACAAACGCTAATGAATTACGTTTCCATGATCTAGATCAATGTTATTAATAAAAATATGTCTAAACTATGCGTAACGCTAGGGTTATGAAAGGTATCCTCTTATGAAATCCGACCAGGCAGCATTTTTTACCTTGGTAGCTACGCATGGATTACACCTAACCCTCGGCCTTATCTGGATGTTAGCCATTATATTCCAAATGAAAGTACATGGCATAACCCCTGTGACTAAAACAAAATTAACCTGTTTAGGATTGTTTTGGCACTTTCTGGATATTGTTTGGATTTTTGTTTTTTCAGTCGTCTATTTGATGGGAGCCATTTAACATGTCAAAACATGAAATTATTTTTGATGCAGATAGAGGTGCATCCTATGGGACATATCGATCTTATACAATTGGTTTTGTATCTTCCATTTTTTGACAGTTGTTTCGTTTTTTCTGGTCGCTTATTCTGCTCTGCCACCAACCACTCTGTACATAGTAATAGGTGCGCTGGCAATGATACAGCTATTTACCCAGCTTGTTTTTTTCCTTCATTTAAACACGCATTCCAAAACAACCTGGAATTTATTAAGTTTTCTCTTTACCTTGGTTGTAGTATTGGTTTTGGTCAATGGCACCATGTGGATAATGTATAATTTGTACGAAAAAATGGACATGAATTCGATGGGAATGTAGGCTTGCTAGCCTTGATGTAGCGCAGCGTAATCAAGGTTTATGATTCATTCAAAACATCGAAAAACCTTGATTACGCTGCGCTACATCAAGGCTAGCTACCTCATTACTCCGCCCGTAGCTGCGGAAATAAAATCACATCACGAATCGATGCGGCATTAGTGAGCAACATCACCAAACGATCAATACCGATCCCTTCCCCAGCTGTGGGTGGCATGCCATATTCTAGCGCTTCGATATAATCATGGTCAAAATGCATGGCTTCTAAATCACCAGCCTCTTTTTCATCTACTTGACGTTGAAAGCGCGCGGCTTGATCTTGTGCGTCGTTCAATTCCGAAAAACCATTGGCCAACTCTCGTCCCGCAATAAATAATTCAAACCGATCCGTCACATCGGGATCAGCCGATGAAGCGCGTGCCAATGGCGATACCACAGTAGGATACGCTGTCACAAACGTCGGCTGAATCAATTGATGTTCCACCGTTTCTTCAAACAAAATCATTTGTAATTTGCCAATTTCGTCTGCTGGTTGATAGGAAAATCCCATCTGATCTAAGATCGCTTGACAACTCGATACGGACTGAATTTGATCAATGCTCAATTGAGGATGATAGTGCAAAATCGCTTCTTGAATCGTCAGACGCGCAAACGGCTTATCAAAATCGATCACATGGCCTTGGTACTCAATTTGGCGATTCTCTAAGACTTCGTCGCATAAATACTGCAACAAACGCTCGGTAAAATTCATCAAATCATGATAATCAGCATAGGCTTGATAAAACTCAATCATAGTAAATTCTGGGTTATGTCGCGTAGAAATCCCTTCATTACGGAAATTCCTATTGATTTCATACACCCGCTCAAACCCCCCTACCACCAAGCGCTTGAGATACAATTCAGGCGCAATACGTAAAAACAGTTCTCGATCCAACGCATTGTGATACGTAACAAAAGGTCTGGCCAATGCACCACCCGGGATGGCATGCATCATAGGGGTTTCCACTTCCAAAAACTGATGTTGGTCCATGAATTTTCTTAAGCTTTTGATCACGAGAGAACGTATCAAAAATACCTGTCGACTGTCTTCATTAGCAATCAAATCAACGTAACGCTTACGATAACGTGTTTCCTGATCCGCCAAACCATGAAATTTATCGGGCAAAGGACGCAAAGATTTGGTCAACAAATGCAGTGCGGTGGCATGCACCGTTAATTCGCCTGTTTTGGTCACAAACAAATACCCTGTGACCCCAACGATATCACCCAGATCCCAGAGCTTAAACTGCTCATAAGCTTCCCCGACATCCTGGGCGCGCAGATAGACTTGAATACGGCCTGATACATCTTGCAAATGAAAAAAACTTGCTTTCCCCATCAAGCGACGCAACATAATGCGCCCCGCGATAGCAACCTCAACCTGTTGTGTGGCAAGTTGTTCCGCATCAACATTTGCATACTGCTGCATGATCGCAGCCGCTTGATGACTGCGTCTAAAATGATTAGGGAAATCAAATCCCTGAGCACGCAAATCGGCTAATTTTTGCTGACGGATCTCATATACGTCACGATCATCTATCAACTCATCGGTGGTCATGCTTTATCTACTCCTGCTTTCAAACTGGCTTCTATAAACTGGTCCAAATCCCCATCTAACACTGCTTGAGTATTCGAGGTTTCAACCCCAGTACGTAAATCTTTGATCCGCGATTGATCCAATACATATGATCGAATCTGCGATCCCCATCCAATATCAGATTTGCTATCCTCCAGTACCTGCAAAGCAGCATTCTTTTTTTGCATTTCCAATTCGTACAATTTGGCGCGCAATTGCTTCATGGCTTGATCTTTGTTTTTATGCTGACTGCGATCCGTTTGGCACTGCACAACCGTACCAGACGGCAGATGCGTGATCCGAACCGCAGAATCGGTACGATTCACATGTTGCCCACCCGCACCCGACGCCCGATAAGTATCGATCCTAAGCTCTGCTGGATTGATCTCAATCGCAATATCATCATCTACTTCCGGCGATACAAACACAGAAGCAAACGACGTATGGCGCCGATTACCAGAATCAAATGGGGATTTACGCACCAAACGATGCACACCCGTTTCGGTTCGTAACCAGCCAAATGCATACGGCGCTTGGAAATAAATGGTGGCAGATTTGATCCCAGCAACATCACCGGCAGAACATTCGATCAAATCAGTGACAAATCCATGCTGCTCGCCCCAGCGTAAATACATGCGCAACAACATTTCAGCCCAATCTTGCGCTTCCGTCCCCCCAGATCCAGATTGAATATCCACATAAGCATTCGCGGGATCCATTTTACCAGAAAACATGCGTTGAAACTCCATACCTTCAACCTGTTTGGCAATCTCTGCCAAATCCTTAGTCACCTCATGCAGCATTTGTTGATCGGATTCAGCAATCGCTAGATCCAATAAATCAGGTAAATCGCGTAAAGATGTGTCCAACTGATCTAAGGTATGCACAATCGCTTCTAACTGGGCCCGTTCACGTCCCAAAGTTTGCGCTTGCTCAGGATTATTCCAAATAGTAGGAGATTCTAATTCACGCACGACCTCTGTTAGACGCTCTGCCAAACGGTCATAGTCAAAGGTACCCCCGAAGTGCTATGGCGCGACTATCTAAGTCGGAAATTTGTAATTGCAATTGATTTACTTCAAGCATTGTATATTATCCTAGTAACTCTTCACCCGAACATTTAACCATCCTGCTCCAACCGCGCACGTATTCTATGCGTTGCTTGACTGTGAATTTGCGAAACACGCGATTCTGTGACGCCCATTACATCACCAATTTCTTTCAAATTCAAATCATGTTCATAATATAAAGACAAAACCATTTGTTCATTGTGCGGCAAACCACCGATGACCACACCCAGGCGTGCTTTAAAATCTGCATGCATGACATTGGCCTGCGGCTCGGTTGCCGCGCCATTTTCATCACAGAGGACATCGTCCGTCACCCCTAAATCTTCAAATCCATACAAATGTGCACCGTTGGTATCTGCAAGCAATTCATGATAGTCAGGCAGACTCAACCCCATCTCCTGCGCCACATCATGATCACTGGCTTCTCGTCCATGTCGATTTTCAACCATGCGCACTGCCTGTGCAATCAAGCGTGAATTCCGATACACCGACCGAGGTACCCAATCATTGCGCCTCACTTCATCCAACATATAACCGCGCACACGAATACTGGCATACGTCTCAAAAGACGCACCTTTGGTATCATCATAAGAGCGCACAGCTTCCAGCAACCCCAGCATCCCGGCTTGCAACAAATCATCCATTAATATGGATCTTGGCAATCGCCCAGCCAAATGATGGGCAATGCGTTTCACCAAGATAGCATGATTCTTCACCAATGCTTCTTGTGTCTGTTCCTGTATCTGTGTCACTTTTCCCGACAAGGCAACACTCCCTGTGCCACGGCCCACTGCCCGTTCCTTAGTAATATTTTAACTATAACAGGACTTTCAAAAAACCTCGAGCTTTAGACTAAAATTGTGTTGAGACTCGATTTTAGCTATTTTTAAAATTTGGTTTAAAATCAGTCATTTCGAGCATCAGCGAAGCAACTCAGATCGATGCTTCATTGAAAAATTGTACTGGGTTGCTTCACTACGTTCGCAAAGACGACAAATTTAGTTCCTTTTTAAAAATGGCTAAAGTCGAGTTGACATAGATCCGTATTTAGTGTATTATTTTTATTCACAAATGATGCTACGAGACATCTATTATGGAATCCAAGCACGACGAACGCTCCTCCGCTACAAAACCTGAGTACACATTTATTAGACCGCAACAAATCATAAGCTTAGGAAGTGTACAAAATGGTCTTTACACCATTTTAGGTCTGCAGCCTTCTGCTTCTTGCGAAGACATAAGAAAAGCATACAAAAGAATGGCACTTGATTTCCATCCCGATAAAATAAGTCGTTTTAAAAAAAAATTCGATATAGATACCACACCCAAAGAATTAACGGAATGCTTCAAATGGATTTCTACGGCGGGCTGTTTATCAGACCCTGATGCAAGACGCAAATACGATGGGCATACCCATAAGCCTGCACCACACAGTACAAAACAAACGTCTACGAATCAATCCCGAAAACAGACCTCTACTTCCTCCCAAGACTGGTTTGAACAATTTTATCAATCAGCACGTCAAAGCAAGATAGAAAAACTGCGTTCCGCATTAGAAAAAGCCGGGATGAGTAGCTCAGAAGGTATGTTAGACGAGCGTATTATCCGATTATGCGATTTGATCGAACAATTAGCAGAGGCCGAATTACTCAATTCAGATAATTTGACAAAAATCATAGAGTTATTTTCCACAGAGAATCCTGTGGGATTACCCAACTCATGTATCCGCATATTGGATAATTTGTTTGAAACTTTATCCGAGCATCCTGGACTATTCACGCAAAATAATTTGGATACACTACTATCCTTGCGTGCTGAAAAACACCTCGATGAACTAAACGAGCTAACTAAGCTAATCTCAAAAAAAAGATCGCTTGATCAGGATATGTTTAATAAATCCGTCGCATTGTTACATAAAATAGAACGTCAGGGATGGTCCACCGAATACAGCCATGCGCACATCTGTATAGGAATTTTGCAAAATATACATGCCAGTGTCGAAATTACCCCCCCCAAAATTGCGCTTATATTTGAACACTTAATCCCTATCAACGAATTTCAGAAAAGTATTCCCCAAGAAGAAACCGAGCAAGCATATTTTTGGTCAAAACTTTTTGAAAATCCTCATGAGATTTTTGATTTTTTAAACAGCTTAAAAAAAGCTAATGGTCAATTAAATAATGACTTAGATTGGCAAGAGCTATGGTTCGCAGCACAAGTATTTTTTATTCTAAGAACAGCAGGCATAGAATCGACCTCACAAGATTACCATCCCAGTCAATATATAAAACAACTGTACCTGCTCACCCGTATATTAGAGTCTCGTGGCTTATTGAACCAAGATAATGCCAAACTATTACTCGCAACAAAAAATAATCCGCACAACCGACTTTCATATTACAAAGCATGCCAATACTTTGACCTGTTACCGGAGGAATTCAAAACCAACGACAATTTTATACAGATCATTCATACGCCGGAAGTTTATGCGCAATTGATACCGCTATTTTTATTCTCCGATAAATATAACACCGCTGGCGGTAAGGTTCGAAAAAGTATTCCTGTAAAATCAATTCGTTATATGTTTCAATATCCCGATTTCTTAATAGCGCAATTAGACTCTACTAAATCAAATATTATACTAAAGCGAAGAAACGCTGCTCCGTCGCGAGATCCGCAGCTAGGACTCAATGGAGAAATTGAACAACAATTAATTACGGCGCTTGAACAAATGCTTGTCGCACAGCAAGCTGTGCCTCCTGCAGCAGTAATCACCTTACCTATGACAGATCTAAATAGCGCACCTATACACCAACAAACTCACTCCGAAGGTCACAATCCACCAGAAAAAAGTCAGCTCACGGTACTTCACAGCACAGAAAAAAAACGCGGCACACACATACCAAGCATCGCATCCCCACTAATGTGTGCGACCGGTGATTGCACTCCTACGACCTTAACAGCGCTAGATAGTCGCAGCACAAGTACAAACCAGCAGCCAGATGTACTTGGTAGTCATCATGCCAGCACAGAAGAAAAACGCAGCACGCCCATATCCAGAGTACTGCCTACGAACGATGGTTCCACCCGTACCATCCCAGTAAATCAGCACAACGCAATGGTAACACCCTACAACATGACATTTTTTCTGAAGTGTCTCTGTCTTAGCCTTCTGGTATGTGCGCTAACCCTCCTGATACTGAGTTATGCAGCACCGGGTGTCGCTCTAAACTTAGGGTTGGTATTACATTGCTCTGTGAAAACGCTGCAATATGCTGCAGGTACCGGTGCATTAGTGAGTCTTGTGGGATTATTTGCGTTGAACCAACGTGAACCTAACACGCCACTCAACACAAATGTACAACAGCAAGCACCCTCGATGTAGTGATAAAGAACGTGCCATAAGTAAGGGATGTTGACATGGGATCCCCCGACGCCGACGTCCCGCGCTTTATTCCTGAGAGATCCACACGAATTTATTCATAGATGTGTTTCTCCAATTGAGCGTCTATCACCATCGTCGCCAATGTGTTGATCGCATTGACAAGCTGTAAATAGGAAACAACAAGTTGTTTTTTCATAGCTTCTCTGCCTAAATATACTACTGATAAAGATTGAGTAAATTTGGCAGAATGAGCCTGAAAATCAGGGGCCTTGCCTATAAATATGGTA
>CAMCUM010000053.1 GCA_945878975.1 Legionella genomosp. 1
TGACGTTAGAATCGTTATATTACGAGTTTGTTCTTATTTATCAATTGAATGAGCAATTAAATTGGCTCAGTTGTAATTTGACCATCTCCTGGATGCCGCGGACAAGCCGCGGCACGTAGGCGTCGGGGATGAATTGTAAACAGGCCCTAACCTTACAGACTGAGGCCAGTAAAAATTGTGGTGGATCGATTAAAGATAATTATCGAGGCAAAGAGGATCACAAGTGAACAGATTTACTATTTCAATAATTATTTTTTTACTGTAAATGGCTTGCAGTGCTTCGCAGCGGATACCAATCAGCTCCAGGCTAAAAAATCTGATGAGTGTTATACGCAAATAGCCATTGATCGCGCAAAAAGCAATCCAAAGGCTCCTTTTGCTTCCCTCATCGTTGACAATAAAACAGGTGAAATCTTGTCAAAAGGACTCAATGCTCAGCCTCACCAACATTTGTTCATTAGTAACGCACTTTAGCAATTCTTCTAAATCGCGAATCAAGCACACATGAATAAGCAGAGCTTTTCTTTTTTGAACGGCTTACATTATCGGTGCAAAAAACTTTTGATGATAAGGGTTATTAACTTAAATAAGTAAAAGGCAGTCATCGTCCATTTGTACTAGAAAGAACGGATGCTTCAGTGCATTCGAGCTGTCTTTGACAAACTTCTCTGATTCGATCGTATAAAGATATACGATAACATATATAATTATGCCCGCCGACAAACTCATGTAAACTTACTGTGGGCACTTCGCTTCGCATTTGTTCATACACATGATTCATAACACCAAACGATGAGCAGCTCTGGACGGTACCATCTGCATATTCAAGTTGCATGGTGTTATTTTCATAAGTGCCTATTTCAAAGGCAAAAGATGAATGACTTAATTGCGGAGAGGCAGCATGAATCATTTGATCAAACGTTGATAATGGTTGCGCCACAAAAGAGGGAGATTGAGCAATGCAATGGCCGAAGATTTCCGGTTTTGAAAGAGCAGCATAGAAAGCAGCAAGGCCACTATAAGATGCTCCAATAATGGTTGAAAAATTTGGATCAGTGGTTATATTCAAATCATATTCTTTGGATAAACGTTCGATAAATTCATGACACAGAAATTGTGTGAAATGATTATTGCAGTTATATTCCTTGGTACGTAAAATTCCATCAGCGTAATTTAGAAACACAGCTATACACGGTGGTATATCACCTTTACTGATTAGGTGCTCTAAATAAACATGTGCTGGAATATCACTCAGATAGCTACTGCCATCTAGAAACAACATGAAAGGATAGGGTGTTGTTGAATGCGCTTGATAATTTGGTGGTAGGTAGATCCAGTATTTTCTGCTGGTTGACTGATAGTCAGGTAGATCTTTTAGAGAAGTTTCTGAAAAGCTCACGGAACTCTCTATCAGTCGTCCTTCTTCTTTTAAATGATCTCTGACAATTTTTGCATTTTCACAAGAAAAAGAGACTCCTGTTAGTGATGGAGCCAAAGGTAATTCCAGAATAGATTCTTTTCCGTAAATTTCATCTTGTGTGTCCATGTCCTTATAATAAGTCATGGTATTTTCGTTTAACGGATCAGTAATTACGCGGTTTTCTGAAAATAAATGACCTAACAAAAGATCAAAACTAGCATCCTCGCCAACCAGCCTTGGATAGGTAACAGGAGCATCGTCTTGGGCACTGGGACGATCGCTATCGTGCAGCTTAACCAGATTGTATCCGGTTCTTAATTGGGGTGGTAATTCCATACTGATGTAAGCGATATCGGTTCCAGGTATAATAGTGAATTGACTGTTCTCATTAAAAGTATATCCTGCAGCACCACTAAGAAAGTAGATGGATGTTTTGTCATCTAATTCATCCGGCAACATTCGATATAAAAAAGTAACGAGTTTTTCTGGTTTATCAGGAATGTTTTCAATAATTGGGTTGCTAATTTGTTCCCACAAACTATCTTGCACATCCTGATCTTTGTCACGTATTGAATGATTAAAAACTGTCACGAAATTCGATCGGATTTTTGGCATTTAATTTGATAAAGTTAATGGAATATAACGATAGCTTAGCATATATTGGCAAAACCAACCCAAGGAACTACCATGTGGGATCAAGTATTAAAACGAATTGATGCAAACAAAACACCCCTGCTTGCTGCTCAATACTGGGGAAAACAAATTGACAAAGTTCATTTGGTCAATGAAGGAGTCAATCTGGTTTATTACTATGCACACCAAAATCAGAGATATTACCTGCGGATCACTCACAGCGCGTTACGTCCTGAAAAACAACTGCTGGCAGCTATTCTTTACCAAAACCATCTTTTTCAACATGGCGTTGCTATTTGTGAGCCGGTTCGTTCCAACAATGGCGAGTGGATTGAAGCTATCCATCAAGGAGAGGACTGTTTTCTGGCGCACGTTTGCAAGGAGGTTTTGGGCAAACCGATTGATTTTGATTATCACAATGATGATTTGTATAAACGCTGGGGGAAAACACTTGGTCAATTGCACACAGCAGTCTTGCACTATTCAACTGCCGATTTTGAATATGCCAGCTGGTCAAAATCACTTGATGAAATGTATAACGCCATTGAACATGAAGACAAAATAGTTCATGCCACCTTGGAGCAAGTCACGCATTTCATGAAAAACAGGTCAATAACCGCTACGAATTTCGGTTTGACACATGGTGACCATCGTGAAGGCAATGTCATCACTGATGGAAAAGGCGTGCATATCATCGACTTCGACCTTCCCTGCCAGAACTGGTTCGCGGAAGACGTGTTCAGGCCATTTTTCGACTCAGTGATTAACGATGATCTTCGTTACAAAGATAAAATCATCCCTTATCTTGAGGGCTATTTTGAAGTTATGCCCGAAGATAGTCTTGACCTAGGCGCATTTTCAAAACAAATCCAGATGAAATGTCTCGAAATCTATTTATGGACCAAAAACAACTGGAGTGATGAGTCAGCAGCACCCGGTGGGAATGAGAAAAAAAGATGGCTGAATAATATTCATCGAAAAATCATTCAGGATACTTGGATTAAGGAATTGCCAATATTGTAGTCATGCCACGGCTGTGAGGTAGGTAAAAAGATGTTTCACTTTGTTATTATTTATCAATCGAGACACAATGGTGAGAGACTAAGTTACAATTAATACCAATGTAATCAAAGTTAAAAACTTGTGTGGATTTTTATACGGTTATTTTTGATGATTCTTAGTAATAGTAGGTCACTAAGTATCCTATTCCCCATTTTTTTCACGCTCCTGATATTCGCGTAATATGCCTCATTTGAATCAAAACAGCCTGATAGATGTAAGAGTTTAATTAATGCGATGAGATGGTCATAACACTCGATAAATTCAACTAGTAGAAGGCCTAGCTTGTTGGTTACGATAACTCTGAAATGAAACGGTGGAATAATATCTACTGCTTTAGCTTTTATACTTTTATTTCTATCGAGCATTTTTTCGAATGATACTGTCTTTTCGGTGAATTTCGCTATTAATTCTCGCAATTCTTGTTCAACTTGGCGGTGTATTTCGGGTGTTACTAAGTGGCTGTAATTTATTTTTCGTAAAATCGAGTCTATAAACAAGTGTTTGCCATTGATTTTAAGTTCAAACAACCTATAAATATCACGAGTTTTCAGATGAAGTTCAATGGTTAGTTGCATCGAGTTCTCCGGTAACTGCGCCATGATTAATCTGGCGTATCAAAGTTTTGATATCGATTGGGATTGATTCATCGTTAGATGGCATGGGGATTCTTACTTTATAAAGCTCACCACCATTGACGAAGAGGAATGCTTGGCCTTTGGGTAAGGAGATGATGTCTGAAACTTCAATCATCGAGACATTGGTGGTTTGTACCCTATCTTCATTAGTGGTGTTGAAATAGATGCCTTCCTCGCCATGGGGCGTGTCGTTCACCATAGAGACCTGGGTATGCCCCACAACGCCAACTTGGGGTAATATTTTAATTAATAGATTGGCCGTTTCTTCATTTTTAACCCGCATTATAATGAGAGTATTTAAATTACCTTCCGTCATTTCAGCCATAGCTGCTGAGCCAAGGGCTACTTCTAAATCTTGTTTGGTTTGAGCATAGGCAGTGACTCGAAAGCCTGCACCGCCTGCTTTGTTTAGGATTTTAACAAAAGAGTCTTGAATGATTTCAGATAATTCGTCGCAATGAAAATTTAGGCGGTATTGATTGGTGCTATTTTTATATATTTTACCAGCGGTTGAAACCAAATCAGATAGAAGCGCTTTACCAAAAGCCTGAGCTACGTTGAAATTGCTTAGGCTGTCTAGGCCAATATAGATAATTTGTTTTTGAGTGATTGCCTTCATCAATTGAATTTCATCAGGATTTTCTTTGAACGAAAAAATGCTAGAAGCATTGCTTTTGTTGATTTCAGATAAGACTGGACCAACGCTTGCGGTGATCTTGTCGTAATAATGTTTGTCTATGGTTGCTGCATCAAATAGTTCGACAAGTGTTTTATCATGGAAACTCTCAATTTGATGAGAGGCTATAATCTGGTCAATATAGTTTTTGATATATCTTGTTAGTGCATCTACTCTATCTATAGGCGGGCTCAGGCGACCAAATTTATCAATGGTTTGTGCTTGGCTAATAATATTTTGGATATTCCCCTCATAATCTGGATCAAGACTTGGAAATAGAAAATCAGCATAGCTCACAAGGAGCTTATCTAAGCGCGTGATATAAAAGGCAATGGATTGATAGGTGATAGCTTGATTCATTTCATATAAACAAGTGGCTACAATATTCACATATTTCCAGGCAAAGGCTGCAAATTGTTTGCCTTCGCCTTCTGCATCAATAGCAGATGTTATGCGGGTTGCAACCTCAGATATTTGGTCAAAATTTTTGAGGGGATTATAAACGGCAGATAATTCTGGAAAACCTAAATGGACAACTTTAAAATCTTGAAGCCGATTTGCAGCAAGGCAGGCGGCATACATGTCGCGTACCAATTCCAAATCACCTTTAGGATCAACAACGATTACAGCATCATCATTGCGGATGTCTTGGTTAATTAAGATGCTGGCAAGTCTTGTTTTGCCTACTCGAGTGGTGCCAACCACAAACATGTGTCCTGTGCGGACGTGTTGAGGGATAAAAATGGGTGCATCTTTATCGCCTACGCCGTGTAGATAGGCTTGCCCGCCTAATGGGTTTTTGTGATGTTTGATGAATTTTTGGTTATGGATTTGTTTGATTTGATGCAGGCGTTGTGTGTGTAGTGGTTGCCATCTAAAACCGCGCCCGATGAAAAGTTTGTCTTTGGATAGTGGTATTTCTTTGCTTGATAAAGCAAAGCGGGGCATTTTATTTAGGCGGTGATGGTAGCGTTTGATGCGATAAAATTGGATAAATCGAATGCTGGCCAATATCATGAGTGCCATAGTTGTTGATTGTCCAAGTTTAGGTGTTAATAAGAGATAGTTCGGAGTAAACCAAGTTAGGACGCCAAGTGCAGCCAATGTCATTGCAGAAAAAGCTTCGGTTGGTTCTCGTAATAGGTTTTCACTGGGGTAGTTGGTCATTATTTATCTCAAGAAATTGATAAGTTCAATGGACAAGAAGATTGCAAGTAAGTAGAGACGAATTTGAATGGCTTTATTTATTTGAATTGCATTGGGTGTTTCGGGTTGTGATATGGTAATTAATTTCACAATTCTTGGCCATGACACATAAAACGTTAGATAAAATAGGCCGTGGCTTACTAAGAAAATGGTTTGATAGCGAGTTAGAAATATGTTTATGTGTTGCGCAATATTGCTATTTTGTACTAATAGCGGTGCACATAGGGCGATTATGATCCATAGCAGAATGAATTGAAATAGCACTATAATGGATGATGATAAGTATTTTTTTAGCATGGAAGAGTCCTCCTTATGAATACCTTGATACGTTTCACCAAAGGTTTTTTGAAAATCACTTGGAAGATTTTCAAAATAGTATTGTATGTTGTGGTTGCGGTAGTTGAGGCCGAAGGGAAGTCGACACCAGTTTGTGGCCCTTTGGAGGCGTATGATCGCCGTGAAAAGGGTGAAATTACGTATGAAGAGTTCGAAAACGCTACCAAACCTGATTAAGTGATGAGTCATTTTCTGCTTGCCGCCCTTACCGCGGTGGTTGCAAATTGCAACGTGGTTTGAGCGCTGTCTTTTGACGATTGCTCACTTGCATCAAGCAAACCTTTTAATCCAGCGCCCGCATCTCCCCCAAAATGCCCAGACAATTTCAGCAACAACATCGGCGCAATAATATAAAAAAGCACAGCCATATTCCGCATCGCTGCCACTGCATTGTTTTCACCCATGGGATCTAGGACTGCGCGTTCTACATATCCCACTAGATGCCAAATGAATTGGATAAAAATAGCCATCATAAATAAAGCACAGATACTTCCTAATGCGCGGCTGCTATAGCCACTCAAAGCCAACACAAGGGGTGTTAAGATAATTAGAAAGAAATAAAAAAATGCGTGAATGACGGGTAGGGTTTGGATAATGGCTTCGCGCTTTAGAGGTGTTGTCGTCCAGGATTTGATGTTTTGTCCTGTATTGATCAATCCTCTTGTGACAAGTGTGCCAACCATATTATTGGTGTTATCCATCAGACTTTGGGTGCTTTTGATTTGTAAATCTCGATTGTCATGCAAAAGCATTTTAGCGATGTAATCTTCGGGGGTAAGGTCTGAGTTCCAGGCAAGCTTGTGTTTGGCTTTGTAAGCATAGATACGATTGGTGATATCTAGTGATCCAATATGTTTATCAAAGACACCTGCTTTTTCAGAAACTTTGACTAAGTCTTTTTTGATTTTATGCCACCATTGATTACAAGTTGGATAGCCATTAGTGGGGATGTGCGTTTTGATATTTGAGTCCTTCTTTGAGGCTTCTTCAAAATTGCTACTTGGGTGATTGGTAAATAAAAATCCTGGAATGGGTTCACGAGCCTTGAGTTGGTCATAATAATAGGTTTGCAAAACCTTCGACCCCATCCAATTTAAATCCTCCTCGCCACCAAAGCGCTTTAAAATAGCCTCTACTTTGGCGGCTTCTGGCGGGGCATTTAGATAAGCACTTCTGGCTTCTAAAAAGCATTGCTTATGAAATTGTAGCACGCGTTTTTTGATGTTAATTGGGATGTAAGTAGAAAGCAGGTCTCCTTGAATGGCTTGGAGGCTGTCGGTACAACCCGTGACTTTAATCAAGCCGTAGGTAAGGCTTGAGATATAGTTTTGCAGGATAGCGAAACCGATAGGTACTTTGACACCATTGGAGATGACATCTGCGAATGCTTCATCATAAGTGGTGCCGGTGCTGTTAATAGTGGCATCTCTGACTATTCTTTTGGTACACAGAGGCTTAAATGACAAGCCCTTTTGCTCTAGCGGCATACAAGGATAGACAAAGAACGCGCAAATTAAAAATGTGAGGGCCAGTTCATATAAAAATCTGTTGAGCGCTATATCGGGTGATTCTGTTGGCGTGAGTACCGATTTTAAAAACCGAAACCCCAGCATCAAAAAGCCAATATAGAGAATGCCGGTTTGCCAGAGAGCATTGAACATGACGTCATATTCTTGCCAGCCAAGGTAGGTGGTGTATAAAGAAAGTGGGCTAAACACAATCATGATTTGGCCCCGCGATATACTGCGCCATCTTTCACTAGAGGTTCTTCATGAGTATCGTCTGGGAGGCTATTGGCAAGTTCTTTGCTGCGTAAATCCATAATCAGATTCAAGGTTTTGGTCATCATTTTGCGTTTGACCTCATGTTCAAAGGCAAGAGAGTGAATGTCTTTATCGAGTTTCTCAAGTGCATAACGCACCATAGTTTGCGCGGGCTTTAGATTTTGCACTTCTTGGATTTGGAAACCCGCTTGTAAGATACGCCGTAACATCATAGCTTCATCCAGTAAATTTTGGATGGCAATTTCTTCGCCTAGTTTTGATACGGTCATAATTTGGTCTTCACGCCCCATATGTTGAATAGTAGTGATGATGTCTTCAGTGATGAGCATATTGGATGCAGAGATTCTGCGAAGATTGATTTCACTGGTTGGGATGCTTTTGTCTACTAATTGCCAGAGAAATTGGGTGACATTGATGGCGCAAGTACTACTGCTTGCAGTTTTGGGGCAAGATTGTAAGAGTGTTGATAAGCCAACTCCTGCGACAGCATCATGCGCGGCATTATCTTTTGTTTGACTGATTTGGATATCTCCCAATACAAGGACTGCCCATTGAGCTGCTAAATTAGGATTTTTCCAATAATGGACAAAATGGCTTTGTGAGCTTTGAGAGGGAGGTACCACATTATCCAAAGAGCGCGATGGGGTAAGCAATAAATTGTAGCCTGCAATTACCACATCATTGATGAGTTTGATGGGGCGTTGTAATTTTCCGCCGGAGTTGCCTTCGTTTCTGTGAACCCACGGTAGGCCATATTCATCCGAGTGTTTGGCAATGTTCTTAGCACTTTGAGTGATGTCTAATTGTTCGCCTTGTTTGACACGCTTAAGTGAGTCAATCCAGCCTTGGCTATCAGAAACGGACACAAGACTTGTTATAGGTGATTGGCCATTTTCAAGTGTTTGTTTGACTGCTTGGCAGTCTTGTACCTTCAGTGCGAATTCATTTTGTGCACTGGCAGACGTGTTTTCCAGGATGTTATACAAACCAGGCATCGCTTGCTGAAGTTTATAGAGCGGAAAACCTGCAACGGAACCTTTGAGATTAGAGATGACTCCTTCTGGCATGCCAGACACTGAATTTTTTAAGTCATTGAGCGTGTTGGATACTGAGATAGCAGGGTTGTACAAACTACAATTCATCAATCCTAAGTCGGCATTGATATCTCCACCAATCACAATGGTTTTGTCGTGGTTGATAGGAGGAATGAAGACATCGGAGTCACCGCCTAGTTTGTAATAATAGTCTGATTTGGTTGGCATAAGACCTGCGATACTTTGCGTGGATATCACAAGTCCTATGATGAATAAAAATTTCATATGCTACCTCAACGTTTTTGGGGTTGACCTACATGGGGTTTATTCCAAGATAATCTACCACCTTGTTTGATACAGCCTCTGTATTTGCGCCAGATTACAAATACATAATTTCCATTGCCTTTGGCATCGTCAGAGTTTTCAAATTCTGACTCTACCCCCGGTGTGATATTGCGATTACTAGGATAGACTTCTTGCCAAATAACCTTCTCATGCTTAGGGTCGTATGTGACATTGGACACTACACAATTGGGACCACAGCTATTCGTAGTCCAAAGGGCAATGTGCGGACACGGTTGATTGGTGACAATGTCTGCTGCATGCATCGCGGCAACCACCGATGCTCGAAAACGTGAGATTTGCGTAATGCTCATCAAGCGGGGAACTTCATAGCCCCAATGATTGGCAAATGTTCCAATATAACTCGTCATAAATAGTCCTGGATGGGTTGCCATATAAGCGATTTCTCCGGCTTCTGTTCTGTCACTCACTGCATCTGCAATGCTTGAGTAATACAGTTTCCCAAATGTGGTTTCGGGTTGATGGGTGACTCTGGGTAGGCTGTATAAATTAGAGGGACTGCCAATAACATGTACAATGCGTGCGCGTTGTTCATTAATATGTCGTGAGGATTGCTGGCTTGAGCCATCGCCAACATCAAAATGTAAATTCATGGCCGCAGAAAAAAGAGCTTGATAGCCTTGCAATGCCGCTTTGTTTTCATAAAGAATATCTACCTCACGCCAAGGATTATGGCCAGGGGTGTTTGAAATCGTTACTACTAAATCTGGCAGAAATTGTTCTATGGCTAAGCCCGGCTCCACTCTTGGAGGGAATTTACGTTTTACCCAAAGACAAGACCCAATCACGCGGTAATGACTATTTTTAAACGTGTATTCTAATACGCGTGCCGCAAGGGTTGCGGTATTCAGTGGATGTGGAGGCTTGAGGCTTTCAGCTTGGCTATTCATCATAGAAATCATGCTCATGAGTAGTATGATGGGTTTGATTTTCCAAACGTTTGCCAATGATTTCAGCAGCGATAAGGACATCATGTTCTTGCTCCAGTTTATGGCGTTCGGCTTTTTCTGATTTTTCATTCAAAAGGAGTGCCAAGAGATAGCGGGGTGGGATGACACGGAATAGGCCTTGAAATCTTGAACCTAATAAAACTGCTTCGGCATATAGACCTTTTTGCGAATCAATGTCTCGAATGAGTGCTTCTTGTTGTGAGGTTAATGATTTGAATTTCTTCAAGTCATGTAGCTCCTTTTCATCAAGACCCAATAAAATAAAGGTTTCAATTAAAGACAAAATCTTGGTGGCCTTCTCCGAGCTTAAGTCTGCGATGTTTTGAGTAATGGGCACTAACCAAAGACCAAGTTTTCTGGCAACTTTAGCAATCAATAGCGCTACGGCTACTACCACATCAATTTGAAATTGGATGTGGGCTTCATCGATGAATAGGAAAGTAGGACGGTTATCATTTTGAGTAGCTTCGGCTATGGCAAGAATACGCGGAAGGAGCGATACCATGACCAAAGCAAGTTTACCTTTGTCATCCTTGATGGCTGATATGTCGACATGAAAGATATCAAACTCACCCAAAGGTTCTGTCGGCACATTAAAAAACTGTGCTTTGTTGGTATTGATGACATAAGATTTAAGTCGGTCATGCATATCTAGGATGCGTTCATTTTTGCGTAGATTTCCTTCAATCAAAAGTCTTCTTTCAAATGCTGATAGCACATGTTCGGTCAGCATTTGCGGAATATCGGCGTGAAAGGAGGTTAAGATGGCGTCGATTAGGATTTCAATTATGAGTGTTTCATCGGCCAGGGTGAATTTTTCTTCTTCGGTATTGTTGGCTTCCGTTATCATGGTGCGAAGCGCAAGCGACAGCTCTGCTAGATAACACCGAGATTCATCCGCTTGGTCTTCAATACTTATGGACGTATCCAGATTGCTTTGTAGCGATATAATTTTTTGCGCAAGCTTAAGAGCAGATTCTGAATTGAGACATTCTTTGATTTCAGGTAAAGCTTTATAGGCTTCACAAAAGGGATTTAGGGGAACGGCTCTGTCCTTTTGATTACTTAGAAGTAATTGCTTAACGACTTTACCATGGGCTTTGCAGTGAATGAGCATGCGATCAAATGAATTTCCCATTTCAAATAAGACGATACGGGCATTTTTGGTGGCCATTAAGGAGTTTATCATCCAGCCAGTGGCGACTGACTTGCCGCCACCGGAATTGGCAAAGAGTGCCATGTGTGAGTTTTGAGTAATAAACTTGGGATTTAAAATGTCAAAAAATACTGGTTCTCCAAGACGATTGAAAAAAGTGAAGCAAGGTAGATGCTTGGCACCTTGAAAGCGCCCATATACAGGTAAAAGTGCTGCAAGTTCTGAGGCATAGACCAAGCGGTCTAGATATAAGTGTTTTCTGGCGTACAGCGCATCAAAATTAAAAGGTAGGACATTCAAATAACTGTTGAGCGGATGTAAATCATAACGTGATGCAAGCAATGGCATTTTGGCATCAATGAATAAATTATGTAGGGCCTTTTCAATCGCTTCACACTCTTCTTCATCTTTGCCGCGGTAAAGAATGGCTTGGGTTACCCAGAATAACCGATTGTTAGAAGCCAACTCATCGCGGGCCATTTGAATATCGCGTTTGACTTCAGTTGGTTTAAGACTTGTGCCAATCACAGATTTTTCGATTCTAAGCAAATGAGCCTCCAAGGCTTCATCAGACGAGAAAATCACTTGCATGGTGTAGATGGCGCCTTCTGTAAGTTTATCGAGAAGCGCATAACGATGTTTGGGGTGAGCTTGGGGTCTTTCACGGGACAACAAGCCAATCATGGGGGCTTCTTTCAACGAATCCACGTACAAAACCCGATGTTTTAAGCCATCAAAGACAAAGCCTTTGGCATCACTTTCAGGTAAATTAAAAAAGCTATTTTGTGCATGCGAAAAGTTTGCGGGCTTTTGATCTTGAGGATAGGGGAACTGGCCTAGTAATTTTTCGACACATCCATCAGTCATAGCTGGGTTTGGATTAAACCAATTTACTAGCCAATCATAATAAGCCTTGCCGGTTAGATGCTTCAAAGATAACCCAGGTGATGCAAGCTTTTGATTGATTTGCGAGAGTACTTCTTCGTGTTCTGAAACGGCTGCTTCTCGGGTGATTGGGTTAGTATGATACCGTCTATAAAACAACACACGAATGCGGCGGCGTCTAATTCTAAACGGTGTATCAGACTTAGGATCTAAAAATAGACCTTGCGGTTCTTTCATTTTAGAAAATAAATCATTTAAACGTTTGAGGTAGTCTTGGGTAAAGGGAGTGATCAGAATCTCAGGCGCAATAAACCGCTCGATATGATCTAAAATGGGCTGATAGGTATAATCATCCGATACATAGAGTTGCATCACCCAAGGATCTTCTTTATACAGAGGCACGACTGCTGCAAAGGTGTCTTTGATTTTAGTGAATACAGTTTTTAGATACTCAGTGGTGGCGGCTTCCGCGGAAATACTTCCTAATTCAAAGCCGCTGCCAACACTCACCCCATCATTTAATAAAAAAAGATTTCGCTCATCACAAAAATCTGTGATGGCCAATAAATCGGAGAATGATGGCCGTTTGGACTGAAAGCCTGCAACGACTTCTTGTTGTTTGGGGCCTGGGGTATTTTCTCCCAGTAACCATTGATTTAATTTTTTCATAACATTCCTTAATATTGCTCGCTGGCCAGTGCAAACTGATTTTGTTTATAGAGAAAAAATGCGCTAGCAAAGCCTGGCTTTAAGATTTGCTCATCGCCAATGAGTGCCACATGGGGATAGACATAAATAGGAATCAGAGGATTTTCTAAAGGTTTGAAAGGCAAAACACTATCAGGGCTCATAGGTTTAAAGCCCACATTTGCAGCCGTTTTGATGTGGTAATGCGGCACAGGCGCTGCTATTTCATCCATGCTGTGATGATATATTTGGCTCACGGTTAATCCTGTATCTCTTTCATCAAGTGTTTGATGATGCGAGGCACAGCCGAAAATGAGACTACATAAGGCTATTATCATGAAATGTGGTTTGAGTATTGGCATGATTCAATGTTCTCCCGTTGAGTTCTTTGTCTATTTTTAAAGTTTGCGTGATGTGAAGAGATACTTGATTTAGTGAGGCTGGTACAAAGACCATGTCGAAACTGCCTTGAACACGTTTTTCTAACCAGTCGGATGCTTTGAGGGTGCCTTCTGATAAAGCATTGCCTCCAGCAAAGGGTAAAAATGAACCGGTTGGTGATGACGAGGTCCCATTGGCATTATTGGAATAACTCATTTGCCATTGGGAAAGTGCATTGCCTAGCCCTTGCATGCCACCCGCTGCCATCATGGCGGTCAAAACTCTGGGGGCATTGGTAAAATATCTGCCGTGAATACAAGGATTACCAAAAGCATTGGTTAGATAGCCAATACTTTCGTTATTGACTAGATCGGTTGTATTGGTCATTTGTTCGCTGCCAATGGTGACAAAGTGATCGTCTTGAAAGGTGAAGAGCGCTGCTGTGACATAGGCTCGAACGCAGGAGATGTTATCCAAAAACGATCCAACACCAATGGCATAACCACTGACTTTCATCCCTGCGATATCAGCAGGTAATGCGATACCATTCGATGCAATCAGATCACCTCGTGAGATGATCGCAGAGAAAGGAAAGAGTGGTTGCATGAGTTTGCCATCAGATGGGACCTCGCCAATCAATGCGGACATGAGGGTTACTCTATTCAAGTCACTGCCAGCGGGAATAGTGTAATAAGCTATTTTAGTCGGGGCTTCTGGCTTGATTGATTTTTTGATTAAGTCTTTGGGGTTGAGTTTTTCCCAGTAGGACTTTTCTTGGATGTCTAACTGAGTTTTCATTAAAATTTTATCGATGTCTTTGATGGGAGAGGAGCGAGCAGTTGATTGATCGCTAGGCTCAACATGATCTTCAGATTGATTTTTCAAAGCACTTAATTCTTGCTTTAAGGATTCAATACTAGATTGGATTTCATTGGTTTGATCGGAGGTCTGATTTTTTTGCACCAAATCTTTATTGCGTTTTTCAAGCGATTTAACTTTTTTCTCAGTTTCAATCAGGCGTGCTAGCACATCACGGATATTGTCATTGAGTTGCGTGTTGATAGAAGTATTGACTGAATCAGCCTCAGGTTTTTCAATTTGTGCGGTATGCCTGGTGCTGATAAGGATGACTGCGACGGTACTTATCATAACGGCAGTTAAAACTTTGATGCCAAGATTTTTTCTCATCGCACGAACTCCTGTCTCATGCCCAATGCCTCGTTGAAGGGGCGTGATGATGTGACCAATACGGTTGTGATATCATGTTTGTTTAAAACATTGGTTGGGAATAGAGTCGCTGTTTGCCAAGCACCTAAAAATTGCTTGGGGTTGATTTCCACTGGTTTGTTTAAATCATTTTTTAACTCAATGGCTGTGACATACAAACCATTGGCTTGCCATGAAATTAAAGGTCGTGCAGTGACCGCTGCGCCACTCATGAAGTGAATGTATCGCGTGGTTTGCATGGGGACTCTTGTAACATTGGGCGGCGTTACCAAGAGCCTCTCTGGTGAAAAGAGCGATTGAATGGCAAAACGAGTTAAGGTGATGGGGTTGATTTCGAAGCTTTGTTCTGTAACTTCCTGATTTTCAGATGCTTCATTGATAATAATTTCAATGGGCGATGTATCAACTGATTCAGGATTTGCAGACAGATTTAAAACAATGGCTTCACCCTGCGGCATCATTTGTACCACAAGACGTTTATTGGTAAATGCTTTGTGGGCATTGAGATATAAGGCATCTTGAATTTTCATGATGCTCGCATCTGATAACTCTGAATCCACGATGCTAATGGCTTTGGGGAAATGGATAAGCCGGTCTTGGTTTAGAGGGAGTGATATTTGAATAGGAGATTTATCCCACGCTAGATGCAACGCTGTTTGAGCAAAAGCACAATGAATGCTGAGTATCGACAGTAAGATGAGGTGTTTAATCTTCATTGAGTTCTCCACTGAGTAAGTCTGTAAGCATCGTTTCAGGTTTGGTGTAACCATCGATGGCTAGTTCAAATGGGTTTAGGAGTCGAGACTCGTTGACCTTAATAACCCGTACAAAATATTCGACAATTTTGTCTGAAATCAGCATAGGATTTTTAGTGTTTAAGCGTTGAGTCAGATGTAATACCAGATGTATTTCCCAAGCATTGTTACCTAAGCGTTTGATGTCAGATTGATCTATGAAGCGATACAAACTTGCGGTTTGGATGCGTTCGAAGAATTGTGCTTTTTCATAAGCATGCGAGGTCTTTAATAAACTCTCTTGAAAATGAGGTGTGAAATAGTAATGAAATTCATGTAAATGCTTGGAAAAGTCTTTTTCGTTGTTCCAAGTACTCATCAATGGTAATAAGGTGCTGACAAAGCCTTGCACATACTCATCAGATACTTGGTCTGGCTTCATCAAGCCGCCATTCGCAGCCATTTGTGGAGTGAGCCAAAACTCAAAGCGCTTGGGTGCTGTGATGATGGTTAGCATCAGGCCACTTATGATGAGTATTAAGCCCAAAATGGCAGCTACTAAGATACGATTGATATGATGCAGTGCATCAATTTTCTTCCAGTATTTAACTCAAAGATCCCCTCAAATTAATTCTAAAAAAACCTGCTTAACTACTTGATAAAAATAAAAAAAGGATCATGATTCCTCATTTTTAATGAGGAAGGGTCACTCAATGAAAGCCGATTCAGCAGACAAATTAGTCAAAATCTCATCTATT
>CAMCUM010000054.1 GCA_945878975.1 Legionella genomosp. 1
CCTTTCGAATCTCAAGCAGCTCTCTTTTAGCTCTCGCTAACGTGCGAGTACATCTTTCAATATACCCGACTTTTTTGTATCTCTCTCAGGTTTCGACGCTTCTTAAGCGCCCACACAGTTTGTCTTCTCTATTTTTTAATCAACTCGCCATTTGCGGCGTTTGGGTATTCTATAGGGGAGCTATGAGCTTGTCAAATGGATTTTTCACGCATTGAGGAAATTATCTCATAACGTTTACTTTATAAAAAAAAACACTCACACTCTTCGGAACATTAGGATAGCATTTCTGTAGTGACATATGCCCCCATTCAAGTCTATCGTTCGCTCCGTATGCGTCCCACTATTATATTGCATACAACTCTTCCCAGAAACCAGCATGGCAACTGACGCTTGTAATACAGATAATATTCTTTCTGTAATCAATCGTCCGACTATCGCAGTAAGCCCCTGTGTGGTATCCGCTGATCATGTACTAACAGAGGCTGGATTTGAACACCGTGATCTGGTTGCTGGGTCCTATGTGAATGTGTATCCGGATACTCAAATTCGCTTTGGTTTAGGTCACGCCACAGAGTTGTATGCGTATGCGCCTGTTTATGTTGAAAATCACGCATCACCCTTTGCAGGAAATACCACCTTTGCAGTAGGCGGCAAACATGTTTTTCTAAAAAAGGACCCATTTGTCATGACATTAGATGGAGTGGTATACCCCTCTGGCGGCAGTGTTTATTATGGATTTCAGACAGTCAGTGCGCGAATAAATGGTATCGCCAACTATAGCATCAACCCATGGAGTATCACTTTGATACTCAGTGTCATGTCTCTAAGCCAACCTTACAATTTACCCAATCAAACCGCTGCAGCTTTCGGTCCAGATCTCGTTGTCAGCTACACAGTGAATCCTAAGATGTATGTTTATGGTGAAATCTATGGGCAAACCAAAGTAAGCCCCAATACAGGTAGCGGATTCAATTTTGACGGTGGCTTGGCTTATTTGGTTCGCAACAACATCACCATTGATATAGAAGCTTCTACTCGTATGACTGGACTTTTGGGACAATTCAGTACCTATATCGGATTCGGTGGGGCAATTCAATTGTAGGTTGGGTTTTAGCCCAACCTTTATGTCATCGGCGGAAAAAGCGATAAAGGCATGTCACTCCGATTCAATCACTATCTTCGCAATGCGATGCTTCCCTACTTGAGTGATAAGCGCTTCCCCTTTTCTCATGACCAACGTGGGATCGGATACCTTTTCTCCATTGACTCTCACGGCGCCTTGTTTGATCAAGCGTATCGACTCTGACGTGCTGGCCGTTAAGCCTGCCAATTTTAATAATTGCGCAAAGGTAGTACCAGACGCACATGGCACAGATTGCGTCGCTAAATTATCAGGCAATTCCTTTTTTTGAAAACGTTCAACGAAGTCTTTAACCGCCTTTTTAGCTTGAACAGCATCATGAAATTGAGAGACCATCTCCTCAGCAAAATCTAATTTGACATCACGTGGGTTGCGCCCTTCCAAAACTGCTGCTTTGATATCAGCAAGCTGATCTGAGGTCTTATGACTGAGCAAGTCCATATAACGCCACATCAACTCATCCGAAATTGACATGATTTTACCCGTCATGATATCCGCTGGTTCCGTAATCCCAATGTAATTATTCAATGATTTCGACATCTTTTTTACGCCGTCTAAGCCTTCAATCAAAGGGGTCATCATCACAACTTGTGGTTCTTGTTTATAATGACGCTGTAGTTCACGACCCATTAATAGATTGAACTTTTGATCTCTTCCGCCACATTCCACATCGGCATGGAGTGCAACTGAATCATAGCCTTGCAATAAAGGATACAAAAATTCATGAATAGCAATCGGTTGACCTGCAGCATAACGCTTCGAAAAATCATCTCGCTCTAGCATTCTAGCCACCGTGGAGGTCGCTGCGATACGAATCAGATCGACTGCCAACAACTGATTCAACCAGGCGGCATTAAAAACCACTTTGGTTTTATCTGGATCGAGGACTTTAAACGCTTGCTGTTGATAAGTATGCGCATTCACTGCGATTTCATCCAAGCTCAATGGTTTGCGCGTGACGTTTTTACCGGTAGGATCCCCAATCATAGCGGTAAAGTCACCGATCAAAAAAATCACTTCGTGACCAAACTTTTGAAATTGGCGCAGTTTATTCAACAACACCACATGTCCCAAATGAATATCAGGTGCTGTGGGATCAAACCCAGCTTTCACTTTTAATGGTTGCCCACGTTGTAATTTCTGCTTCAATTCTTCAGGCAATAGAATTTCTTCACAACCCCGCGCCAATTCAGCATATTGTGCGCGATCGACCTCACTATGTTTCGGTTCTTTTGGTTTACTCGTTTTCTTTAATACACTTTTCTTAACTGCGTCCATAACATCGACCCTATTGAATAATAATAAAACACTATTTGCACTAATTTACACCAAAAAAGGCAAAAAAATCAGGTTTTTCTCTCTCTACTGTTGACCTCATACCGCTCTAAAGGTATCTTAGCCCGGATGATTTATTCTCAACCACAGCCTTTATCCCTACTTGCTTATGCATAAAGAAAGAAGCAAATGATGGTGGCAATTCACTCTAAACGTTCAGTATACACTTTCGGCAACAAAGGTTAAACATGGAACAAAAACAACATCGCCATATTAATCAATATAAGCTGTGGGCTTTTGTTTCCATTTTGCTGAGCTGCGCATTGATGATTTCGCTAGGCATCAATTTGCATCACCCCAACAAAACAAAATATATTTCGCAGCCATTGGCCTTGCCAGAAATCGACACTGAACCAGCTCCTGAAGAAGAAGCAGAAGAGAACTCCGGATGGAGAACAGTGACAACGCGCAAAGGTGACACATTAGGCCGTATTTTCAACCGTGAAAAACTCAGTCAACAAACGCTGCTAGCCCTTTTACATGCGAATCCTTACGCAAAAAACATCACGAATATCAAACCCAATCAATCTATTCAAATGATGATTCATGATGATATTTTAGAAAAAATGATTTTTCAGTACAGTGCCACGCAATTACTGACCATCACCTTAGAAAACAATCGCTATGTAACAAAAGTCAAATCGCGCACCATGGATACACACAATGAATACTTCACTGCAACTGTAAAAGGTTCATTATATGCTACTGCCGCAAGCATGAAAATTCCTTTTAAATTGATTCGACAAATGGTGAGCATTTTTAATTGGGAATTTGATTTTGCCAAAAATGTCCGCGCCGGAGATCAATTTAGTATTCTATATCAAGCACAATATATCGATGACAAATTAGTCAATGCCGGCGATATTCTTGCCGTATCGTACACAACACGCGGTCATCAATATCAAGCAGTACGTTACCAAACTAGCAATGGTGGATATGATTACTACTCACCTACTGGGAATAGTCTCAAACAAGCTTTTACTCGTTATCCCCTGCAATTTACTCATATCAGCTCCACCTTTAGTCTAGCGCGCTATCATCCTGTTTTACATTATAGCCGTCCACATAAAGGTGTAGATTTGGCAGCACCGATTGGCACGCCAATCCGAGCAACAGGCGATGGAAGGGTTATTCATATCGGACGTCACAACGCCTATGGCAACATGATTAAAATCCAACATTCGGCCATGTATACCTCGTTGTATGGTCATTTATTGCGTTTTCAAAAAGGACTATCACAAGGAGCATACGTCAAACGGGGGCAAATTATTGGTTATGTGGGTCAATCTGGTTTGGCAACCGGCCCACATTGTCACTATGAGTTCCATGTGAACCAACAACCGAAAAATCCAACTACCATTGCCTTACCACGCGCTTTACCCATTGCGCGCGAGTATCGGCATGCCTTCCAAATGCATGCGTCTAATTTACTCGCCAGTTTAAAATTATATGAATCCGGTTATAATATTGCATCTGGCAAACATGCTTCTTCACATACTGGGTAGGTCATGAGCTTAGGGCAAAGCAGTTTAAATCTCTCCTTTTTACTTTATCTATTTCTGTATTTGCCACAAGTGATTCATAATCAAAAACAAGCCTCTTTAGATGGACTCAGCATCAAGATGCATATGACGCTGTATCTGGCTTATTGTTTAGATCTGCTCTATGGCTTTGGTGCGCAGCTACCCTGGCAATACCTGTCGGTGTCTGGCATAGGATGGTTACTGTTGACGATACAACATGTTCAATTTATCCAGCATTTCAAACAAAAAAACCACGGTGCATGGCAATTTATTTTTTATATTCTGCTCTTCACCTTCAGCATTCTATTGGTATATGGGATCAGCCAAAAACCTTTTTCTGCAGAAGTGATGCTCTATTGCGGCTACCTTGCTCAAATTGGGTTTGTCATAGCATTTGTTCCACAAATCTTGAAATCTCAACGATTAAAATCCGCGCAAGCGATCAGTGCCCTATTTATCCTGCTTAATTTCTTATTGGCGGTGCTCGATAGTATTTCTGCTTGGCAATTAGGCTGGGGCTGGCCAAACAAATTAGGGGCATTGTTAGGGGTATTATTGACTACTGTGTTGATGCTGCAATATCGTATCTATCAGAAATCTTGATAATACTTGAAAATACCCTCAACCCATTACCACGCGGCATATCCAAATCGACGCGATGATGCCTGCTAAATCCGCCAATAATCCTGCGGGAATGGCATGTCTGGTACGCTGAATGTTCACCGCACCGAAATACACTGCTATCACATAAAAAGTAGTTTCTGTACTGCCCATCATGGTGCCAGCCATATGCGCAATAATAGAATTACCTCCAAATTGATGCATCAAATCAGCCATGAGGCCATTCGATGCACTCCCTGAAAAAGGACGAATCAATGCCAAAGGCAATAATTCTGGCGGCATGCCCAAATGGACTAAGACGGGTCCTAGCCATATACTCAGCAACTCAAAAAATCCCGATGCACGAAGCATACCAATCGCTACCATCATTGCCACTAAATACGGGATCAAGCTTGTGCTGGTAGAGAATCCATCCTTTGCGCCTGCTACAAATGAATCAAATACATTGATTTTCTTCCAAGTACCATAGATCGGGATACCCACGACAAATAACAAAAACAGCCCATTAGAAAATAAATCCATTGCATTCATAGCGTATCTCTTTTTTTGATACGATACATAGGTAATTTGGCCAAGGTTTTCACCGCTGCGATAGCAACAATTGTAGACACAATCGTAGCAAACATAGATGTGACAATAATGCTTGTAGGATGATCAGCCCCATTTGCTGCAAGATAAGCAACGGCTGTTGCGGGAATCAATTGGACACTGGATGTATTAATAGCCAAAAATGTGCACATAGCATTGGTAGCCGTATGCGTGTGTTTATTCAAGCGTTGTAATTCCTTCATAGCTTGTAGACCAAACGGCGTTGCCGCATTCGCCATTCCTAGCATATTTGCAGCAATATTTAGAATCATAGCACCCATAGCTGGATGCTCCACTGGAACCTCCGGGAAAAGACGCCGCATAACAGGTCGTAATCCTCTAGACACCAAGGTTATCAAGCCAGAATCGGTCGCAATGCGCATAATGCCTAACCACAAAGCCATCACCGCAGTCAAACCCAATGCGAGTTCAAAACCGATTTTTGCCGAATCAGTCACTGCATGGACCACTTCATTCAAACGACCAGTGATAGCACCGACCACAACGGATAGGCATAATAATGCCACCCAAATGATATTCAACATATACGTTCCTTCATAGAACATCGAGTACATAGTATACTAAACACTAGTATTTAGGTATATACTCCCACGTTTCCTCAAGATAATATCGAGTACGCTTCGATGCAATGCTCTCTAGTCAAATTTTGTAAAATACTTGGTGTAGCGATACTCTTGTACACCTCTTTTGTTTACTCATCTTCTAAGTACTTATTTTGCGAGCCACAAGCAGCCATTCAAACCGAACGCGCATTAAAAGAACTCTATACAAAAAATATCCCAACCCCCTTAGCAAACCGTATCCAGTATCTCAACCAATTACTACTCAACAAACCCTATGAATTAACGGCTTTAGGAGAAGGGAAACAGGGTCAGTTTGATCAGGCACCGTTATATCGTTTGGATGCATTTGATTGCCAAACTTATGTAGAAACAATCTTAGCCTTGGCGCTTACCGATTCCCCACAGCAGTTCAAACAGTGCATCCAAAATATCCGTTATGCGCATGGGAAAATTGACTATACGCAGCGCCACCATTTTACTTCTCCAGATTGGAATGAGTACAATCAACACATAGGATTGCTGCACGATATCACAGCCACTATCGTTGATCGGGAGCAACGCCCGATAGCTCAGTACGCGCAAACAACAATTGATCCAGCAAATTGGTACCGGCATTTTAATCTCAGCAAAATTCGCCTCTGTGAGGCTAGTTCAGATTTGGCTCAAAAGCGCTTGCACCAATTACAAAATTTGGGACAGTCTCAGCCGTTGAAACCATCACGAATCGCCTATATTCCGATCCAAGCGGTCATCACAAAAAATATCAGCAGTCGATATATTCTTGAGCAAATTCCAAATGGCGCCATCATTGAAATCGTACGACCTAACTGGGATTTGACACAGGCAATCGGCACACATTTAAATGTATCCCATATGGGGTTTGCTATCCGAGAACAAGGCGAACTCTACTTCTATAACGCTTCTAGTTTGGCTGGCAAAAGCTATAAGATTAGTTTGGTGGACTATTTGATATCTATGCTATCTCAACCCACCATCCAAGGAATTAACATCCAAATAGTGCTGCCTACTCACTTGTGTCAACATAAGTAGCAAGCTATGATTACAGACAGAACCTCTGTACAGTACGATTTTTGAAAACGGCTTGGCGCGGCGTGTAACGACGAAGCAATGACGATCGTGCATCGTACAAAGGCTCATGACTTAGGAGCATTGACCTTGATCAAACCGTCACTCATTTGGAAAAGTCTGGCCATACTTGGCATGGCCTTAATCTATACCGGATGCTCTTCTCCTCCGAATACCGATAATAATTTCAAATCTTCTTTTAGCATCTTCCTCTATCGAAACACGCAGGCTTATATCGTGAGCCAATTAGAGGATGAAGACATTCAATTTATTGAATATGGGGATACAATGACACTTATTATCCCGACTGACTCTTATTTTCAAAATGATTCTTCGGAGTTAAATGAAATTTCCGGTGTCTATCAAGGTCTGAACAATGTCGTAAAATTATTGAGAAAATATCCCAAGTCTAATCCAATAAATGTCGCAGGTTTTACAGATGACAGCGGTGATTCTGATTCGCAAAAAACCTTGACACAAGGTCAGGCAGAAACAATTGCAACGTATTTATGGGCAAACGGCATTTCGGCTACCTCCCTCAAAACAGAAGGCTATGGCGACAGCTATTCCCTTGGTAGCAACCAATCCAATCATTCTAGCTCCTACAATAGACGCGTTGAAATTCAATGGTCCAGCTCTGCACCCCCAACCGAAGTGAGCGCAACCCACCCCTGCCCCCCTTCTTCATGCCTCAGTCCTTGCACACAAACTGAGCTGAGCAATCGACCACATATAAGGAAAAAGTGTACAAAACATGATAAAACATGTCCATCCTAACCGTTTCTAGCGTATACCTTTTACGGATGAATTTTAGGAGTTTTAAGCCATTTGATTTTTCGGGCTAAGCTACGATTAAAAAGGAGTAATAGCCAGTTCTATTGCGAGTTTTTAATCGTAGCTTAGCCCCAAAAAACGATAGCATAAAAACCTAAAATTCATTCGTGAAAGGTATATATGGACGAATGGCCTACATATCAGCCAGCTCTGATAAAAGATCTAATGCCAGTAATCCACGACTGCCCTGTTTAGCAACCGCACGATCCGCGGCGCTTGCATGGAGTACCACTCCGGCTTGCGCGGCTTCCCAAGGAGGTAATCCCTGGCCCAATAAACCGGCAATGATACCGCTGAGTACATCACCCATCCCAGGGCTAGCCATAGACGGATTACCTACCAAACATTGAACTGGCTCTTTACCTGCAGTCGCTATCAATGTCCCAGCACCTTTGAGCACCACCACACCACCATAGCGTTCTTGTAACGCTAATACAGCTGCGCAGCGATTTTTTTGAATGTCTGCGTTGCTGGTTCCCAGCATGCGTGCTGCCTCACCCAGATGAGGTGTCAATATCCATGAAGGAGATTTGGGCAAATGCGCAGTACGTGCTAACCAATTCAAGCCATCTGCATCAATCACCATAGGGATATCAGATTTGAATACTTTATCAAACAAACGCCTTGACCAAATACTTTGTCCGAGCCCTGACCCCAATATAACGATCGTGGCATTCGCCAGCAATTGTTTGAGAATTTTTAAAGAAAAATGAGTCCCATAACACAATAATTCAGGACGCTCGCCGACCACAGCCGAGATATGCGCTGGACGCGTCAAAACCGTCACCAATCCAGCACCGACACGTAATGCACCTTCCCCTGCCAAGCGCACAGCGCCTGGCATACCATGATCACCCCCGACCACCAAAACACGCCCAAACAAACCTTTGTGCGCATCTATTGGCCTGGGTTTGAGGAATGTTTGCACTTCTTCTAAGGTGATTGCATGCATCATGTTGTGGTTTCCTTGGGTTTGTTGCGAATTTTAATCACACCACGCGTCATCCATAGCATGCCACATCTGAACGGCCCTCATAGGATCCCCTCATCTGCCCTATCGGGCACCTTCTCCCGGAGGGAAAAGGAATCCTATTTCGCGCTCCGCACAAAGAATACGGCTAATAAATCCCTGGACGTTTGATGCCTAGCGCCAATGACAAATGGCTCATCACTTCTGCACCCAAATTTTTTGCCAATTGTTCCAAAACGCTCGCTTTTTCACTGTAGTCGATTACGGCCTCTATTTTTATCACATCACGCAATAATTGACCAGTGCTCGCAAAACCATCCACCAAGCCTAAGTCTTTGGCTTGCGTGCCAGTAAAAATCATCCCGGAGAAAAGATCATCCGATTCCTTTAAGCGCGCACCACGACCCAATTTAACTTGTTGGATAAATCTTTGATGAATCATATCCAACATAATTTGCATATTTCGTTCTTGTATTGGATTAACCGGCAAAAAAGGATCCATAAACCCTTTGTTCGCACCCGCAGTCTCTAGCCGTCTGCTGATCCCTATTTTTTGCATCACATCCACAAAACCAAAGCCATTATACAGCACCCCGATCGAGCCAACCAAACTCGCAGGATTTGCATACACTTCATCCGTAGCACTTGCTACATAATACGCGGCCGATGCACACATATCGGTGCATACACCATAGGTTTTGATATCAGGATATTTTTCATGATAATAGCGAATCATATTAAACATATAATCTGCTTGTACTGGACTCCCACCCGGACTATCAATCCGATAGATGATGGCGCGCAATCCATCTGAAGCGTAAGCAGCCTCTAGACTTTTACTCAAATTATCAGCACTCGCGCTTTGGTTATCAAAAATCTCCCCTTTGAGGTCGATCAATCCCACATGAGGCGTCGCGCGCAAAGCAATATCTGCTTTACGACTATAAAATAAATAGAAAACACCCAGAATCACCATGATTACAATCAAAATACGTATCCATTTGCGCCGAGTTCTTTTTTGTTTTTTTTCATTAAAATGTTCAACAACAATTTGATTTAGCAAGTCTTGCGCGGAGCTATTTTGATTTTTATTTTCATCCAACATGGAAAAACCACTTGATTTTAAGAAATGTACCCACATCTTACTGTATATGTATTTGAATGAAAAGGTGATCATTATGCGGATGGAAAAATTGACTTCAAAATTTCAAATGGCCTTGGCTGATGCACAATCTTTGGCTTTAGGCTTAGACAATGGCTTCATTGAACCTGAGCATCTTTTGAAAACCTTGCTTGATCAACGCGATGGTTCTTGCAAGCCTATTTTAACGAAGGCAGGCGCACAAATCCCGGTGCTGTCACGTGCCCTAGAAGAAGCACTCACTAAACTACCCAAGGTATCTGGCATGGGAGGTGACGTCCATATTTCAAATGGTTTGCAACGGGTGTTGAACTTAACTGATAAACTAGCACAAACCCGTAAGGACCAGTACATTTCCAGTGAACTCTTTTTATTAGCCGCACTGGAAGACAACGCCTCTTTGGCAAAGCTCCTCAAGCATGCAGGTACAGAAAAAAAAGCGCTTGAGAAAGCGATTGATGACGTACGCGGCGGGAATACGATCCAGGATCCCAACGCGGAAGAGCAACGCCAAGCATTAGAAAAATATACCCTAGATCTCACCGCACGTGCCGAACAAGGCGGGCTAGATCCTGTGATCGGGCGCGATGATGAGATACGGCGGACCATTCAAGTCCTGCAACGCAGAACCAAAAACAATCCGGTTCTCATTGGGGAGCCAGGTGTCGGTAAAACCGCTATTGTGGAAGGCTTGGCACAACGCATTATCAATGGGGAAGTCCCGGAAGGATTAAAAGGCAAACGGTTACTCTCTCTGGATATGGGGGCCTTGATTGCAGGCGCCAAATTTCGAGGAGAATTTGAAGAACGGCTGAAAGCGGTCTTACATGATTTATCCAAACAAGAAGGCCAAATTATTCTGTTCATCGATGAAATTCATACCATGGTAGGTGCTGGCAAAGCAGACGGCGCCATGGATGCTGGTAATATGTTAAAACCTGCTTTGGCGCGCGGGGAATTACATTGTATTGGCGCGACCACATTAGATGAATACCGTAAGTATATCGAAAAAGACGCGGCCTTAGAGCGCCGTTTTCAAAAAATATTGGTCAAAGAGCCCAATGTAGAAGATACCATTGCGATTTTACGTGGATTAAAAGAACGCTACGAAATCCATCACGGTGTAGACATCACAGATCCTGCCATCATCGCAGCAGCAACTTTATCGCACCGCTATATCACTGATCGGCAACTACCCGACAAAGCAATTGATCTCATCGATGAAGCAGGCAGCCAAATTCGCATGGAAATTGATTCAAAACCAGAAAGCATGGATAAGCTCGATCGCCGCTTGATTCAATTTAAAATTGAACGCGAAGCCTTGAAAAAAGAATCCGATGACGCTTCCAAAAAACGCTTGGTTGATTTAGAAGCTACCATCCAAGAACTAGAGAAAAATTATTCCGATTTAGAAGAAATTTGGAAAGCAGAAAAAGCCATACTCCAAGGTGCTAGTCATATTAAAGAATCCTTAGAAAAAGCCAAACTGGAGCTTGAAACAGCCAGACGTGCGGGTGATTTAACCAAAATGTCGGAACTGCAATATGGCACGATTCCTGCTTTAGAAAAACAATTAAGCGACGCGGCCTCTCATGAACCGCACGAAATGAAATTAGTCCGCAACAAAGTCACCGAAGAGGAAATTGCAGAAATTGTCTCTAAATGGACTGGGATCCCTGTGACCAAGATGCTGGAAGGTGAAAAAGAAAAACTATTACATATGGAAAAAGCGTTGCATCAACGTCTGATTGGACAAAATGAAGCTGTCGATGCAGTATCCAACGCCATTCGCCGCTCACGCGCCGGCTTATCCGACCCCAACCGCCCTATTGGATCCTTTTTATTTCTAGGCCCTACTGGTGTAGGAAAAACAGAATTATGCAAATCGTTGGCTGTATTTTTATTTGATACAGTAGAGGCCCTCGTGCGCATAGACATGTCAGAATTTATGGAAAAGCATTCCGTAGCACGCTTGATCGGAGCGCCACCAGGGTATGTAGGCTATGAAGAAGGCGGGTATTTAACCGAAGCTGTGCGTCGTAGGCCCTATTCTGTGATTTTGTTAGATGAAATTGAGAAGGCACACCCGGATGTATTCAATATCTTATTACAAGTCTTAGACGATGGTCGTCTGACGGATGGCCAAGGCCGCACAGTAGATTTTCGTAATACCGTTATCGTCATGACATCCAATCTGGGATCACATTTGATCCAGGAGCATAGCCGTGACAAATCTTATCCGGAAATCAAAACTATGGTCATGGATCTGGTTGCACAACATTTCCGCCCTGAGTTTATCAATCGAATTGATGATTCAGTGGTCTTCCATGCATTAACGCAAGGGGAAATTGCTCATATTGCTGCTATCCAAATCCAGCATTTGCAACAGCGCTTACATGACCAAAATATCGGTCTCCAACTCAGCGAAGAAGCCTTACAATATTTAGCCGATATCGGCTTCGATCCCGTGTATGGCGCGCGCCCGCTCAAACGCGTGATTTTGCAAAAATTGGAGAACCCATTAGCACAATCCCTATTGAATGGCGCGTTTCGCTCAGGCGATACGATTGTGGTCAGTATGAAAGGGACGGAATTAGACTTTCAGCATGGCAAAGCAACTTAGCCTTGATAGGAAACAGAACGTTCTCCAGATTTGTTGTCCCCTCATCCGCCCCGCAGGGCGGATGAGGGGAACCCACTGGGACCTGGTTTTTTCGAACATCACAAAAGATCTGCGTAACGTTATGCCTACATCAAGACTGCACACTAAACTTTGCTCCCCCTTCAAAAACGCTGTATAACTCATAGATTGATTCTAAATCTTCCAAAGATTTTAATAGCGCTATTCTGTTTTCAACGGATTCTCTAAAAACAGTTTTCTTAGGTGTATCATTTTTTTTCCCAGAGTCACAACACAAACTTTCCAAATCGATTTGACTACATCTATCAGGATCGATATGAAACCGTAGCAAAGCTCTTTTCACTTCACTAACAGGTAATTTTAAAAAGTCTTCCGGAGTATGACCTTTGTTATCGGTCATACTGCGGTCAGCGCCATGCTCTAAAAGTAATTCTACTGACGTCATATCACCAAAAAGAAAAGCGTAATGCAGTGGCGTTCTGCCTAGATCATCTTTCAGGTTGATCGCGACATTCCCTAAGTACTATAAACATAGCTCTATAAAACCAGCATCTCGTAGCAATGCCCCCATATGTAAAATGGTTTTTCCTTCCACATCTTGAATCCTAGAATCAACACCTCTTCCAAATTTGGACGCAATTTTTACAAAAAACTTAGCTTTTTTAATCAATTCATTCGCTAATAAAGCATGCAGAGCAGTGCCTTCATAAGCATCATGCAAGGAAGAGTGCGCTTTTGCATGGGGATTTGCGCCATTTTTTAATAAATAATAGGTCAAAGCACTGGGGATGATATGATTGCAACCTGCTAAAAGTAATAACGGTTTCCCTGAAATATACGTATTGGGTGTGAAGTGATTCACTGTCATAAAACCTTTGAATCGATCTAAATTATCGCACTGTACGATATCATCGATAAGCTTTTTTTGCTGAGCAAAATACTGATATCCATATGAGAAATAATCTGAAGACGTGGGCGTCACCCGAACACCAGAACAATAGACCGCCCCCTTCCCTTCATGTAAGAATAGTCTTTTTATTTATGGCGTTTTGGTTAAATCATAAGGAGTGAAACCGTGACTATCCTCCATCAACACTGCCCCATTTTTAATTAAATATCGTACGACATCTACTTTATTATGTAACGCAGCCCAGTGTAAGGCCGTGCGGCTATTTGAATTACAGGCATTGATATCAACTTTTTGTTGTTCAACCAAACTCTGGCATAACCCCAGAGAACCATTACCCGCTGCCACCCAAAATTTTTGTTCTAAATCAGATCTGTCAAACATCAAGATTTGCCCTAATTTCTCTCTAAAAAAATCTGAATGATATATCAAGAACAAATAAAGAGCATCAATTAAGGTCTGTTGACCATTCAGGGACGTAGGGCTTTGGGAGATGAATGGATAACAGACCCTAATGGAAACCTAAAAAAACCTTCTCCCACTGGTGGGAGAAGGTGCCGAAGAGCGGATGAGGATTAGCGGAAAAAGATGAATAAAGAATCTACAGACTTACTCACCATTTGAATTTCGACTAAATGAGATTGTTTCTATAGCCCCATCCTGGACAGTAAAAGGCTGTGCCGAATACGTTGCAGTGTAACCTTTTATATCATTCACAGTGACAGTATACAAAGTACCATTTGTAAAGGGTACCGTAACAGTACCTGCTCCATCTACCAATGTCACAGTTTGACGCACTGGTGCTGCATTCCCATTAGGTGTGAACACCACACGCACAGAATTACGCGTCGTAGGCGCACCTGTGATCTGAATAGTGATATTATCTTGCGCCGTTCTAATACAGTGATAACTTAAATTCACAATAGGTGGCTGATTCACTACCGCAACAGCAGAGGTCGGAGAAAAACTTGGTGAACAAGTATACCCATTAAAATGAATATCAGTGGTTCCAAAACGATACCTGATCTGATTAGCTAATCGGTTGGCATCGTAAGTAGTCCCCCAAGACACCCGCGTTTGTTGCGCGCTTTGATTATCTTTTCGAGTCATCGTTACCACAGGTGACGCTAGATAGCCTGACAATACGGCAGGTAAATTTTGCACCTGCACCTGAATGGTACCTACCAATATTTTTTCTACATAAGCAATCTTCGCTGGAATGGTGTCACCGCTGGTAACAGTCAAAGTAGCAGGCTGGCTCACTCCAACATAAAGATTGCCATCATCTGCATCCACGTTCATAGGGGAAATTGCATAAGTACCAGCCGCCAACCCAGACACCAATTGTTGACCACCCCAAGGTAATGCAACCGTGCTGACCGCTTCGCCGTTGAAACTGACAGCCACTTGTGCATAAGTTTGCGCCACATTGGCTGGTTGGCTAAGTGTATTCGTCAATAAGAGATTACCCGTATTCACTTCATCATTCAGGTAAACACGCGCACTCCCTTCTACATAAGCTGGGCTTGATGCACGATAATGCAATGTAATCGAACCACTATCTGGTAGGGTCGTATCAGCGTCTGATGGAAATTGCAAAGACAAAGTCGATAAATACTGTTCTGCTGCAGGCTGAGAACTAATTAGCAAATTCTGAGAGGGCGCAGGCAAAGGCGCAAACTCACCCCAGAACGGGATATTCAAATTAGCGTTATTCAAAAACGTGACACTAGCATTTTGCATATTCACGGCTTGACCACAATGATTGGTTAAGGTTACTGTCGCTACGCGCCACAACCATATTGTATTATTTTGGAATGAAAAATCTGCTGTAATACACGAGGTAGGCTGGGGGGAAACCACTGGCAGTTGCGCCCAAGATAAACAGGAAACCAAAGACAAACCTGTTGCAGCAATTATATGTTTCTTCATAAATATCCTTAATACGTTGGGTAACATAAAACGCCACATCATACGCCATCTTGTTCGTAATTTAAATAATGAAAAAAGACAAATTTCAAGTGGGCTGGGCAGATACCTAACGCAATTGAAATAACAGTTCACTACTCTTGTTTTTTCAAAATCATAAGCAAAAAAATCGAATGCCTAATAATATCAAAAACTTAGTAGCGTCAAACCTGAATATATCACCAAAATAAATTAGCAAGGCCTGATCACCTTATAAATGCAGGGTAATCAGGCTTTTTTATTTCTAAAATCGATCACCCATTGGATGAAATAACGCAATACAAAAATACCAGCTCCCCTCTCCACCGCGCGAAGCG
>CAMCUM010000055.1 GCA_945878975.1 Legionella genomosp. 1
CGACAGTGGAAATTAAATTTAATTGAGACCCTAAACCCAGATTGGCGTGATCTATATGAAGATATTTGTCGTTGATTTAGATCGTCTGGATGCCGCGGACAAGCCGCGGCACGTAGGCGTCGGGGATGAATTGTAAACACGCCCTAGTAGTGAGGTTAACCATGCAAGATAATACAGATACAAGAAGCAATTTGATACAATCTGCAGGTCGAGCCGTGGGCTTTACCACAGGATTTTCTGTGACTTTGGGTACAACGGGTGTGGCTACGGCTTCAGTTGCTACTGCAGCGCCTGTTATATTAGGTGCTATGCTTGGTACGATGATACTTGCTCTTCCAACATGGAGCACGCAAAGAAATATTGAGACCACTTTTAAACTTGACACGAAGCCTATGGCAAATAGATGTTGTCATTTTCTTCTCACGGCAGCATCTGCAACTTTAAGCGTTTTGGTGGGACTTGCAATACTGAGTGCTTTTATGTCGATAATTGCGAATCCTTTTACCTTGCCTGCACTTGTGGCCGGTGGTATCAGTGCCAGTATTATGTTAGGTATCTATCTGATGACCAAAATTGTACAACCACGGCAACACAGCCCGTCTCTATATCGCGCACATATGTTGCATGCAGCACGCAACGGTGTATTTGACCAGAATACGAACGGAGCTCTGCAGGTTTTGCTCGATCCTAATATACCAAGGGGGCTACCATCCGGCACCGTGTAGATTTATAAAACCCTGGGTTACGGCTTTGCCTGCACCCAGGCTACCACTCGTACAATACAACCAACAAATCAATTATTTGCATAAAGTGTGTTTATTTAAATCTATTTAACATATAATGCCATCCTCGAACTTGGTTATTTACTGAGCAAAAATGAGGCCCGTAATGAAAAAATTATTAGGCATATTGATATCAGGATGGTTGTTGGCTTGTACCGGTGCCAACGCGCATACGTCCATTACTTTTGCCGTATCTCACAACATGATGCGCGCAAGAGACTATGACGATATGATCTTTATGGAAGAAATCCAAGCAGAAAGAATGCATAATAGACTCATGCGTATGCGGCTTGCTCGAATGCGCTATCATCATCCAATGCGTGTAATAAGACCTATCTATCCACAACCCTATTACTATGCATATGAAGAGCCTTATTTTATGAGAACACAGGCTTTTTATAGTCATCATCGTATTGCTTCGCGACACAGATAATCTGGACCATCCCTAAGCATCGGTTGCTTTCAAAAAATGATACACAATGAAAATATATTCTGTTAAAATAGGCTCAAATCACACCCTGTATGGATGATTTTTGACTTGATGTTCTGATTAAAAGCGAGTAATAGCAAGCTCTATTGCGAGTTTTTAATGAGAGCGCACATGCAAAAAGCGATAACATAAAAACCTAAAACTCATTCATGAAAAGCATATTTAGATCTGTGCATTTAAAATACTTGAAACCCATAACTGAGATGATTCAATGAGAAATCCATTTCCAATCGATTTTTTTAGAAACAACCGAGCCCCGAGAGCAGTTCGGCATATACAAATTTCTAGCGCTCCAAGCAATCAAGAGCTAGAAAACCCTACCGAAATCGTCATGCCAAATCATCAACCAATGCCTCAATTAATAACCCCCCTCCCATTGCAACTATTAAAAATAGCAATCGTACCCATATTCGCAGCTGCCAGCTCGTTACCATTACCGATTTTGATCATTGTCATTCAAGAGCAATTTGGCACTCAAAGTGAGTTATCCCTAGAACAAAAAATTCTACAACCGTTACTCCCTTATCTAGTGCTTGCAGCATTTAGAACATGGCTCATTTGGAATAATATTGGTCATAGGATGAATGGCCATGTGGATACTGACATGCCGGCGCCTAACGATGCCGCTGAAAATGCGCCGTGGCATGTAACGGCGGCATTTATTGCGAATACTTCAAAACTTATAGACGCTTTACTTGTCGTTCTTGTCGTTCTTTCAAATAAACCAACAGGTGTCAGATGGAGTGCAGCCCTGGCAGTCGGTTCGCTGAATTATGTATTCAATTTATATATGGAAGTAGCGGAAGCATTTCGTAAACATGTCGAATCTAAACAAAAACAGGGGCAGCAGATTGCCCCGCTGTTTAAACAGAAACATATTGACAAAGTAATATACAATCATGCGGAACGATTTGGCATCATCATGCGTGAGCTCCTTCCCATTATAGCTGGCACCATTCGTGCAGTCGTTACCACCGAGGCAGCAACCGCCCTTCTCCCAGCAACCATGTCAAAAAATCAAATAAACGCCGTGACTGTTCCATTGAGATTAGCCACCTATTTCGCTTCCGCTTATTCTATTCAATTTGAACTTGTGCAATTTAGGGATAACCTCAAAGCTGCAGGCAGAAACTTTGAAATAGAGAATAAATTATCGCAATCATCAGTGCCTGTCATAAGATTATTAGGGGTAGTCAGCAACGGACACATACTCGTTGATATCTTGAAAAAGCTAAGATTTTCGACACGAACAAGTGTCAATATAACGTTAGCTTTTGTTGCGCTCGGGTTTATGGCACTATTACAAAAAGCGATGCACGAATACGTGAGTAGCGAAGATGCTTCAGCCGTTGCAGCCAATCAAAAAGGCATCGTAATGAGTTACTGTGTCGGACATGAAGAAGCTACCCGACTGGCTCCAAAAATTGAAACTGGTATTACTTGTATCGCAATTTCACTCGGCTTACTCGGAACCTTTGCAAGAGCAGCCACCTTACACAAGCGAACACATGATCTTGAGGCAGAGTCATTAGCTCGAACGGCTATTTCTAATGATAATGATATCGAAGAAGCTGGATTAGGAAGCTTACACTAAGCAATGGGTCAGACACGAATGACACTTACTTATGGATGTCATCTCGAAGCTGATACACCAAAGCTTCAAAGCCTCTCCTCAGCCCGAAAGGGTCTGTGTTTTTTAAGTCATTAGCATTCCAGTCAGAAAATGATTGTAGGGTCTGTTGACAATTCAAAACCCTAGTTGTTACCAAATTAGAATGCATGCAAAAAATGTGATACCATCTATCTTGTTTTTTTACAAACAAGTTGGAAAGGTATTATGCATCACTCAGAGACACAAGCCAAATCGATTGATTGTTTTTCACAATTGCAGTTAAAAGAGCCTTTGCTGAAAAACTTAGACTCATTGGCTTTTACAACCATGACACCTATACAAGAGCGCTGTCTACCTGATTTGTTAAATGGCGATGATATGATTGCCCGAGCCAATACCGGTGGTGGAAAAACAGTCGCATTTGGTTTAACTATTTTAAATGGATTAAATCTTAAATTCTTTGCAGTTCAAGCATTGATATTATGTCCAACCCGAGAGCTCGCTGAACAAGTAAGTCAAGCCATCCGGCAACTTGCTCGGCAGATGCCAAATGTTAAAATTATCAATTTATCAGGTGGTATGCCGATGAAGCCTCAGTTAGATTCGTTAAAGCATGGCGCGCATATTGTCATCGGCACACCGGGGCGAGTGCAAAAACATCTGGATATCGACTCATTATCACTGGATAAACTAACGATTCTCACATTAGACGAAGCAGATAGAATGCTCGATATGGGATTTTTTGATGCCATAGCATCTATCGTTAAAAAATGTCCTAAAAATCGTCAGACACTCCTGTTTTCAGCAACGTATCCGCCTGAAATCAGGACCATGTCAGATGCCTTTATGCAAAATCCAAAAGAAGTTTTTATCGAAAAAGACCATGCAACGCAACAGATTGAGCAAAAATTTTATGAGGTGGACGGACAACACAACAAACCTTCTTTATTAATCGCATTATTAAAACAATATAAACCAAGCTCGGCATTGGTTTTTTGTAATACAAAATTAATCACTATAGAAGTTGTAGCGAGACTGAAAAAAGAAGGGTTTTCAGTACTTGCTTTACATGGTGACATGGAGCAAATCGATCGAGACTTGTCGATTATCCAATTTACCAATAAAAGTTGTTCGATCTTAGTAGCGACTGATGTCGCAGCGCGCGGGCTTGATATTAAAGAACTCTCTCTCGTGATTAATTATGAATTGGCATTTGAAGCAGATGTGCACACCCATCGTATTGGACGCACAGGACGTGCTGGACATAGTGGGCTTGCTATCACGTTGACAACCGCAGCGGATGCGCAGCGTATTTGCGCGATAGAAGATGCACAACAACACCCCGTGATTTGGTCTGCAATCGATGACATAAAACAAACTCATTCAGCGCCTGCTTTACCGCAAATGATGACTTTGTGTTTGGATCTAGGCAAAAAGGATAAATTACGTGCAGGTGATATTTTAGGTGCCTTGACAAAGGAAGCTACTTTACCCGGCGATGCTATTGGAAAAATTGATGTGCTGCCTTTTAAATCCTATGTTGCGATCAATAAATCTCATAGCGCACAAGCAGTCCAGTATTTCAAAAGTGGAAAAATTAAGGGACGTCAGGTTAGGGTAACGAAACCGGGGTAGGTTAGGCAAGTGTACTTCATACTGGACTCAAAAATAACCCTTAGTTATTTCATCTGCGTCATTGCTCTTGGAGAGCAATTTTCTTGAGATTAAACCAGATGTTTGTGTGGATTCTGGTTTGAATAAAGTCATAGATTCTACCCGTAACGGGTTATCATGTCTTCTTCCAGTAAAATGATCAATATCCTTTTTCGCTATGTCTGTATCTAAAGGGATATCTCGAAGGAATGTTGAATTAGATAGCGTTCTTTTCCTTAGGGCTTCATGGGTCAATCTACGAACTTTTAGCATGAACCGTTCAGCTGGATGCTCTAATTGCTGCAGTGCACATGATTTATCATGCAACAGATATAACAATTGTTGAGCATCCTTAATGATGTTATCCACTATTGTTACTATGTTGGGATTAAAATCAGCCTCGGATACGGAGGATCGGAATGCGTTTAGTTCTGTCAGTACTTTGGTGGTTGCCTCCATCATTTGTGTAGAAGCCTCTTGATATAAAACAAAATAATCTTGTTTTTCTTGTATAACTGTTCCTATCATTTCGCTAATCTCATCGTATCCGAACTTAACAAAAAACACTGCATCAAACACAACCCTGAAGCCTTCTGCTGAAAGTTGAGCCTTGATGTCATCTCTGAGCCATGGGGGGACTAAAAAAGAAAAAACCAAAGATAAAATGGTGGATTTTTTTTCAGAAAGTGATTCACTAGTCAATTCCATGAAACAATCCGACTTTTGTTCGAAATTCAACCTTATGTCATTGAGTTTTACAACATAGTCAGATCCTTGAACGAATGGTTCAAGCAATTCGAGGTTGTCCTGAATTGCTGTTAAATAGCAGTTAATAGGCAAGAAACCATCCAAATCATCTTCATCATCTTCAGACGCATAAGCTTGAAATACTCGATGATACTTTAATAGGGCATCGATTAATCCCGAATCAATTTGATGGATTTCCGTATAAAAATCTTGATGGCTCTTATTTAAAAAAGTATCAACTATGATGGGAAACGATACATTTCTCTGCGCTTGTGCAAATACTGTTTTGGCGAAATCAAGGATTGTATCGTTAGCAGAAACCATGATTCTCTTAATTATGACACAATTCGGAAAATATTTTTTAATACAATGCGAAAACTCATTTTTATCGAGGAAGATGTCGGGAAAAATATCTTTCCCAGGATGAGTTAAGTTCACATCACCAAAGTAAACAAATTCCAATATAGCGCTAGGATCTTTGCAATATTGCGAAATGGCTTTTGTTAAATACTCCTCGACGATCTCTCGTGGAGCGATATTGCACGGTTTGTTGTTTTCCAGGACCCGAATATCTGTGCTTGTAATGTCTTGAAAAGATGCAGAAAATATTTTAAGTTTCATGACACTGGCAGGCGTATCATGACCCAGAGCAAGAACAAATCTATCCCTGGTTTCACAAGTACAAACCGAAATACCGATTGATTTTTGAACTTTCTCATGCATGAATCACCAAAATAACGATCAAATCGTTTAACGATAAACCTGAGGGGGTGGAGTGTAAAGCCCAACGTCATCAGGCGTCAAAGAAAAAAATATAGGAAGTTAATTCGAGCACGCTCCTAACTTCTCATCTTCACTCTAAAGCGCATAAACAAGACTAGAGAGCTCAATCCTGCGCCAAATGACATCCCCCACCACATCCCTGGTCCTCCTAGCTGGAATCTGTATGTCAGCCAATAGCCAACCGGGAAAGCAACACCCCAAAAACAGATGACCGAGCTTATTAAGGTAAAATGAGTATCTTTTAAAGCTCTCAAAGCGCCAAACAATGAAATGCGACATGCCTCCAACAATTGAAACAGCGCAGCTACCAGAAAAAGTTGTTTCACATACGTTACGAGCACAAAATTAGCAGGCGCGTATACATCTATATCAATTGAAATTAAAATATTGGGATAGAAACAATCGATACAAGCAAAAACTGTCATCAGGACAGTTGAAATGAACAGACCAGCATAAACGACACGTTCTGCTGCAGCCAGTTTCCTTGCACCAATCAAATGGCCCATTCGTACCGTGATCGCTTGTGCAATACGAAAAATCACCGTCATGAGCATGCCCATATATTGCAAAGCAATTTGATTTGCTGCCATTAAAGTTTCACTCATTGATCCCATCACCAAAGTCAAAGCAAAGAAAAACCCAACTTCAAAACAGTACATCACACCCATTGGCAACCCTATTCTTAATAGCTCCCAAAAAAATGAAGGTTTCTTCCGAGAAAACAGATGTCTAAAATAGCGTTGATACCCTGAATGTCTTAACACATAAACCATCAGGACCATAGCGGTTATCCAAAAACCGATAGTGGTCCCCCACCCCGCTCCAGAGATACCTAAAGCTGGCATGCCAAACTTCCCAAAAATCAATGCGTAAGAAAAAAATAACGCAATCACTACTGTAAAAATAGTGAATACGATGACAACTCGCGTATGTCCCAAACCAATAATAATTTGCAACGTTGCTTCTCTGATCAAATTGGGTAACAAACCCCATGCCAAAGCATGAAAGTACAGGGTTGCAAGTGCCACCACCTGCGGTTTTTGGCCAAATAAAAGCAGAATAGGTGCTATGTTCCAAAAAAACAAAAATGCCGGTGCGGAAAACAAAACTGCCAATAATAATCCATCTCGAATCACCAACGCTATGCCAGACTCATCTTGCGCGCCATACTTGTGGGAAATCAGGATATTAAGAGCACTGAGTGTCCCCAACATAATCACCACAAATGCCCCGAGCAACCAACTAACTAACGCACCAGCAGCTAAGGCTTCCTGGCTCAAATGAGCTAAAAAGACTGTCTCAAAAAAAGGAATGGACGACGATACCATGCCAGTCAAAATAAGAGGCAAAACAAGCTTAAGCAAAGGATATAAATCAGTTTTTATGAATTGAGACCACATGGTTTATCCTTTGTAGCCCGGGTAAAGCGCTAGCATAACCCGAAACTATAAACTATTTCTAACAACTGTTTTTAAATTCACCCGGGCTACATCCCATTCTTAAATCACCATAGTCCCAATACTACCCCCACCATCAACAAACAACGTTTGACCTGTGACAAAACCTGCGCGCTCATCTAAAAAAAAACCAATCGCATGCGCCACTTCTTCTGGTAAACCAGGACGCTTGAGTGGTAAAGCTGCAATCAGTTCTTTTTCTTCAGGGCTATTTTTGGGGTAATTTTGAATAAAAGAATCCGTTTGGATGGGCCCAGGAGCCACCGCATTCACGGTGATTTGATAAGGCGCCAACTCAAGGGCCCAAGTCCTTGTTAACGGAACAAGCCCGGCCTTAGCCGCACTGTAACTAGAGCGCCCTACTTTTCCAAGCATGGCGCAACGTTGCCTACATTGTTAACAACACCGTCCACAACATATTTTTTTTGAATTTTTTTGATCACAGCCTCAGTTTGGTCTGCATCTCTCAAATCAGCACAAAATATCACACCGGGAAAATCAGAGGGTTTTTTGCGCGCAATACCAATCACCTGATGACCTTGTTTCTGTAAATACTGAGCCGTAGCAAATCCTATACCCTTTGTTGCGCCTGTGATAATAAATACTTTTTGGCTAGTCATCGTTATACTCGCTCAACGCAGACTGCGCCTGCTTTTCCTTTTCATCTGCTAAACGAACCAGATCTTCTAGATGACAAGAACGTCCACCACAAGCGGGAAGCAACACAGGTTTATTATTATAAGTAATTTTTACGATAGCATCGCCATTGCCATCATCAAAAAGGGAAAAATTGAGGCGCGAAGCGTATTGAGGCCACTCATCCAATGGCTGGTCAAGGACCGCCATTTGAGCCAGGAGTGTGTTATCGTGCGCAGAAAACAGGATGTATTTTAATTCCGTGTTCTTTTCGTGAGCCATTTTTAATTTTTCTACAATCGTTTTTAATAGCTTACTACCTGAGACAGTTGCAATCGCTGGGTTCTTATAGAATGCTGTCCATTGGCTACGCACAGTGTCTGTGATCAAGGTGATATCTTCTTGGCTTAAATCCGTCGGCAAAGGTAACTGATACAGTTGATAGATGTAAATCGCATCTGCAAGCTTAACTAATTGCATGGGGTCGGTCAAAGGCAAGCCTGTCGCAGCTCGCCATTTTGGCATATGTTGTTTTAATTCCTGCGCTGTTGCCATCCATTCTGGTGTTGAAAAGAGATACTTTTGGAGTAATTTTCTGAATAAAAGTTCATCATGAAACGGATAACCCAGGATATCGTCTCGTCTTGGTAGCGTGAAAATAGGGATTGGCTGATAACCATGTGGCAAAGCATAGGTTTGCGATACTGGTATTTTCGGACCTTTACTCTGAGGATATAATCCTAATAATAGCGATTGAGCGCTCATTACCGTGCGATCATATTCCGTTGATCGCACATACATGGTTTTTATCGAGTACTTTTTTGGTAATAATTGATATTGCTTGATGTACTCTTTTCTCAAGCGCTGACCAAGTTGATACTCTTGTGCCATGCCCGTAGGCGTTAATTGACCTAAGCCTTCTTCCCAATGATGTGGTGCTTTCGGAAGCTCTATCAGCGGCGTTCTATCGCCATGCCGAATAATATCGATGGCAAAAATAAGTTTTTCGGACGCAAATACCGTATTTGCAATAACACATAAAAATAAAAAAATAGATTTTAACATTGAGGCACCTGATCTAAGTAAAATGTTGGCTACGTAAGAACTATCGCTATTATAGTATACAGGTACTTAACTTGGAAACAGAGCCAAAGTGTTTGTCACCGGTGAGAAAAAGATGGTCACCACCACCAATCATACAACTCGCAGCTTGGATGGCATCTGGGGTTCTAAGATTATGACGCGCTCGCAAATCTGTGGCGAGTTCTATTACTTTTTGATCAATTTCTATGATCTCCAGATGATTTGCTTCAAAAAAATCCTTATAGATCCTCAATGTTTTCTTATCCTTTTCTCTTATTGGTTTTACCAAACATTCAAGGAAACTTAATCTTGAAATAGTAAGAACATGGTGTGGATTTTTTTCTGCGATGTCTTGCAATTGAGATAATAGTTTAGAATAAAATGGTTCAGCAGACTCTACCCAATAAATGATAATGCATGCGTCTAAAAAGAGCCTGATCACTTCCATTGATCTCGTTCATCTTGCAGCTGTTTATCAATATCTTTTTTCGTACGTTTTCCAGTATGACTCTTTTTCAGCATCGCAAACAATCCGCTTGGTTGGCTTTTCTGCTCGATCAAAATTTTATAATCACTTTCAGAAATTACAACAAACAAAGGATTGTTATGCTTGAAAACATGAATAGGCCCTTGTTTTAATTGTTTTTCAAGAACAGAGACCCCGTGTTTTTTTATTTCATTCGCAGATATGATATTCACAAAATAGTCCGAAAAAAGGTTTATTTAGGTCTATTTTAGGCACCAAATATTGGTTTGTCAATTTTCAAAGGGTATAGGGAACCTTGATTACGCTATCGCTCCATCAAGGCTACGATCAGAGTTTTCTAAATAAATTCCGGCGACAAAAAGCAAAACACTCGTTGTCACCATGCTAAGGAACATCATTGCCAAACTTTGCTGAGAATTGATGTTCAGCGCGCCTGTGACTGCGGTCATGATAGAAACGACCACGCCTAACCAAGTGCCATATAAAGCTGCCACTGTACCTGCTGAATGGGAAAACAAAGCAATAATTTTGGTCATACTATTTGGAAACACCATGCCACTAAAGAAAAATACGCACCAAACAGGGATAATGAGTGTCATAATGCTCACAGGTGCTAGCCACGTCACACCTAGCAAACAAGCCGAAAATAAAAACATCCCAATTAAGCCATGAGCAGTGTTTTGCATAGGCGAAAAATAGCTTAATAAAAACCGATTCAAAAACGTCCCCAAAAAATAACCAAATCCCAAAATAAAAATGATTTTTCCGTAGTCAATGACTGAGTAATGCAAGGTGTTTTGAATCAAAAAAGGCGACACAGCCGTAAAAACAACCAAAAATGAATACGCCAAAGCGCCCCATAACGTGCAGGTTATAAATGTGATATTTAGGCTTATTTTTACAATATTTTTAAATATTTTCCCAAGATGCCGCTCATGTCGATTTAAGGAGGTTTCCGGTAATTTCAATAGGATCAACAATAAGATGAAACAGCTATATAGGGCAAAAAAATAAAAGTCAGCTTGCCAGTCGAAATAATATTGTAAATAGGATCCAATCAAAGGACCTATAATAGGCCCCAAACCAAACCCCATTGAAAGTAAGGATAAGGTTTTGTGCAATTTCAAACCACGATAGCAATCAGCTATGATAGCGCGACAAGAGACTGCCATACCACCAATGGCAAACCCTTGAATAAAGCGCTCAGAAATCAAATGAAAAATAGTGGGTGAATACACCGCAATAACAAAGCTCATAAGGGAATATGAAATCGTACTCCCGATGATAATCTTTTTACGGCCAAACAAATCAGATAATACGCCCAACACTGCCTGGCCTAATCCAAACCCTAGCATATACAAAGCAATCGTCAGTTGTACTAACTGATTGGATACATGAAATTGCGCGCCAATGACCGGCAAAGATGGGATATATAAGTCAATCCCACAACCCATTAAAAATGGGGTCATAAATAATAGCAATTGAATATAACGCTCATTTAAGTGAGCAGCAGGTACCGCGCTGTTTTTATTCAACATAGAGTCCCGAAAGGCTATTCAACATAGTTGCATGATATCACAACTGCCACGCGCTTCATCTGCCCTTTCATCATCCCTATTCCCTGCATTAGGTTAAATGGCATGATAATACGCGTATATCGGCAAAGCCAGCGCCAACATCAAGATGAGACCAGTTATCATTTTGGCTAACAAAATAGGCGCAGAGATGATACCAGCTACTACCCTCAAATTGTTTATTCAAAACCACGCGCCATAAATAAGCTGCCAGAATGGTAATCATCGATCGCCAATGGATTGTGACTCATTTTGAATAAGTGTCATATATTACTCGTAACGGTTGCAGGCTGATTCATTGCAACACGGACCGCCTCTTTAACCTGGCGCTGCGCGCCCTCACGATAAGCAAAGAGCCCGACAGCTGCGACGGCGGCTCCGATGCTTGCGACTGCGACAAGCTGCCAAGACAATGCCAGCATTAACGCCGCTCCTGCAAGTCCAACGGCAGTAATACCAATGACTGCAGCAAAACCACCTATAATCTGTAGCGAAATACCAGAAAAGGGATACTCTGTAGTCTGACATCGCGTATTGGCTGTATTCACTTTTTCCCGTAACTGAACCAGTTCTTGGTTGATTGCTCTATTTGCATTACTTAAGCTAGCAGCTGCGGCTTCCACCTGTCCAAGACGCAAAACCTCTAATTCGAGACGCGCTTTAGCAACTTCTACTTCTGCAAGACGAGAAACCTCTGATTGGAGCCGTTCTTCAGAGGATTTTTTATGACGCAGCTCTGCTTTAAGACTACTAATCTCTGCTTGCCTCATCGGTTCAGCTTCTTCCTGACAACGCACCACAAGATTAAGACGAGAAATCTCGGCATTGTGCAACTTTTCAGCGTCTTTCTGTTGACTTACTACCGCAGTAAGACGATCAACTTCAGATTGGAGCGCCGATTCGATTCTTTCTCGCTCCAGTTTTTTCTCTTCAAGTAACTTTTGGGCGGTGTCAAGAGCTTGATGATTTCCTTCGTAAGCTTTCATGACGTCGCTTAAGCGGCTGTCAACATTCACTCTGTCTACTCTTTGCTGTTCAAGCTTGGCTTCTAAATCCAAAATCAGAACATCTTTTTCTTGATTTTGAGCTTGTAATCTCTGATTATCAAGAAGCAATTGTCCTTCGAGCCCTTGCATGAAAATGCGTACTTTCTCTATAAAACGTGCTTCCGCACTAGTATTCGGCTCAGGAAACGTCAAACCTCTTATAAGCATTGCCTTAGCACAGTACAATTCCACGCCTTCTGCATAATATCGCAGCCGCCGTACTTGTTTTTCAAACTTCTGTTGGGTAGCTACATCTGGGTAAGAAAAACAATCAATTACTTCGGCGAGATTATTTGATGTGGACAAAAATTGCTCTCTCTTACTGAAAGCCACGCGATACGCATCAAACGCCTTATCATCTGCTCCATTATCTTCCAAGGCGAATACCAAATCGCTCAGATCCACAAATTGTGAGTTCACCTGCTCATCTACGCCCTGCCGCATTTCAGTCAACAAACTGCTATAAAGATCCTCTTTAAATCTTGATAGAGGATCATCTGCCGTGCTTTCTGGAGACTTCAATGCTGGTAACAGGCGCAAAGCACCCAATATCTTCTCTTTCCGATCATGAGTCAACCCATTGCGCAGGAACGTTTCAATCAACGATTTCACAATCGAGATAATACCATTCTGAATATTATCGCTAACAATCTCTCTCGCCAGCTCTTTTTGCAATGCTTGAAGAGCGCGCTCTGGATTGATCTTGCAAAATTCAGTAATAAACCACTCAATATACGCTTCTTGAGCTTGTGTCTCAGTCACAAAGTCTAAAGATAGTCCTATGCTTAGCATCGCATGCTCTTCATTGATAACACCTAGTCTCTTAAAATGAATCAAAGAATTTAAACTAGTGACTGCATCCAAATGGGATGTGTATAATTTCCTATCATCATCCACTGCTCTAAACCAACGAAGATGCATATCCTCTTGACCAGCAGGATAGAAAGTTTGGTTAAATGCTTCATAGAAAGATCTGAAAGAAGCCATTCTGTCATAATGTTCCTTTTTAAATTGGTTCGACTCAATGACTGATTTCTCAGATAATTTAGTTTGATGATATTTGTTGAAATAAGATGTCAAAAATACATCGTTTGTATCCGCTTTAAATTGAACGCCATGTTTTCCTAAAAAGTCATACAATTGTGCCATTGTGACGATTTGACAATCTCTGGTTTTATCAGCATCTTTTAGAAATGCTGCACGCTGCGTCTGATCCAAAGGATTACCCGAAGCGGTTCCGTGATGCCCCAACATATTGAGCAATTTATATTGCGTCTTTGCGGGATCAGATGCTTTCGGCACAATACCTCGGAATCCAACCGATGTTTCATTTTCCAAAACAATTTGTCGATAATCCTTCACAATAGGAGGGATAACATAATGACGCTCATCTTTCCACCAAACCTTAGATAAAAGTCTTCCGGCTACCGTCTCATGCTCTACGCCAGGCACTGGATCCAATGCAAACAAGCTGATTTCCAGCTCACCTTCCCCTGAACATTGAAAGCCTTGTAGAATAGAATCAAAGGAAATTTCCTCAGATCCTTTCAACGGTTCTAGCCGTTTTTTTAACTCCGCTTTGGTTTTATCGCATGGTGAGTCACAAATAATATCAATAAGTTCTGCTTTCGTGGGTGAGGTTGCGCACCTACTGACTGTGTCCTGAATACGTTGGATCTCATGGGACACAACGATGCATTCTACCGCACCTCGACTATGTCCCATCAAAGTAAATTGATGTTCACGACCCTGCATGGCATTTAATAGTTCGTAAACACCGTCTGCTATTTTTTCATAAACATCACTGCCCGATGTAACCGGTCCTTCAATCACCGTCACACCTGGGCTACGATAAGGGACTACTATTTCAGGCAAGTTAGGAATAGGCTCCCCTGACGCAAGGATTTTCGTTCCTGGATCAACGCAAGTTGACATGAAACTTAAGGTTTCACTCACGAGAATACCTTGACTCTTTTCTCCAGGCACAAATTTTGTATCAGTTCCTAATAAAGTGAGAAGAAATGCCATGACTAAAAGCCCATAAAATTAATTTAGTGTTGGATTTTAAGTCAAAAAAACAGATTTGTACAGTATTGATACTTAAAATAGCGAAATACAAGCACAAACAAACGTTAAAAGCATCATAACCCAGATGAAACATAATCAATCACTGAAATATCAGGCATATCACCTACCATTGTTTTGGGTTGCAAACGAGATAGCTTGATTAATATATAAACTATCAACTCAGGCTATTAGAAAAAACCGTGACAGAGCACTATACAAGATTGTTGAACTGCGATACGCTTTAAATTTAGCACTAACATAACAACCAGGGGAACATGATGAAAAAAGGCGAACTTATTGCAGAAATCAGTGCAGCAGCAGGATTAACAAAAAAAGATGCAGAAAATGCACTCAATGCAACGATTGAATCTATTACTGGATTGCTACGCAAAGGCGACTCACTGGTTCTGCCAGGATTTGTGAGCATCTCTGTAAAAAAACGCGCAGCACGCTCAGGACGCAATCCTACCACAGGCGCTCCTTTGAATATTCCAGAACGCAATGTCGTAAGTTTCAAAGCTGGCGCGAAATTGAAAGAAGAAGTTAACAAATAATTTTTTTACTAAGGTCCGTCGACAATACATCTAACGAAGCCCACCGTCCCGCGGCTTGTCCGTGGGACCCAGGAATCTTGAATAATGCGAAGACTGATTGAGCTGATAAAGTTCGAACTGGATCTCGCGGACAAGCCGCGGGACATAGGGGTCTGAATTGTCAATAGACCCTATAAGCCTAAATTGATCGGCAAAAAAGTGATCAATGCTGGTTCGTCCGTTAATCGGTCTCTTTTTAGCTAAAATAAAACAAAAACGGTCAGTTTCAAGTTGAATTTATCATTTTTACTCATATTCCTGAAAAATAAATAAAAAATATGCTCT